>DATJWL010000001.1:0-3308 GCA_035501215.1 Casimicrobiaceae bacterium
TCGCGCTGATCGTCTCGTGGTTCGCGGCGGTCGTGCTGGTGCCGCTGCTCGGCTTTCATATGCTGCCCGAGCGCAAGGTTCACACAGGCGCCGGACACGACCATGAGCACGCGGTGTACAACACCGGCTTCTACCGCCGCCTGTCGGGCTGGATCACGTGGTGCATCGAGCGGCGCTGGGTCGTGCTCGGCATCACTTGCGGGCTGTTCGCGCTCGCCATGGTTGCGTTCACGCGCGTGCCGCAGCAGTTCTTCCCGAACTCCGAGCGTCCCGAACTGCTGGTCGACATCAGGCTGCCGGAAGGCGCTTCGTTCGAGGCTACGCTGCGTGAATCGAAGCGCCTGGAGAAGGTCCTCGATGGCAAGGCCGGGATCGACCACTATGTCGACTTCGTCGGCACGGGTGCGCCGCGTTTTTATCTCCCGCTCGACCAGCAGCTCCAGCAGCCCAATTTCGCGCAGTTCGTGATCACGGCGAAAGACGTCGAAACGCGCGAGGAACTGATGCACTGGCTCGACGCGAAACTGGAGAAGGACTTTTCCGGTGCTCGCACCCGTGTGGCGCGACTCGAAAACGGTCCGCCCGTGGGCTTTCCGATCAAGTTCCGCGTGAGCGGCGACGATATCGCGACGGTGCGATCGATCGCCGATGCGGTGGCGGAGAAGGTTCGTGCCGATTCGCGCACGCGCAACGTCCAGTTCGACTGGGACGAGCCGGCCGAACGCTCGATCTCGTTCGAGATCGACCAGAACCGCGCGCGCCAGCTTGGCGTTACGTCAGCGGACGTGTCGAGCTTCCTCGCCATGACGCTGTCCGGCTACACCGTCACGCAGTACCGCGAGCGCGACAAGCTGATCAACGTCGATCTGCGCGCGCCGAAGAGCGAGCGCGTCGATCCCGCAAAGCTCACGAGCCTTGCGATACCGACACCGAACGGCTCCGTTCCGCTTGGCTCGCTCGGACATGTGCGCGACACGCTTGAGTACGGCGTGATCTGGGAGCGCGACCGCCAGCCGACCATCACCGTGCAGGCCGACGTGCGCGGCGACGCGCAGGGCATCGACGTGACGCACGACATCGAGAACGCACTCACGGCGGTGCGCGCGAAGCTGCCTGTGGGCTACCGGATCGAGGTGGGCGGGGCAGTCGAGGAGAGCGTGAAGGGTCAGACGTCGATCAATGCGGAAATGCCGCTGATGATCATCGCGGTGCTGACGCTGCTGATGATCCAACTGAAGAATTTCGCGCGCACCTTCATCGTGGTGCTCACCGCACCGCTGGGACTGATCGGCGTGGTGACGGCGCTCCTGCTGTTCGGCAAGCCGTTTGGCTTCGTCGCGTTGCTTGGCGTGATCGCGATGTTCGGCATCATCATGCGCAATTCCGTGATTCTGGTGGACCAGATCGACCAGGACATCGCGGCGGGGCACGCGCGCTTCGACGCCATCATCGGCGCCACGGTGCGGCGCTTCAGACCAATCATGCTGACGGCCGCCGCCGCCGTGCTCGCACTGATTCCGCTGCTGCGCTCGGGCTTCTTCGGGCCGATGGCGACCGCGCTGATGGGCGGCATCACCGTCGCCACCTTGTTGACGGTGTTCTTCCTGCCCGCGCTCTATGCGACCTGCTTCAGGGTGCGTAGTGACGAGCGCGGCGAGCAACCGGTCATCGTCGAGCATACGGAGGGTTGATCATGAGTTTTCCTTACAAAAAATCCGTGCTGGCGGTGGCTGCGGCGCTCGCCATCTCGGCATGCTCGTTCGGTCCCAGCGGCGAGCCGCCGGCGATGCCATCTCCCGAGCATTACGGTGCGCAGGCGCAGCCTGCGAAGACGGTGGCAGCAGGTGGCGTGGCCCAAACCTTCGATGTCGGCGCGACCACGGGCCCGCAATGGTGGCAGCTCTACCATTGCGCCGCGCTGGACGCACTCGTCGACGAAGGGCTGCGCAACAGCCCGACGCTCGCGGCAACGCAGAAAACGCTCGCCTCCGCGCAGGAGCAGTTGCGCGCGCAGATCGGCTCATCGACGCTGCCATCGATCGACGGCACCGCGCAGGTCCAGCGCGCCCGTTCGCCGGTCGCGCCCCAGCTCGGTCTGCCCGAGCAGGTGCAATACAACTTCTTTGCCGGGCAACTGCAGGCGCATTACACGTTCGACCTGTTCGGCCAGACGCGCTATGCGAACTCCGCGAGCGCGGCGCGTGTGAACGTGCAGGCGTTCGAGCTGGAAGCGTCGCGACGTGCGCTCGCGGCGAACATCGTGGCGGCCATGATCAATGTGGCGGCGCTCGACCGGGAGATCGCGCTCACCGAGCGGCTCGTCGCCGTGTCGAACGATGCCGCGAACGAAGACGCGCAGCGCTACGCGCTCGGCGCGGTTTCGCGAGCCCAGGCGTTCGGGTCGAAACAGGATGCGGCCTCCATCGCGGCGACCTTGCCCGCGCTGCGTCAGCAACGCGCGACTGCGGTTCATGCACTCGCGGTGCTGATCGGCCGGACACCGGACAACGCCCCGAACGTGCCGGATCTGGACAGCCTGTCGCTGCCCGAGCACGTGCCGGTGACCGTGCCTTCGGACCTGTTGCGCTCGCGCCCGGACATCCAGGCAGCCGACGCGGCCGTCAAGGCCGCAGCCGCCGACGTGGGCGAGGCAACGGCGCAGCTCTTCCCGAGCCTGTCGTTGACGGGCGCGATGGGTCGCGGCGGCTTTAGCTGGCCGGCAGTGGTTTCGGGGGCGGGCGGCCTTTGGGCCATCGGCGCAAGCCTCTCGCAGCCGATCTTCCATGGCGGCGCGCTGTTCGCGCAGCGCCGCGCGTCGATCGACGCGTACGACGCCGCCGTGCTGCACTACAAGGCGACCGTGCTGTCCGCGTTCGAGGACGTGGCGAATTCGCTCGCCGCGCTGGATAACGACGCACAGACTCTGGCGTCGAGCGAAGACGCCGCCGAGGCCGCGCGCACGGCTTTCCACGACACCGCGTCGCGCCACCGCCTGGGCTCGCTGCCGTCGGCGGCGACGCACGCCAGCGAGTCGCGTTATCTGAACGCGCTGATCGCTGCGGCGCGTGCCGCTGGGCAGCGCATGGGCGATACGGCGGCGCTCTTCCAGGCGATGGGAGAACTGCCGGAGGCTCAGCAAGCGAGCGCATCGACTGCAAAGACCGGGCGCTCATGAAACGCGAGGGCGCTCCAGCAGGACCGCCCTCGCCGTTCAGCAGTGGCGCGAGCCACGTCGATAACCGTTGGACACACATCGATTGCCGGCCCGGTCCGCGCTCGCACGCGGGTCCGGGCCTGCTGCGAGTGTG
>DATJWL010000002.1:0-10522 GCA_035501215.1 Casimicrobiaceae bacterium
ACTGCCGGAGGTGGACGCGTCGCAGGCGAACCCGTTCGTCGGCGTGGCCATCGCCACGGGAATCGGCGAGGCACGCAACGCGCTGATCGCACGCGCCTCGTTCTGCCTGATCGCGATCGGCGACAGCCTGGGCACGCTCTCCGAGGTGGCGCTCGGACGCCAGTTCGGCAAGCTCGTCATCGGCCTCGAGGGCGCGGCCAAGGTGCCTGGTGTCGAGCATTGCAGCTCGGCCCGGGACGCGGTTGAGAGGGTGGCGGAGGCGGTCTTGGCGGAAGCGCGTCGATGACTGCGGCACGACCGGCGCGGGATGCCAGCGCCGACTTGCGCAGGCGACGTCAGAGGCAGCGCTTCGCTGACGACCTCGCTCGTCTCGCGGTCGGCGGGATGATCGGAGCAAGCATTGTGTTCCTTTTGCTGCCATTGGCGATTACGCTGTCGATGTCGTTCGACGCCCGCGACTATTTGGGGACCTTCCCACCAACAGAGCTTTCACTGCGGTGGTACGAGAAGTTCTTCTCCGATCCCTATCTCCTCAAGGGCTTGCGGACGAGCCTGCAGCTCGCTGCGCTTACCGCGCTGAGCGCAACCGCGATCGGCCTCTGCGCCGCGGTCGCACTGGAGCGGCTCCCGGTCCGGTACGCGCAGCTTCTAATCGCGGTCTTCCTGTCGCCGCTCATCGTGCCCGGCGTGGTCATCGGGTTCGCCCTGCTCGTCTTCTACGCACGTACCGGCGTCGACAGCACTTTCGCGCGCCTGCTGGGAGGGCACGTGCTGATCACGTTTCCGTATGCGATCCGCACGGTTCTTGCCGCGCTCGGCGGCATACGTCCGTCGCTGGTTGAGGTCGCGCAGTCGCTCGGCGCGAGTCCAACGAGAGCGTTCTGGAGCGTGACTTTCCCTCTGGCACGGACCGGTGTGGCTGCCGGCGCCATCTTCGCCTTCGTGTTCTCGCTCGACGACGTGGCTGTGAGCATTTTTCTCTCCGATCCGGATCGTTACACCCTGCCGGTTGCGCTCGTGAGCATGCTGCACGCGAACTTCGATCTGACGATTGCCGCGGTGGCCGTGCTAATCGTCGCCAGCTCGGTCGCGCTGATGCTGTTGCTCGACTGGGTCGCTGGCCTCGATCGCGTCGTCGGCGCGAACTATTACCGGGCCTAGCAGGAATGGCACAGCCGGTTCTCGAGTTGCAACACGTCAGCAAGCGCTACGGCGACAAGCCCGCCGTGCGCGACGTCTCCTTTTCGGTGCAGAGCGGGCAGGTCCTGGCGCTCCTGGGCCCCAGCGGCTGCGGGAAGACGACGACCCTTCGCATGATCGCAGGCTTTGTCGATCCCGACGAAGGATCGATCGAGATCGGTGGCCGCGACATGCGCGACGTGCGCCCGCACGAGCGCAACGTCGGCCTCGTTTTCCAAGATTACGCGCTGTTCCCCCACCTGACGGTCGAGCAGAACGTCGCCTATGGGCTGCGCCAGCGCGGCGAAGCGAAGGGCACAATCGCAAAGCGCGTGCGCGAGATGCTCGCGCTGGTCCATCTCGAAGGCTTCGGCGAGCGCCGGCCTGTGGGACTGAGCGGAGGACAGCAGCAACGTGTGGCGCTCGCGCGGGCGATGGCGGTAACGCCGGAGGTCATGCTCCTCGACGAGCCGCTCTCGGCGCTCGACGCCAAGCTCCGGCAAGAGCTGCGCTTTGAGCTCAAGCAGATCCTACAGGCCGCGCGCTGCACTACGCTCATCGTCACGCACGACCAGGAAGAAGCGATGAGTCTCGCCGACGAGATCATCGTCATGGATCACGGCGTCGTTCTGCAACAGGGCAGCGCCGCGGCGGTCTACCGCACGCCTCGGTCGCGCGCGGTCGCCGAGTTCATCGGGCGCGCGAACTGGTTCGAAGGCAGGCTCGGCGTCGAGCTCGCGGCAGGGCTTCGCGAGTTCGTCACGGCCGAAGGCAGCTTCGTCGTCCCGGGCGGCAGCGCCGTCGAGGGCGCGGTCCTGCAGGTTTGCGTCCGCCCGGAGCGCCTGCGCATCATCGCCGCAGATCCGCCCTCCGCCGAGCGGCTCAACGTGGTGGAGGGGACGCTGGCAAGCGCGGCGTATCTCGGCTCCGAGATCCATCACGTCGTCGTGCTAGCGACGGGCCGCACCATCGTCTGCGTCGAGCAGAACCGGGACCAAGCGCTTCCCGCCGTCGGCGCGCTGCTCAGGCTCGGCTTCCGCCCGACCGACTGCATCCTCATGGCGTGACCTGCTCCTCGAGGCGAAGCAGCGACGAACGATGACCTTCCTGACTGCAAACGGAGTGCGGACGTACTATGAAGTCACGGGCGCCGGCCCGCCGTTGCTTTTGATCGCCGGCAATGGCATGGATCACACCGCGTACCGCGATCAGCTCCCGTCTTTCGCGCCGCATTTCCGTTGCATTACCTACGACCTGCGCGGCATCGGCAAATCCGACGTCCCCGAGTCGGGCTACACTGTCCCCGACCTTGCGCGCGACGCGCTCTCCCTGCTCGACGGGCTTGGCGTCGCGGCCGCGCACGTGGCCGGCTATTCGCTCGGCGGAGCGGTCGGGCTCGTGATGGCGATCGCGGCGCCGGAGCGGGTGCGATCGCTGTCTCTGTATTCCACGTTCTCCCACGTCGAGCCGTACCTGCGCCGGCGGTACGAGCTTCTCGTAAAGATCCTGCTCGAGACCACGCCCGAACTGTGGGCAATGTTCACCGCGTTCACCGCGTTCGGCGAGGCGTACATCAATGCACACGACGCGGACGTCGAGAAGGAGATCGCGCTGCGCACTGCGCGCTGGGCGAAAGCCGACGCGCCGTCGAAGATCGGGCTCGTCGGGCATTACCGCGCGATCCTGGCGCACGACGTGCGTGCTCGGCTGTCCGAGATACGCTGCCCCACGTGGATCGCCGTTGGAAGCTCCGACCCGGTGGCGCCTCCGTCCTATGCGCGGTACCTGAAGGCGCATATCGCCGGCTCGCGCCTCTCCATCTATCCGGATGCGCCGCACCGCTTGCTCAACTTTACACCGCAGTTCACCGCCGACGCGCTCGCTTTCCTCCTCGAGGCACGGGGTGCGCATTGATGCGGGGCGCAATGTCACTCGTCGGATTACGGTGTATATTGGTCCGCCACGCCGCAGCGCGGCTCATCGATGAGTGATTCTTCCGCCAACGGCTTGATTGTCTCCGCCGACTCGCACGTGCTCGAGCCCGGCGATCTCTGGACCAGCGCCCTTCACGCGCGTTTCGGCGACGCGTTGCCGCGCATCGTCAAGGGCTTCGAAGGGCACGAGGGCACGTTCTTCTATCTCGGACGCCCGGGCGAGGCAGCCCGCATCGACGAGCTAGTCAATGCCGTGGGAGACGACGCACGGATCTCCGAGCTGGTGCGCGCGGGCAGCGATCCGGACTTCCGGCTGCAGCTGATGTGCTCGGACGGCGTGGCGGCGGAGGTCCTCAACCCCACGTTCGCATTGTGGGTGCCGCGCATTCCCGATGCGGCCATGCGTCGCGCCTGCGCCCAGGTCTTCAACGACTGGATCGTCGAGTACTGCGCGCGCTCGCCGCAGCGGCTGCTCGGGGTCGGCATCATTCCTATCGACGATACGGAATGGGCGGTCGAGGAGGTGCGGCGGATCATCCGGCGAGGGGTGCGCGGGATCATGGTGCCCACCCAGCCCATCGAGGGTGCGGCACCGTACCGCAGTGCGGTCTATGACCCCTTCTGGGCGGTGGTCGAGGAAGCACGTGTGCCGGTGACGCTGCACATCGTGACCGGACGCGTGCGCGATCCATTCACCTACCACGGCGCGGATGAGCGCGGCGAGGTCCCGCGCTCGTTCCTTGAGCTCTTCGGCGAAGCGGCGCCGGTGCTCGCCAACGAGTTCATCTTCGGCGGAGTCTTCGATCGGTTCCCGAAGCTGACGATCTTTCTGTCCGAGTATGACGCCTCGTGGCTGCCGATCCTGAAGTATCGCGTCGACCGTATCGAGAGGTTCCCCGGCCTCGCGCCGCTCAAGCGGCGAGCGCGCGCTTACGTCGACGAGAACGTCGTCGTGGGCATCATCAATGACCCGCTGGCGGCGAAGCTCCGCCACGAGATCGGCATCGATCGCATCATGTGGGGGTCCGACTTCCCGCATCCGCCCTGTCCGTACCCCCACACGCGCGAACGCATCGGCGAGATCCTGGCCGGCATTCCGGAGTCCGATCGGGCAGCGATCGTGGCAGGCAACGTGAGCCGCCTCTACGGCATCGACCTCAACGCGATCGCATGAAGGGCACGCTCGACATCGTCGGCGGCAATCTGATCGACGGAATCGCGGAGGCGCCCCGACGCAATGTATCGTTACGCGTCAAGGACGGCCGCATCGTCGCGCTTTGGGACGCGACGCGCGGGCCGCCGGAAGCGACGGGGCGTGCCGACCGGGTGCTTGACGCGACGGGCAAGACGGTGATGCCGGGCCTGATCGATGCGCACTGCCACATCAGCTATGGCGAGGGCCGAACCGCGGAGGAGGTCGACGTCTACGGTGGCGCGGAGTGGGCGGCGGTGCGCGCCGTGTGGAACTGCAACAAGGTTCTGCGGGCAGGTGTGACGAGCTTCTGTGATCCGGGATCGACGTGGCTCGTCGCCGTCACCGCACGCGACGCGATCGCGAGCGGGATGTACCCCGGCCCGCGCATCTTCGCCGCCGGCCGCCACATCGTCGGCGACGGCGGGTTTGCGGATTACTTTCCCTCCTGGCTCGGCATGCCGGTTTCCGCCGAAGGCGTTCGGTGCCACTCGCGCGACGAGATGGTGCGCGAGGTGCGCCAACAAGTGAAGAACCGCGTCGACCTGATCAAGATCAGCGGCGACAGCCAGGCGCAGGAGCGGCTCGATCACGCCGGCCCCTGCCTCGCCGACGAGGAGCTACAGGCGATCGTCGCCACCGCGCACGGGTTGGGTCGCAAGACGGCGATCCATGCGCGCTATGCGAACACGGTCGTCGCCGCCGTGCGCGCCGGAATCGACTGGCTCATTCATGCTTCGTACATGCGCAAGGAAGACATCGGACGGGTGCGCGACTCGGGCACGCCGATTTGCCCTACCTTTACGTTCACGGCCAACATCGTCGAGTGGGGTGCGGAGGTCGGCGTCGATCCCAATTACATCGAGGTCAAGAAGCGTGAGCTCGACGCACTCGCAGAGATCCACCGCCGCGCGCACGAGGCCGGCGTCCCGATGCTTGCCGGATCGGAAGCGGGGTTCTCGGTGACCCCGTACGGCGATTGGCATGCGCGCGAGCTCGAGTTGCTCGTCGATCTGACCGGCATGAGTCCGATGGCGGCGATCAAGGCCGCGACTAGCAACAACGCGGCCGCGTTCGGCTGGCGCGGCGAGGTCGGAACGCTCGAGCAAGGGACGCGCGCCGACATCCTCGTCGTCGACGGCGATCCGCTCGCGGACATCGGCATTCTCGGGGATTCGAGGAGGATCTTGACCATCCTGCACGACGGGGTCGAAGTCGATCGCAGCCAACCTATCCCCGAGCGCAGGCGGATGGCGCACGAACGCGGATTCAACGTATCCGTGCTAAAGCTCGCTCGCACGGAAACCCACAGGAGGAGATCACGATCATGACAACATTCACACGCCGTAGCTTTCTCGCCGGCAGCGCCGCGTTGATCGCGGGCGCGAGCATGCCGAGCCGTGCGCAAACGCCGGTTGCGCTCACCGGCATCGACTGGGGCGGGCCGCTGATCGAAGCGACGCGCAAGATCACCGCCGGTGACAAGAATGTCGACATCACCTGGGAATTGCATTCCGGGGGTGCGGGAACGGTTCTGCCCAAGATCAAGGCAGCGTGGCCCAATCCGAAGTACGACATCATCGCCTGCTGGAACCCTGTGTACGTAACGATGATCAACGAGGAGTGGCTGGAGCCGCTCTCTCCGGACGAGATGCCAAACCTCAAAGACATTCCGTCCGAGTATTTCTTCAAGGACAAGGGTGGCGCAATCGTCAACGTGCCGCGTAGCCTCGCCGGGATGTTTTGGGGCTATCGCACCGACAAGGCGCCGATCAAGGTCGAGAAGATCGAGCAGTTGTTCGACCCGAAGCTCAAAGGCCAGATCTGCTGGCCCGGGCCGAGCATCAACTCGAACCTCCAACTGTTGTCGCTCGCTCTCTCGGGGGGCGGAAACGAGAAGAACATGGAGCCGGGATGGGAGCTCCTGAAGAAGCTCGCGAAGTCCGGAAACATCGGCCGTGTCGCGAACACCGAGACTGACTTCATCAACTCCTTCTCCACCGGCGAGACGTCGGTTGCATTCTGGAACATGTCGCCCTGGAAGAAGGTGTCCACCAATTTCCCGATCAAGGTGCTGACTCGCGTGCCCGACGAAAAGGGCATGAAGGCCTTCATGTATCAGGACGGCTGGGTCGTGCTCAAGACATCTAAACAGAAGAAGGCGGCGAAGGACTATCTGAATTTCTTCGTCAGCCCCGAGAACAATCAGGCGTTCAACGAGATGCTTGGGCAGGGCGTGACCAATCGGAAGGCGAAGTCGACCGGTTTCGCCGAGAACATCGCGTTCAAGGGCGACGAGCTCGCCAAGTACGCGTATTTCCCGGATTTCACGCTGCTCGCGGCGCAGCTCAACGAGACGGTCAAGCGCTTCGAGACGGAGATCGTTCCGCTACTGTAAGACGACGCGAGCGGTCGGCGTGATGGCGCGGCGCGACAGTTGGCTGGTCATGCCCGCGGTCGCGGTGGTGGCCATGCTGCTGGTCGCCCCGCTGGTGCTGGTCGGCGACGAGAGCCTGCGCGTGTTCGTCCCCGGGCGCGTCGGCTCCGTGCACGACGCGCCGCTCACGCTGCAGAACTACGGCGAGATCGTCCGTCCCGCCTACGCCCGCTACTTCGCCGACACTTTCCGCTTGAGCCTCGTCGCGACACTGCTCGCGCTCGCGCTCGCGTACCCGATCGGCTATCGAGTCGCTCGAGAAGCGCGCCCGCGCGTGCGCCGGACATGGATCGCGTTTCTGGTGGTGATGCTCTTCCTGTCCATCCTAATCCGTGTCTATGCGGTTTCGCTCGCGGTCGGGCCGACGGGATTCGGAGCCGAGCTCTCGGGCTGGCTCGGCCTGTCCCTCAACAGCCGCGGCTACGCCGAACTTTCGATCGTGCTCGGCCTCCTGCATTGCCTCATCCCCATGGCGGCGATCGTGCTGCTCGCTCCACTGCAGGCGCAGAACCCGAGGCTCGTGGAGGCGGCTCGCGCGCTCGGCGCTCCTGCGTGGAAGGCGCATGCCACGGTGACGCTACCGCTTTCTGCGCGCGGCGTGCTGGCGGCGTTCATGCTTTGCTTCACCTTCTCGATCAGCGCATTCGTGATCCCGCTCGTGCTGGGCAAAGGGCGGGTGCTGTTTGTCTCCAATCTGATTTACAGCCGCTTCGGCGAAGTCGGCAACTATCCCAGCGGCGCCGCGCTTTCCATCGCGCTGCTGTCGCTCTCGCTCATCGTCGTGTACGCACTGGGCCGCGCTGCCGGAGGCGCGTGGGATCGGTGGTGAGCCGAGAGGCGAACATGGCCAAGGAATTCCACAACCCGGAACCGTTCAGATCGGAGAACCGGCCATACGCCATGGCCGTCAAGGCAGGCAAGCTCGTTTTTCTTGCCGGCCAGCTCGGCGTCAAGTTCATCGACGGCAAGCGGACCGTGGTGGCGCCAGGAAATGCGGAGCTTCAGCTCGAAACCATCTTCGCCAACATGCGCTCGGTGCTGCAAGGTGTTGGCGCGCAGCTCGGAGATGTCTGCTGGCTGCAGATCTTCGTCACCGACATGGGAGATCGTTTGCGCATGGACGCGGTGCGCCGGCGCTTCTTTGGCGAGACCGACCTTCCCGCTGCGACGATGATCGAAGTGTCTCGCCTAGCGCTGGCGGGGGCGGTGGTCGAAGCAAATGCGATCGCAGTGATCGAGGAAGGGTAGGCCCGGGCGCCTACAACGCCGCCGTCGCCTGAAACTCGATGAGCAGCCCCGGGTCGGCCAAGTGATTGACCTCGACGATCGTGCTCGTCGGCAGCTTGTCCTTGAAGAACTCCATCCGCGCCGAGACGATCTCCTTGAACTGCCGGATATCGGTCGTGTAGACGACGATCGATACGATGTCGGAAAGGCTACCGCCGGCCGCTTCCAGGACGGTCTGCATGTTGCGAATGGCCTGGCGTGCCTGCGCGGCCATGTCGCCCGGGCCGACGAGATTGCCCTCGGCGTCGCGAGAGAGCTGCCCCGACAGGAAAATGAGCGTGCCGGGGTTATCGACTCGGATGTAATGATGGTAGATGTTGACGCGGACGTTCTTCAGATTCGGCGGATTGCCGCGGGTGATCTTGGTCACTGCCGTTCCTCCTCCGGTCCGACGATGCGCGTGCGCAGCGGTGCGAGGCCTTCGATGGCAACCTCGACGATGTCGCCTGGCCTCAGATAAAGCTCATCGGCGTTTGGTTGGCCCACCGCAACGCCCGCAGGAGCGCCCATCGCGATGAGATCGCCGGGCTCGAAGGGCATCCAGCGCGAGAAGTGCTCGAGGACCTCGCCGATGCGGAAGATCATGTCGCCGGTATGGACCCGCATGCGTTCGTTTCCGTTCACGGTGCAGGTCATCCACAAATCGTGCGGATCGGCGACTTCGTCGAGCGTCAGCACGAAAGGTCCGACGGGGCCGAAGCCGGGCATGTTCTTCGACGTCCAGAAGCGCGTGCCCGACGCGACCTCCTGCTTCTGGATCTGGCGCGCGGTGAGGTCGTTGGTGAGCGTAATGCCGGCGACGTACGAGAGCGCGTCCGCGCGGCCGACGCGCAAAGCGCGTCTGCCTAGGACGAAGACGAGTTCCGGCTCGTAATCGAGCGTCGTGATGCCGTCGGGACGAACCACGGCCGCGTCGTCGCCGACCATGACCGAGTTGAGCTTGACGAATCCGGTCGGCTCCTTGGGTATCTCCTTGATGAGCTGATTTCTGACCAGCTCCTCGAGATGTGACTTGTTGTTCTTGCCGACGCAGAAGAAAAGGTGTGGGTCGAGAATGGGCGGAAGGAGACGGACCTCTTCGCGCCGCCGGCGGATGCTGGCGCCGGACCTCGCCGACGTCGCCGTCTCGACGGCGCGCTTCGCAGCGGCAAGGGCGCCGGGACCGGTGGCGATCAGCGATCGCAGGGATCCCCTGAATCCGGCGTGGGCGGGATCGGCAGAGCGCAGCGCGGCTTCGACGTCGACGATGCCGCCGTCTACCCACGCTCCGATGCGAGGCGAGGGCTCGGCCTCGAGACGGAAGGTAACAAACTTCATGGCACGGTTAGCTCGAGAAGCCTGCGCCGCAACGAACGAGAGCCTACGACGTCCGATCGGACCATTCGACCACGTGATCGCTCGGATCGGGCTTGGCCGGCGGCGGGGGCGGACTCGCGTTGCTGCCGACGTAGAGAAAGCCCACGATCGCGTCGGCGGGCGCGAGGTCGAAAGCCGCCTTGATGTCGAGATCGTACGCGGCCTCGCCGGTCTTCCAAGCGCAACCGAAACCCAGGGCGAAAGCGGCGATCATGACGTTCTGCGCGGCGGCGCCCGCGGAGAGCACCTGTTCGATAGCAGGAATATGCGAACCCTCGTCGACCTTTGCGGCGACGACGAGGATTAGCGGCGCCCGCAACGGCCGGTTGCGCTCCTTGTCGACCTGAGCCGGTGTTGCGTCCGGATGACGGCGGCGCAGGGCCTCGCCCATGAGCTCGCCGAGCCGATTTCGGGCGGCGCCGCGCACAACGATGAACCGCCACGGGCGCAGCCGCCCGTGATCGGGAGCACGAAGTGCGGCAGAAAGAATCGTATGCAGCTCCAGCTCGTCGGGCGCAGGCCCGACCAGCGCCACGCCGGACACGCGCGTGGTGAGGGCTTCGATCGCGTCCATTGCCAACATCATAGCAGCCGATTATCGGGCCCCCGCCCCTGAGAGCCCGGCGTCATCCCCGAGAAGGAACCGCTCGACGCAAGCGCCAGCTCGCCCGGGGCCGCATGCCGCCGACTGAGTTAAGACGGTAGCATATTAGGTCGGAACTGCGCAGGACCTAGCTTGCGAGCCGCAAGCGCACGAGGCGCGGGAACCAAGGCCGAACGGCCCTCGCTTCTCCCGCCCGTTCTCGATTTAGGAAACAAGAACTCGAAAAGGAGCAAGTCGCGTCACATGCGCGCGAGGCATCACCTGCTTGCCCGGCGTGCGCCTCTTCACCAAGTTCTCGCCGGCGCCAAGCACCCGCTAGCGCGACTCCGAGCCGCCGGATTCCGCCAGCTCATGCAGGCAACGCGTATCTCGCATGATCCGTTGTTCGCTGTCGGGTATACAATTCGCCTCCCCCGGAAGAGAGCTCCATGGCCGAGACGCTGGCGCCGACCCCCGCCGTGACGACCGCGCACTGTCGCGAGCGGCTCGCTGCCCTCTCGCGCGAAGTGCTGCAGACGCTGCGCCGAGGCATC
>DATJWL010000003.1:0-28163 GCA_035501215.1 Casimicrobiaceae bacterium
GGCAACCATGAATTCGACCTCGGGCCCGATGGCCTGGCCAAGGCGATCGGCGTGGCGAGCAAGGCCGGCCGGATTCCCGCCGTGCTCTCGTCGAACACCGATTTCGGGGGAGACGACCCCACGCTTGCCGGCCTCAATCAGTTGTCAAGGGCGGGGTTGATCCGCCGCTACGTCGTGATCGAGCGCGGCGGCATGCGCTTCGGTCTCTTCGGTGTGCTAGGCAAGGAGGCGGAGACTTACACCTTCGGCGGCGCCGTGAGGTTCCCGGACTTCATCGAGTCGGCGAAGGCGGTGGTGAAGCAATTGCGCGAGGTCGAGAAAGTGGACGTGGTCATCGCGCTCAGCCACGGCGGCGTCGCGAAAGGCAAGGACGGCCGCTACAGTACAGGTGACGACGTAAGACTTGCCGAGGCCGTCGCGGGCATTGATGTCGTCATCGGCGGGCACAGCCACACCGAGCTTAAAGAGGCGATCATCGCGAACGGCCGGACCCCGGTGGTGCAGACCGGGAAGGAAGGCAAGAACCTCGGCGAGCTGGTGATTAGCATCGACGGCACGAAACTCACCGTCGATTCGTATCGACTCTACCCGATCGACGACAGCATTGCCGGCGATCGTGCCATCGACGCCGAAATCGGCAAGCTCAAGCAAGGGGTCACCGCGGCCGTGTTCGCATCGCGCGGCTACAGCGTCGATCAGCCGCTTGCGATAACGCCACAGGACCTGCCCAATACCTACACCGACTACGTGGCCGGCACGATCCTCGCCAACCTTGTCACCGACGCCTACAGGAAGGCCACGCACGCGGACATCGGGCTCTCGGTCAACGGCTTGATGCGAGCGCCGATCTTGCGGGGAAAGACCGGGGTGGTGACCGTCTACGACGTGTTCGCCGTCGCGCCGCTCGGCGCGGGCATCGTGGATAGGACTGCCGGTGGCGCACTCGTGACCGCCTACTTCACGGGCCAGGACCTGAAGAACATCCTCGAGTTCTTCATCGTGGACAACCCGGTCCACCCCGGAGAGTTCTATCCCCGCACCTCGGGCATGCGATTCCGCTACGACAGGTCGCGCCCGAAGTTCGATGGCATAACGGCGATCGAGCTGGGCGATTTCGACCGCGGCTACCGCGCGATCGACATCGGCGGCAAGGACGCGCGCTTGTTCAGCGTCACCTGCCCCCTAATGCTCGGTCTGATGCTGGTGGCGATCCCGAAGTACACCAAGGGCGCGCTTACCGTGGTCGCCAGGAACAAGGAAGGGCGGCAGCTCACATCGAAGATCGAGGCGCTCGAGGCGCCCGTCGACAACTCGGGCTACCTGCTGGGCCCTCCGGGAACGGTGGATCGCAGCAGCGTCGACACCACGGCGGTCAGCGGTGCACCCCCGCGCGAGATCAAGGAGTGGCAGGCGATCATGGATTACATGCGCGCCCTGCCGGTTACGAAGAAGGGAGAGTTGCCTGTGATCCCAGTCGACGCGCGTGCAGCAGAGGTCCGCGCGATCAAGGCGGGTTGAATGTTTGCGGGTCGATGCATGACCCCGAGCGGCGGCGTCGGCACCGAGGCCGCAGCACACGAAACTCAAGCGCCTCTAAAGGCGCTCGGGAAAGCCAGCTAAGGAACGACCAGATGCGCAAGACCATTGTGGCAAGCTCTCACAGCATCATCGCCGCCGTATTGCTTGCCTCGCTTGCCATCGCGAGCGCGGATGCGTGCGCCCAGAAGAGCGAGGAAGAACTCGCTTTGGCGGCACAGAATCCTGTCGCGGCGATGGTCAGCGTGCCGCTGCAATACAACTACGACCAGAACATCGGGCCGCTGAGAGACGGGCACAAGAATTATGTGAACGTCCAGCCCGTCATTCCATTTTCGCTCAACGAGGACTGGAACCTCATCTCGCGTACCATCGTGCCGGTAGTCTGGCAGACGGACGTCTTTCCCGGCGCGGGCAGCCAGTCCGGTATTGGCGACATCACGGCAAGCCTGTTCTTCTCGCCGAAGAAACCAACAGCCGACGGATGGATATGGGGCGCCGGACCGGTGTTCTATTTGCCCGCCGCCAGCAGCGACTTGCTCGGCGCCGACAAGTGGGGGCTGGGTCCCACCGGAGTGATCCTGAGACAAGAGCACGGGTGGACCTACGGCGTGCTGGCGAACCATATCTGGTCGGTCGGCGGAGCGGGCAGGGCGGACATCAACAACACCTTTCTCCAGCCGTTCCTGACGTACACGATGAAGACCCACACGTCCTTTACAGCCAACTCGGAGTCCACCTACGACTGGAGCCGTAATCAATGGTCGGTGCCGATCAATCTCATGGTCAGCCAAGTGCTCAAAGTCGGCGAGCAGGCGCTGCAACTGCAGGTGGGTGCGCGCTATTGGGCGGACAGTCCGGACGTCGGCGCGCATGGCTGGGGCGCGCGCGCCACGTTGACACTCCTGTTCCCGAAGTGAGCCGGCGTGCTTCCGATGGCGTTGGAATCCTGCGACGAAGTGCCACCCGCCTTGGGGAAATCGAACATGAAGATCCGCAACCACATCAGCATCAGACAACTGGCGGCCGTCGCAGCGTTCGCGACCCTCGCCGCCGGAGTACTTTTGCCCGCCTGCGCCACGGCGCAGGCACTTTCCGACGAATGGACCTTCCGCGGCTCCATCTACATGTGGATGCCGCAAATCACCGGCAGCGCAGTCTTCGCCGGCAACACTACGGCCGACATCGACGTCAAGTTCCATACCCTGCTCGACCATCTCAAGATGGCGGGCATGGGCAACCTCGCTGCGCAGAAGGGCCCTTGGGGTGCGTTCACCGACCTCATCTATTTCGACGTCGGGAACACGGGGACGACGACCCGCGACCGCATGATCGACGGCGTGCCAGTGCCTGTGACGGTCAAGCTGGACACCGGGCTGGATTTCAAGGCGCTCGTCTGGACGCTTGCAGGCAGCTACCGGGTGTGGACCGACCCTGACTGGTCACTCGACGTCTTCGCGGGCGCGCAGATGCTTCGACTGGACGCCACGCTCAATTACGCCTTGAGCGAGAGCGTCGGTCCGCTCGTCGGCCCCACTCAAACAGGAAGCCGCAGCGCTTCGGGAAACACTTGGGATGGCATCGTCGGCGTGAAGGGCCGGTATGGATTCGGGGCGAACCGAGAATGGTTCATTCCGTACTACGCCGACGTCGGCGGGGGCCAGTCGCAGTACACGTGGCAGGCGTCGGCGGGCATCGGTTACGTGTTCTCCTGGGGCGAGGTCGTTGCCACCTGGCGCTACCTCGACTGGAAAGAGCCCGGCGACATTGTCCCGAAGCTGACGGTCAACGGGCCGCAGTTGGCCGTGGTGTTCAACTGGTAGCGGGTTTGAGTACCCTATGCCGATCCGTGCGCTCCCTCGAGCATCTTCTTCGTGCCTGCGCCCCAGTTGGAGATGCAGCTGGCGAGCTGAAAGTGAGTTGCATCTATCAGATGGACGGATTCGCGCGGAACGACGTAAACAGTGCCGTTTGACGGCTTCGGCGATCCCGGCACGAAGACGACGAAACGTCCGTCGGCCAGTTCCTCCATCACGAAGGCCAGGGCTTCATTGTCACCAAGCACCGCCAGGGCGGCCTTGACCGGAGACTTTCCAAGGCCTACCAGCTCGAGTTCAAAGCCATGAAGGAGCTTCGAGAACGGGAAGCGAGCCCCGAGCCAGGCCATGCACTTTGCGACCAGGTTGTGTACCGGTTGCGCTTGCAGCACGAGACCCAAGAAAATTACGAGCAGAAGAAGAGCTGCCAAGGCCGACAGCGCGGGATATCGCGTGTCGATGGAGAGCAAGCCTGCAATCTGCTCCAAGGATGTGCGAATCCACGATAGCGCATGCCAGAGGAAGAATGCGATTGATCCGAACACCAGTATGACCAACGAACCGCCTACCATTGTGCGCCTTACAAACGCCGTCATGATTTCTCCCGATTGCCGCGAGGTCATCATGGTACGCACCATGCTCGCCGCAGCGGAGACAGAGCGCTAAGCCTTTGATCCTGGACACGTCCTCCGCCTCGAGGGATAGCAAAACGCGCGTAGCCACCGGGGGTGTACGTCGATGAGCGAGTCTCGTATTCGGACCGCGATTGCAATGGCTGCGCTCCTCAGCGTAGCCGGCTGCGCGACCACGCATCCGATGATGCCTACGCCGGCGTTGTACACCGGGGCGCAGGCGAAGCCGCTGTTTACGCAAGCATCCGCCGCCGCCCGGACACCGCCGCTGGACCTGCTGTATTTCACCGACCGCGCGCCGGCGCAGAGGCCCGACGACGCGGAGCCGTACACGTCGGAGCGATCGCGCTCGGAGGCGTTCGGGTCGACGACGATCCTCTTCGGTGACGGCATGACTTGGGACACCCTCGTGAAGCAGAGCCTGCAGCTCGAGCGGACGCCTTCGGTGGATCTCACGCTCGGACCGACCAGGGAGATCGGCCGGTTCCCGACTATCCCGTACCAATACGCCGTGACCCCAACCGGGCTGACGCGTGCCCCCGCCGTCGTCGACGCGGACGAGGCCGCTACACGGACACTCCAAACCGAGGTCGCGCGTCGCCTGGCTCTAAGCCCTCGCAAGGAGGTCGTGTTGTACGTTCACGGCGTCGACAATACGTTCCAGGACGCGGCGCTCACCATGGGTGAGCTGTGCCACTTCCTGGGCCGCGAATTCGTGTGCGCGATCTTCACCTGGCCCGCGGCGGGCAACCGTGGAGTGCTGTTCGGGTACGAGGTGGACTATGAATCGAGCTTGTTCGCCACCGAACACCTGCGCAAGACGATCCGCGCCATTGCCGGAACCCCCGGGTTGCGGAAGATCCACTTGCTTGCACACAGTCGCGGGACGGACGTGCTGCTGACGGCAGTGTCCGACTTGAGCGTCGAGGCCTACATGCAACAAACCAACATCGAGCAACGTTACAAGATCGGCAACATCGTCTTGATGGCGCCTGACCTCGACCCCGACGTGGCCGTGGCCAAGATCTTCAAGGTGGCTTCCGACCCCGAGGTTCCGTACGGCTTGGCGCCCAACCCGAGGGTGGTGTTTGAGCGTATGCCCGGATTTCACATTACGAGCTACGTGTCACCCGGAGACAAGGCGCTGGCTACATCAGGCTGGCTGTTCGGAAGCATCTTCAGGCTCGGACGTCTCGACGAGGCGATGCTGACGTCCGACCAGTTGCAGCACCTGCGCACGCTCGGCTTCATCGACGTGATCCAGGTTCAAGGCACCACCGACTTCATCGGCCACAGTTACTTTCGCTCGAATCCCGAGGCCAGTTCCGACCTGATCGCGCTGCTGCGCTACGGGCTGCGCCCCAACGATCCGGGACGACCGCTCGAAGAGATACAAAAGCCTTTCTGGCGGACACCCGCCGGCGCGGCAAACTAGAGCGGCCGCTTGCCGACCTTCCGGCGAATGAGCATGCCGCCTCGCAATTGGATTCGCTGGCTCTGCCTTCCGATCGCAGTGTTGCTGGGCACGACGATCGCGTTCGGTCAGCAAGCTCAACCCCTCAAGCCGGCTGATCGATCGAGCCCGCGCGCCGCGCTCCAGACCTTCCTCGACGCCGGCGACGCGTTCGGCGAATTCGCGGCGAAGGATTACCTGCCATCGCCCTCGCGTTCCAAATTCGCCCGCCTGGAGCTTCTGGGCGCCAAGAGGAATCAAGGCCTCGATCTGAGCGAAGTCCCTCCGGCCGCGCGTGCGAAGACGGGATACGCGGCGGCCAACGCCCTGTACGAAGTGCTGAGCAGGATTCCCTTGCCGCCTCCCGACCAGATTCCGGACGCGGACCAGATGAAGCCGGCTGGCAATGGCGAAATGCAGCGCTGGGTCATTCCCGACACCGAAATCGCGCTCGTTCGCGCAAAGACCGGGCCGCGCGGCGGCGAATTCCTGTTCAGCGCCGATACTGTTGCGCGCGCCAACGAGTTTTTCGAGCGCGTGCGCGGATTGCCGTACGCCAGGCCAGTACCTTTGAAGGACATCCACGACCTCGTTTCGACCGCGGGTGGCTGGATGATCCCGTACGCCCGGATCCAGGCGCTGCCGCCAGCGCTGCGCGCCCCCATCGCCGGCCAATCCGCGTGGAAGTGGATCGGGCTCGTCCTCGTCGTGGGGCTCCTCGTACTCTTCCTGGCGATCACGTATCGCCTCGCCCAACTGGGCGCCGGCCTGAAGCCGTTCCCGCAGTCATTGGTACGGCTCGCGGTGCCCGTCGCGGTGTTGGTTGCGATGCCGGTGGTCGACTACGCGACCAACGTGCAGCTCGTCCTGGTCGAGTCGGTGGGCAGCGCTGTGGAACTCGCGACGACCGCGATCGCGATCTTCGCCTCTGCATGGCTCGTGTGGCGCCTGACATCGGTCATCGCCGAAGCGATCGTCGCCTCTCCGCTCGTCGGATCCGAGAGCCTCGATTCGCACATCGTCCGCGGCGGCGTCCGCCTCATCGGCATCGGCGCCGCGGCGGCGTTGCTTGCTTTCGGGGCCGACCGGGTCGGCATGCCGTTGTACGGAATCGTCGCGGGGCTGGGAGTCGGCGGATTGGCCGTCGCCCTGGCCACGCAGCCTACGATCGAGAATCTGATCGCCGGCATCAGTCTCGTCGCCGACAAAGCAGTCCGTCACGGCGAGTACTGCAAGTACGGCGATGCGCTGGGGACGGTGGAGCGCGTGGGCGTTCGCTCCACGCGGATTCGCGGCGATGACCGTACGCTCGCGAACGTTCCGAACGCAGTCCTGGCCAAGCTCCCGATCGTCAGCCTCACGCGGCGCGACCAGATGCTGATCCAGACCGTGCTCGGGCTGCGCTACGAGACCACGCCGGAGCAGTTGCGCCAGGTGCTCGTCAACCTTCGTCAACTGCTCGAAGGCGATCAGCGAATCGATCGCGATTCGGCGCGCGCACGCCTGATCAACTTCGGAGACAGCTCGCTCGACGTCGAGGTTTTCGCCTATGTGCAAACGACGGTCTGGACGGAGTTCCTCGGCATCCGCGAAGATCTCCTGCTGCGCATGATGGACATCATCGAGCAGGCAGGCACGGAGATGGCGTTCCCCTCGCAGACGCTGTATCTCGCACGTGACCACGGTAATGATTCCATCAAAGCGAAGGGCGCAGAAGCGAACGTCGAGGAGCGGCCGGACAAGGGTCAACTCGGCTAGGCATTGATCGCTTCCGGAGCCGAAACGAACTCGTCGATCTGGGCGAGGAAGTCGTGGCCGGTCATGCCTCTATGCTCGTGCCGAAGGATGTTCGAGACCGTGCTTTCGCGGAGGGCAGCCTCGCGCAGCCGCATTCCTATCGTGTGCCTGAGGGCGTGCACGCGCAGGTTGGCTAGGTAAGGAGCTTCCTTTCCGGCGCCCCGCGCGTGCGTCGACACCGACGCCTTCCAGCTCCCAATGTCCTCAGGTCGACGCTCACCCACGACGCAAGGCGCGGATCAAACGGGCTCGTCGGTGCGAATCACGCCCTTTGCATTTTGCCGGCCCAGTGCCTTCTTCTCGATGAGCTTGAGGATCGTTGGGAGCGCGAGGCTGATCAGCATCAGCACGACGAGCCCTGCGAACACCGCGTGTTGAAGAACGACGTCGCTTCCTTGGAACGTGACGCTGGCGCCTAGCAACCGCGAAGGCGCAGGCGGCTCGAACAGGGGGTCGATCTTCGCCTGAGTCAGCGCCCCGATTCCGAGATGCTTAAGTGGCGAGGCAGGTCCGAATATTCACGTTGACTGCGCATCGGGTCGCTCGCAAAGTGAACGCGTCGGGAGTCGCGTCCTTTCTGCATCGCGATTCGAAGCTCAGGAATGCGCGGTGCGACTCGGCGGGCGTGACCACGCCCGACAGTCTTCTCCGTGACTTGGCCCCACCCAACTTGAGAGTACCCCAATGACCAAGGTCCTGGTCGTCCTCGACGACGACTTTCGATTCGCCGAGCCCGCTGCGACGGCCGACTTCACGTTCACGACGTTGGTGGCGGCGCTCACCGGCGCTGGAATACAGGTGACCAAAGTGCATTTGGCCACGGATGCGACTGCCGACATCCAGAACTTCTCGTTCAAGACGAGCGTCAACCTTCTCGACTACGACGTGATGTGGCTCATGGGGCGCGCGGGCCGCAATGCAATCGACGCCACGGGTAGCAGCGATCCCTTCCTGGCCGCCGACGAGAGGCAGGCGATCGCTCGCTTCATGGCGGCCGGTGGTGGCGTCTTCGCCACGGGCGACCACGACAGCATCGGCTCGGTGATGTGCGGCAACCTGCCGCGCGTGCGCGCGATGCGTTCCTGGTACGGCGTGAACGACGCGACGTCGCCCATGCCGGTCAGCTTCCCGCGCAACTTCCCGGTGATCACGGCGGGACGTGCGGACACCACGCAGCGCAATCCAGGCGGCGACTACGGCGGGGATTCGACGTTCGCCTGGTTCGAGAACCAGTCGGACATCGTGCCCCAACCGATCACGCCGACCTCCACGCCGGCTCACCCGATCCTTCGCTCCAATGGGGCGGACGTCGTGATCTATCCGGACCACATGCACGAGGGCAACACCCTCGGTGTGGTCGGGACTTACGACTACACTCAGTCGCTCAATATCAATGGCGAATCCTTCCCCGAGTTCCCGCTGGTCGCCGGAACCCGCGAGATGCCCAACGTCATCGCCACCGGCCAGACGACCGGTCGGGCGTCGAAGTACGTGAACGGCGAGGCCTTCGTCGGCGGGGATAGCGCAGCCTCAGCGCCGAAGACCGTCAACTCGCTGTGCGTCTATGACGGGCGGAACGCCGGCGTCGGGCGAATCGTGACCGCCTCGACGTTCCATCACTACATCGACATCAACCTGACCGGTGACAGCAGCGTCGACACGCCTGCGCTCTCGGCGAAGGTCGGTCCGGATGCCGAGAAGGGACACGGCTACAACGACGCGCCGGCGACCATGGCCACGATCAACCAGGTGTACGTCAACATCACGAACTGGCTGGCCCGGCCCCGACCGACGCTCGCCCTGATCCTGGAGCGCAGCACGTTCAGCCAGGACGAGGCCACGGCCCAGCCCGACTTCGCGGGCGCGATTTTGGTCGCGGTGGACGGGCTGAAGCCGAGCCAGTTCCCGGGTGGAGGCATCACGAGCCTCGCGCCCGGCGCCTTCCAGGCTGCATGGGCGCCGACGATCACTCCCGCCATCGCGACCGGGCTCACCATCACGCCGAAGCGGGTGGACAGCGACGATTCCACATTGCCCGACCGCCTGCAGCGCTTCACCTTCACCTACACCGTGTCGCTGAGCGGCGCCGCTTTCGCGTTCGGTCCAGCCGCCGAGACGATCGAGGTCGATGCTTCGCTGACTTCGCCCGCCAGCGCCGGTCCCTTGACGGACCGGGCGTGGATAGAGCTGGTCAAAGCCGCGAACCCCTTCGAGCTCGACCTCGCCAACAACAACCCGACCACTTGGCTGAGCTCGGATTTGCGCGTGTTTCCCGTCGTGGCCGACGGCCAGATGCACCACGGCAAGGTCATGCCGGACAACGCGAGCCGGGATCAGGCGATCCAGTACCTGCACGACGTCGTCGGCGCCATGACGATCGGCCAGTTCGAAGGACTCGACATGACCGAGCCGGGCTCGGCGCTCAGTCCGTTCGCGCAGACCACGGCGAGCCATAAGCCGGTCTACAATTTCGCGATCGCGCGCGTGCGGCTGAACCACGCCGCGGGCCCTGCGAACGTCCGCGTCGCCTTCCGGATCGTCCCAGCGCCGACCACCGCGTCGCTCACCTATCACGAGTCGAGCCCCGGCGTACCGACAGGGACCTACAAGCAGACCGCAGCGCTGGATCCGATCGCCCTGCCGGGCACCGATGCCGCCAACACCGAGTGGCAGTCGTTCCCGTGCTTTGCGCACTCGCGGGTCTCGCCTCCGCAGAACCAGGTCGACCCGGACAACTTGATCGGGATGGGACCGACGGCGACCGAGATCTCGACGTTCTACGGCGCGTTGATCGACAACAACCTGGCCGACCCCTATCTGCCACCCACGCCGATGGGCGGTGCCCCCGTCGGCCTGCCGGACTTGCTGATGGGCGAGCACCAGTGCCTGGTCGCGCAGATCATGTATTCCGCCGCCCCGATACCCGACGGAGCGCAGCCAGCCACGTCGGACAAGCTCGCCCAGCGCAACCTCGCCTTCAGCGCGATCGCGAATCCCGGGCTGGACGCCTCGCGCATGGCCATGCACACGTTCGAGATCGAGGCCGCGCCCAACCCGATCACCGACCGGTTTCCGCCGAACGAGCTGCTCCTCGACTGGCGCAGCGGCGCCCCCGAGGGGACCGAGGTCCAGATCTTCATCCCTGATTGGGACGCCGACGCGGTGGTGGAGCTGGCCGACCGCTTCTATCCGCGCCACGAGATACGGAGGATCGATCCCCACACGGTCGCTTTACCCGGCGGCGGGGTGCGCTACGTGCCCGTCCCGAGGACCACCAAGCGCCATACGGGTGTGCTCGAGGCGAACTTCCCGCTCGGAGTCAAGAAAGGCCAGCGCTTCGACCTCGCCGTTCGCCAGATCGCGAACCGGGGCCGCGAGCCCAGAGAGCCCGCTCCCGTGGCGCATGACGTCACGAAGGCGGAAGCCGCCAGGCTCATCGCGGCGCTGAAGCTTCCCGCGACCGCCGCCAAGGGCCGCGGGGAGGCGTTGCCGCTCGGTGCGTTCGACCTGGGCGACAACCGGGTGTTGATCACCGACCTGCGCGTCATCGATGCCACGGGTGATCGCGCGGTCATCGTCCAGCATCCCGACCCGGCGAAAGTCGCGGCAGCGCGGAGGGACTCGGGCTATTGGCGCGAGACGATCGGCGCGTTCCAGCTCGGCATCCCGGTCTCCATCAAACAGGAGATGCTGGCCCACCACGTCCGGCTGCTGTCGATGCTGCGCTGGCGCGTCGAGCGGTTGCGAAAGGACAGCCGTTGGTACGCGGCCCTCGTCCGCTACGTCGAGCTCCTGGCCGAGAAGGTCAGAGCGCTCGGCGGCGATCCGTGGGCGATTCCCCCGACACCCGACGGAATGGGCGGGCTGCCCGGCAAGGGCAAGGACGATGGCGACGGCCGCCCGGACCCCTTCTGCGATCCGGGATGCGACGATTGGCTGGAGGACACGGGCGGGTTCGACGCCGGCGGCGACTCACGGCCGGGGTTCTGGTTGGGGAAGGTCAGCGGACTGCTGTTCGACCACTTCGGTGATTTCGAAGGCTTCACGCTCGAGGGCCGGGACGGCGCGTCGCAGCGGTTCTTCAGCCGCGAGGCCGCGATCCGCGACCTGGCGCGGACGGCATGGAGCGAGCGCCTTGTCGTCAGAGTGATCACCGTCTCGGCGAGCAGCCGCAGGGTGCGCCACCTGCTGATCGGCGGACATCCACACTGAGCTCGACGACCCAATCAACCGTTGCGGAAAAGGAAACTGTACGCGTTGAGCGCGGGCACTCCACCTAGGTGCGCGTAGAGCACGCGGGAACCGGCGGGGAACCCGCCTTCGCGCACCATCTCGATCATGCCGTGGGCCGACTTCCCCTCGTACACCGGATCGGTGAGCATCCCTTCCTGGCGCGCGCAAAGGCGGATCGCTTCCAGGGTTCCGGCATTGGGCAGGCCGTATTCCGGGCCACCGAAGCGCGTGTCGAGAACCACGTCCGCATCCGTGATCTCGCGGCCCAACTCGACGAGCTTGGCGGTGTTCTGCGCGATGCGCAGAATCTGCGCCTTGGTCTGTGCCGGCTTGGCGGAAGCGTCGATGCCGATAACGCGATCGGCCCGGCCGTCGGCGGCGAAGCCCACGACCATGCCCGCCTGAGTGCTGCCCGTGACCGAGCACACCACGATGTAGTCGAACTTGAAGCCGAGCTCGGCTTCCTGCACGCGAACTTCCTCGGCAAAGCCGACGTAGCCAAGGCCGCCCAGCGGATGCTCCGAAGCGCCGGCCGGAATCGGGTACGGCTTGCCGCCCGCCCGGCGAACGTCTTCCATAGCCCGCTCCCAGCTCGGACGAATGCCGATGTCGAAGCCGGCCGGATCCAAGCGCACGTCGGCCCCCATGATGCGCGACATCTCGATGTTGCCGACGCGGTCGTAAACCGCATCGGAGTAGTTGACCCAGTTTTCCTGCACCAGCACGCACTTCATCCCCAGATGCGCAGCGACGGCGGCCACCTGACGCGTGTGGTTCGACTGGATTCCGCCGATGGACACCAGTGTGTCGCAGTCCTGCGCCAGGGCCTCGGGGATCACGTACTCGAGCTTGCGGATCTTGTTGCCGCCGAAGGCGAGACCGCTGTTGCAGTCCTCGCGCTTGGCATACAGCTCGACCTTGCCGCCGAGGTGCGCGCTCAGGCGCTTCAAGGGCTGAATCGGCGTGGGGCCGAAGGTCAAGCGATGCCGGGCGAATGGGTTCAGGTTCATGGCTTTTTACGCTGCGGTTCACGGGCGCCGTTCACGCGGCGAGGCCAGCGCACAGGGCGGGCTTGTCCGCACCCTCGTCCATCGTGGCGACGAACGACGAATGCTACGAAAAAAGCCACGACGCATGGTTGCAAATGTCTGCACGATGTAGCAATCTGGAGACGATAGTCCATATAATTAAGAATTATTATTTTGAGCGAGGCCTATTGAGAGCAATAAAAGTGCGTGCCGCGCGGCCGGGGCAAAGGACGCTCTCGCACGAGGTCGATCGCACCGACAAGGCGATTTTGCGTTTGCTGCAGCGGGACGCGTCGATGTCGAATGTCACGCTGGCGGCCAAGGTGAACCTGAGCGCGCCGGCCTGTCTTCGCCGAGTCGATCGGCTGAAGAAGATGGGGTTGATCGCGAGCATCGTCGCATTGCTGAATCCGCATGCGCTCGACACCGGCATGCTGGTGATGATCGGCGTCGTCCTCGATCGATCGACACCGGAATCCTTTGCCGACTTCGAGAAAGCGGCCGCAAGGGTTTCGGGGTGCATGGAGTGCCACGTCGTCACCGGCGAGTTCGACTACTTCATGCTGGTGCGCACGCGGGACAACGACAGCTTCAACCGGCTGCATGCCGAGCAATTGCTGCATCTGCCGGGCGTGCGCCAGATTCGGTCTTTCATCGTGCTGAAGCAGGTCCTGTCGACAACGCGGATTCCGATCTGAGGGCAACCTGCCGAAAGCCTACGCCATCGCTTCGCGCCGCGCGGAGCAGGCGCCGCACCTGCCGCACGGTTCGCTGCCGCCGGCATAGCACGACCACGTCATCGAGTAGTCGATCCCAAGTTCGCGGCCGATCTTGACGATATCGCGCTTGCCGAGATGGCTGAACGGCGTCAGCAGGCGCAGCGGCTCGTAGTGGCACAACGCGAAGGCCTCGCGCATCGCCGCGATGAACGCAGGGCGGCAGTCTGGGTACGTCCCGTGATCGTCCGCATGCGCCGCATAGGCGACCGTGTCCCGCCCGAGCCTCAGCGCAAAGGAGGCGCCCAGCGCCAGCATCACCATGTTCCGGTTCGGGACGACGGTATCGCGCATGGTCGCCTCGGTGTAGTGGCCCTCCGGCATCGGCATGTCGCCCAGCAGTGCCGACGCGCCGAAGATGGCGCCAGGCAGCGGCAGCACCCGGTGCTCGATTGCGTGGTGCCGGGCAAATCGGCGAGCGTAGTCGAGCTCGACGCGGTGCTTCTGCCCGTAATCGAACGAGAGGGCCAGCGGAGAATCCGAACGCAGGAGCAGCAGGAGGGTCGCGGAGTCGGCGCCTCCGGAAAACAGGACGAGTGGCTTCATCTCAGGAACCTCACACCAGCTTCTCCAGCGTCTTGCGTAGACCCGCCAACTCCGCTTCCGGCAGTCGTTCCAGGGCCGCCGGCGGCCGGTCCGTGATCTTCTCGACGACGGCGAGCACGCGGCGCCCCGCGGCCGTCAGCGTCACCTGTTTGGCGCGGCGGTCGGTCGGGTGGGGGGTTCGCTTGACCAGGCCCCGCGACTCCAGCGCGTTGATCAGCACGGTAGCGGCCGGCGCATCGGTGCCCATGTCCTCCGCGAGCTCGGCCAGCGTGCGCGGCCCGCGCTCGAGGCGCCAGAGGGCGCGCGCGCGGCTGAAGGGCAAGCCCGTGGCCTCCGCAACCTGGCGACGCCATTCGCCCCGCGTTTCCATGACGAGCTCGACGAGAAGCCCCCAGGACCGCTCCGCCTCGGATCGCGGCGCAGCGCCGTAGCGCCCCGAGCGTCTCATACCGCGGCGCCCGCGTCCGGTTCACGCAACAAGTGCGCGATGCGCTCCGTGCTGGCGCGCGCTCGGGCACCCGTGGACAACACGGAGAGCACCACGACGAGCGCGCCGAAGCCGACCAGGATCCACCAGAACGAGTGCGTTGCCTGCGGGAAACCCGACCAGGCATCGGACGTGTGTCCCATGAAGCCGCTCGTCAGCGCTCCGGCCAGCGCCACGCCCGCCGCCACGCCGATTTGTCGGCTCGTGGAGGCCACCGCCGAGGCGAGTCCCGCCTGCGCGCGCGGCATGCCGGACACGGCGGCAAATGTGATGGGGGCGTTGACCATGCCGAACCCGACGCCGAAGAGCGCGTACACCGGCAGCAGGACGGCGAGCGGCGTCTGCGCTTGCAGCTGCGCAAGCAGCATCGCACTCAGCGCGAGCGTGCTCCCGCTCACCAGAAGAGAAGGTCGCGCGCCGTGGCTGCCGACCAGCCGGCCCGACAAGGGCGAAACGATCATCACCGCTAGCGCCGCGGGCAGGATGCACAGGCCCGCGCGGAACGCCGACAGTCCGCGCACTTCCTGCAGGTACAGCGAGCTGAGGAACAGGAAGCCGCCCAGCGCCGCGAACATGCACACGGCGATCACCGTCGCCGCACTGAACGGCAGGCTGTGGAAAAACCGCGGGTCCAGCAGAGGCTCGCGCCGGCGCAGCTCGTACGCCACCAGCCCGGCGAACGCGAGCGCTCCCAGCAGAGACGCGGCGGTCGCCACCGCGACGCCGCGACCGCTCTCGATCGCTGCGTAGGCGAGCGCTGCCAACCCGATGAGCAGCAGCGCTTGCCCCACGGGGTCGGGACGCCGCGGCCTCGGCGCGCGCGACTCGGGCACGTACTTCGCGGTGAGGCCCAGGGCCAGCATTCCGATCGGAACGTTGATCCAGAAGATCGCATGCCAGCCGAGCTGCTGCGTGAGCGCGCCGCCCGCCAGCGGCCCCAGCGCCATGGAGACGCCCGCCACCGCGCCCCAGACGCCGATGGCCCGGGCGCGCGCCTTCGGATCGTGGAAGGTGTGCACGATGATGGACATCGCCACCGGATTCATCATCGAGCCGCCCAGCGCTTGCACCACGCGCGCCGCCACGAGCCAGCCGACGCTGGTTGCGAGGCTGCACGCCAGCGAAGCCAGCGTGAAGAGCGACAGGCCGATTTGGAACACGCGCCGGCGGCCGAAGCGATCCGCCGAGGAGCCCCCGAGCATCAGGAAGCTCGCGAGCACGATCGTATACGCGTCGATCACCCACTGCAGCCCGCTCAGCGAGGCGTCCAAGTCGCGCCGGATATCGGGAAGCGCCACGTTCACGATAGTGGCGTCCATCGCCACCACGAGCAGGCTCAGGCAGCAGGTGGCCAGGATCATCTTCTGCCTGGCGGGCGAGTGCGAGATGCTTGTATTCATACAATCATTGTATAAATACAATTATGTGAAGTCAAGCCGGACGCTCCTGCCGGGCGCTGCGCCCTTCGTCGATAAGACGATGGCATCGCCGGACCGTGATACCGTTGCCCGCGCCCATCAACGGAGGAGCGATGTCCATGAACAGCAGCGGGATTTTCACCACCAAGGACGGCACGCAGATCTATTACAAGGACTGGGGCCGCGGGCAACCGGTCGTGTTCCACCACGGCTGGCCGCTGTCGACGGACGACTGGGATGCGCAGATGCTCTTCTTCCTCGCGCAGGGCTACCGCGTCATTGCCCACGATCGTCGCGGCCACGGCCGGTCGTCGCAGACCGAAACCGGCAATGACATGGACACCTACGTCGACGACGTGATCCAGCTTACGCAGCACCTCGACCTGCGCAATGCGTTCCACGTCGGGCACTCGACCGGCGGCGGCGAGGCGGCACGCTATGCGGCGCGCGCGCCCAGCGGGCGCGTCGCCAAAGCCGTGCTCATCGACGCGGTGCCGCCGATCATGGTGAAGTCGGAAACGAACCCGGGCGGCACGCCCATCGAGGTGTTCGACGGGTTGCGCGCTGCGCTGGCCGCAAACCGGTCGCAGTTCTATCTCGACGTCTCCTCCGGCCCGTTCTACGGCTTCAACCGGCCCGGCGCGAAGGTCTCCCAGGGCCTGATCTACAACTGGTGGCGGCAGGGGATGATGGGCGGCGCCCAGGCCCACTACGAATGCATCAAGGTATTCTCGGAGACCGACTTCACCGAGGACCTGAAGGCGATCAACGTGCCTACGCTGATCCTGCACGGCGACGACGATCAGATCGTGCCCTTCGCGGATTCGGCCCCGCTTGCGGCCAAGCTCGTCAAGCATGCGACGTTCAAGGTGTATGCGGGCGGGCCTCACGGGGTCTGCCAGACGGCGCCCGACATGGTGAACCGCGATCTGCTTGCGTTCTTCAAGGGCTAGCCGATCGCTGACCACGGCGGCACCGAGCGCGTGCCGAAGCCGGTCCGAGGCGCGCAACATGAAACTCGTCGGCCGGCACGACCTGCAGTTGCGCAGCGCGTACCAGCCGGTCAAGACGTCGCGTCGTCGTCCGCGCCTGGGCGGAAGCTAGGCTTGCGCTTGTCCATGAACGCCTTCACGCCTTCGTGCGACTCGGCGGTTCCATAGTAGAGCGCCAGCGCCTGCATGCCCAGGCCGCCGATGCCCCGGATCGAGTCGGAATCGGCGTTGAACGACCGCTTCGCGATGGCGATCGCGGTCGGGCTGAGCGCGAGGATTTCCTGGCACCAGCGGTCGACTTCGGCGTCGAGCTCGGCCATCGGCACGACGGCGTTGACGAGCCCCATGGCGAGGGCCTGCTGCGCGGTGTAGCGCCGGCAGAGAAACCAGATTTCGCGCGCCTTTTTCTCGCCGACGACGCGGGCGAGCAGGGCCGTGCCGAAGCCCGGATCGACGGAGCCCACCCTCGGCCCGACCTGGCCGAACCGCGCCGATTCCGCGGCAATCGCAAGATCGCAGCACGTCACGAGGACATTGCCGCCGCCGATGGCGTAGCCGTTCACGCGTGCGATCACGGGCTTCGGCGCGTCGCGGATCAACCCTTGAAGCTCCTCGACCGGCAGGCCGATGAGCCCGCGGCCGTCGTAGCCGCCGTCATGCGCCGATTGGTCGCCGCCGGTGCAAAACGCCTTCTCGCCGGCGCCCGTGAGGACGATCACGGCGATCGTCTTGTCCCACGCGGCGCGGTGGAGCGCGTCGATCAGCTCGTCGCACGTCTGGCCGCGAAAGGCGTTGTATTTCTCTGGCCGGTTGATCGTGATGCGCGCGACGCCGGCGTTCATATCGCACAAGATGTCGGTGTAACCGGTCATGGTCGTCTCATCCGTGCATGGCCGGCAAGACCCCGCCGGCCTTAGCCGGGCCTGATGTTCTGGTTCATGTGGAACAGGTTGCCGGGGTCGTACTTCCTCTTGATCGCGACGAGCCGCTCGTAGTTGCCCTTGTAGTTGTCCCGGACCCGGTCCTGGTCGTCGTCCGCCATGAAGTTGACGTAGCCGCCGGCGGTCGAGTGCGGCTGGATAGCCGCATAGTAGTCCTTCACCCACTTGGTATTCTTCGCGTTGTCCGCCGGATCCGGCCACATGCCTGCGATCACGGTCGCGAACTGCGCGTCGCGGTAGGCGAACGCGGTGGCGTCCGGATGCACGCGCATGCTCGCGCCGTTGATCGGGTAGATGTGCATCGTCGAGTTCACGACGGGGATCTTGGGGCCGTGCTGGACGTGCGCCGCGATGGCCTCGTCGCTGAGCGTGGTCGCGAAGCTCGCCTTCCAGTAATGCTGCAGCCCCGGCGGAAGCAGGGCGTCGAAAGCGCTGTTCAGCGCGGGGAACGGCATCGGCGTCACGAGCTCGGCCGCGATGGGGCCGGCCTTGCGGATCGCCTGCAGCGCCGCCTCGCCGCGATCGAGGGGCCCCGCCCAGCAGGCGACGATCAGGCAGAACGGCTCGCCATGCCGATTCTCGGGGATGAACGGCAGCGGCGGAGCGATCTGCCAGGCGAAGAACGCTCCCATCTCCTCGGGCGCCTTCGCGATGTAGTCGCGATAGAACTCGAGGACCTGTTTTGCCGCCGAGAGCTCGAAGAAGAACAGCCCGACGAAGACGTCCTTCACGGGGTGGAGGCGATATTCGAACGACGTGACGACGCCGAAGTTGCCGCCGCCGCCGCGCAAGGCCCAGAAGAGATCGGCATTTTCGCGCTCGCTCGCGACCACGAACTTGCCGTCGGCGGTGACCACGTCCGCTGAAATGAGGTTGTCGATCGACAAGCCGAGGCCTCGTCCGAGATGGCCGATGCCGCCGCCGAGCGTGAGCCCGCCGATCCCGGTCGTCGAGATGATGCCGCCCGTCGTCGCCAGTCCGAAGGGGTACGTCGCATGGAAGAAGTCGCCCCAGGTGCAGCCGCCGTCGGCGCGCGCCGTGCGGGCGGCGGGATCGACGCGGACGCCCTTCATCCGCCCGAGATCGAGGACGACGCCGCCGTCGTTGGTGCCGAAGCCCGGCACGCTGTGCGCGCCTCCGCGCACGGACAGGTCGAGGGCGCAGTCGCGTGCGTAGCCGACCGTGGCCATGACGTCGGCGACGTCGGCGGCACGCACGACGACCGCCGGCCGGCGATCGATCATGCCGTTGTAGACCTTGCGGGCGACCTCGTAGTCCGGGTCGTCGCTCGTGACGACCTGTCCGCGGCACGCAGCGCGCAGCTGCTCGAGGGTGGGCTTTGCCATGGGGACCTCCTTGTCAAGTCGATGGGAACGCCGTCCATTATCCGAGCGATCGCGGGCGATGCAATCTAAATAGTGTTTCAAACGTATCACTGCGCGCCGCGACCGGCCCGCGCCCGCGCGGTCGGGACGGCGAATTTCGGCGATGCGCCAAGGGGGCTCGAGGCTAAGTTCGCATCCCCCGAGCGAACGCGATCGAAAATGGACAACACGGCAACCCGGCTAGTAACATGCGCCAATGCGTGCCATGCGCAAGAATCGACGTGCGATCGCGTCGGTCGCTCTTTGGGGCGTCCTTGCGATGACGTTTGCGCCCTTGCTGTCGCACGCGTTTGGCTTGGGCACGGGCTACGCGGTCCTGGGAGAAGTGTGTACGGCCCAAAGCGCGAAGACGCCGCTGCCGCTCGCTGATGGCGGAGCTCCGATCAACGACGATCGGCACGCAGCCGCATTCGGCCATTGCCCCTTCTGCGTTTCGCACGTCTCTATCGCGCCGCCGCCGCAGACCTCTGCAGGTACGCCCGCGCGGCGCGAAGCACGCGGTGCACGGGTGGGAGCTTCCTGCTCCGCACCGCGCCCGTCGATCGCCTGGGCGCACGCGCGACCCCGGGCTCCTCCGGCCGCGACCTGACCGGCCGGGTTCGGTGAAGGCCCGCCGCGATCCTGCGGTCGCGACCTGTCGAAGTACCGTTCCAACCCGAATCGCTCCGGTTTTCCCCGGGGCTGCCGCTTGCGTGCAGTCCCGTCCGTTCCACATCGACAGGAGGGTATCTCCATGATTCCGATGGCTCGCTCCGTTGCAACGATCGTTGCCTTGTTGCTGGTCATGGTCAGCACGCTCGCTTTCGCACAGGCACCGGCAAAGGTCAGCGACGGCGTGCTGGTCAACGACGCCGGCATGACGCTGTATACGTTCGATAAGGATGCCGGCGGCAAGAGCGCCTGCAGCGGTCCCTGCGCGGCGAACTGGCCGCCGCTTGTCGCGAGCGCCAGCGCGACCGCGAGCGGCGACTGGTCGATCGTCACCCGCGACGACGGCACGCGGCAATGGGCGTACAAGGGCAAGCCGCTTTACACGTGGTCCAAGGACCAGAAGCCCGGGGACCGCACGGGCGACGGGTTCCTCAACAACCAGTGGCATGTCGCCAGGTCCTGACGTATTCCCGCGGGGGTTCGCAGCGGCGGGGCGAGGGGATGGTCCGCAGCGCGAGTCGCGCACGAATGTCCGGCTGTCGCTGGGGCGCCTTCTGCTGCTGGCGGCACTGCTCGCGGTCGCGGCGTGCAGCCCGCAGGGCGGTGCCCAGAGGTTCATCGGCAGCGATGTGACGGGCTCGGAATTCGGCAGGGACTTTCATCTGCTCGACCCCGACGGGCGCGAGCGCGCGCTGGCCGATTTTCACGGCATGTACGTGCTGATGTTCTTCGGCTACACGCAATGCCCGGATGCGTGTCCCACGGCCCTCGGGCGCGCGGTCGAAATCCGCAACCAGCTCGGCGTGGACCGCGAGCGGGTTCAGGTGATCTTCGTAACCGTCGATCCGGAGCGCGACACCGCGCCCCTGATGCGGGAATACACGAGCGCCTTCGACCCGTCGTTTCTGGGACTGCGAAGCGATCTGTCCGGGACGCGGAAGGTCGCGGAGGAATTCCGCGTCTTCTACGAGAAGGTGCCCACGGGCAGCTCCTACACCATGGACCATTCCGCCCTTACCTACGTGTTCGACGCGCAGGGACGGCTGCGCCTGATCTGGCGACCCGATCAGACGGCGGCCGAATGCGTCTCCGATCTACGTTCACTCATGACGTTCAATCGTTCGTTCTGGAGGTGGTTCTCATGATCCGAATTGCCCTGTCTTTCGCACTGTTTGCCTTGGCGACGGCCGCCACGGGCCAAGTGACGGTGAAGGATCCCTGGGTGCGCGCCACGGTGCCCGCTCAGCGGGCCACGGCCGCGTTCATGCAGCTCGTCGCTGCGCAAGGCACGCGATTGGTGGCCGCGAGCTCCCCAGTGGCCGGAATGGCGGAGATTCACGAAATGTCCATGGTCGATGGCGTGATGAAGATGCGGGCGATCAAAGCGCTCGATCTCCCCGCCGGAAAGGCGGTCGTCCTGGATCCGGGCGGCTACCACGTGATGCTGCTCGAACTGAAGTCTCAGGTCCGCGTCGGCGACGTCGTCCCGCTGACACTGGTGTTCGAGGACCGCGAAAACCGCCGCACCACGGTCGACGTGAAGGCTCCGGTGCGTGCGCTCGCGGAGGCGCCGGCGCCGGGCATGCCGATGAAATGAGGCGGGCGGTTGGCCTGCCGCCTGTGGCGGGATCGGCGCCCGCCACGAGCCGCCACGTCGGGAAGGCGACGCGAAACGGTTAAACTAGCTTCGAATTCCCCGCAACGGCCAAGGACGCGCCGCTCGCCCCGCGCGCGCCCTCGCATTCCCATCGCATGCCCGATCGCATCGTCATCCGCGGCGCCCGCCAGCACAACCTGAAGAATCTCTCGCTCGACGTACCGCTGCGCGAGCTGGTCGTCGTCACGGGCGTGTCCGGCTCCGGCAAGTCGTCGCTCGTGTTCGACACCCTGTACGCCGAGGGGCAGCGGCGCTACGTCGAGACGTTCTCGCCGTACGCGCGGCAGTTCCTCGACCGGATGGACAAGCCGCAGGTGGACCGCATCGAGGGCATCCCGCCGGCGATCGCCATCGACCAGACCAACCCCGTGCGGACCTCGCGCTCCACCGTGGGCACGATGACCGAGCTCGCCGACTACCTGAAGCTTCTCTACGCCCGGGCTGCGACGCTGTACTGCCGCGGGTGCGGCTGCAAGGTGGCGCGCGACACGCCGCAGACGATCCACGACGCGCTCGTCCAGGCGAGCGCCGCGGCCGGCGATCCGCGGCTCGTCGTCACGTTTCCCATCACGGTGCCCGACAACTTCTCGGAGGAGGAGGTCGTCAAGCTGCTCGAAGCCCAGGGCTACACGCGCATCCACGCGCGCCGCGGCCGCGTGCTGGACGTCGTGCAGGATCGCTTTCGCTTCGGTAGCGCCGAGCGCGCGCGGGTCGTCGAAGCGCTCGAGGCGGCGCTGCGGGGCGGGCACGGGCGCGTGAACGTGCACGCGGACGACGGCGCCGTCTGGCGCTACTCGACGGACCTGCACTGCCCCGATTGCGACATCCACTACCCCGACCCGACGGGCAGCTTTTTTTCCTTCAACTCGCCGCTGGGAGCCTGCGAGGCGTGCCGCGGCTTCGGCCGGGTGATCGGCATCGACTACGGGCTCGTGGTCCCGGACGCCGCGAAGACGCTGCGCGACGGGGCGGTCAAGCCCTGGCAGAGCCCGAGCTTTCGAGAATGCCAGGACGACCTCGTCAAGTACGCGAAGAAGCGCGGCATTCCGCTCGACGTGCCCTGGCGCGATTTGGACGACGCGCAGCGCGGCTGGGTCCTCGAGGGCGAGCCAGAATGGGTGAGCTGGAAGCGCTCGTGGCCCGGCACGTGGTACGGCGTAAGGCATTTCTTCGCCTGGCTCGAGACCAAGGCGTACAAGATGCACATCCGCGTGCTGCTGTCGAAGTACCGCGCCTACACGCCGTGCGCGGCATGCGGATCGTCTCGGCTCAAGCCGGACGCGCTCCTGTGGCGCCTCGGCACCGAGCGCCTGTCCATCCACGACGTGGCGCTCCTGCCGATCGATCGCGCACGCGAGTTCTTCGCGTGCCTCGCGCTGCCGGCGCCGCTCGACGAGGCCGCCGATCTTCTGCTCGGCGAGATCCGTGCGCGGCTGCGCTATCTGTCCGAGGTCGGGTTGGGCTATCTCACCCTGGACCGCCAATCGCGCACGCTGTCGGGAGGCGAGGTGCAGCGCATCAACCTCACGACCGCGCTCGGCACGTCGCTCGTCAATACCCTTTTCGTGCTCGACGAGCCGTCGATCGGCCTGCATCCGCGCGACATGGGCCGCATCATCGGCGTGATGCAGCGCTTGCGCGACGCGGGCAACTCGCTGTTGGTCGTGGAGCACGACCCGCAGGTGATGCTCGCCGCCGACCGGGTGCTCGACATCGGGCCGGGCCCGGGCGAGCGCGGCGGGGAGATCGTCTTCTTTGGGTCACCGGCCGCGCTTGCAAAAGACGCGCATTCGCTGACCGGCGACTATCTCGCCGGGCGCAGGCGCGTCGATCGCGCGGCGCCGCGCCTCGCGCCGCGGGATGGGTCACGCATCGAGCTGCTCGGCGCGAGCGAGCACAACCTGAAGAACATCGACGTGGCGATTCCCCTCAACCGCCTCGTGTGCATCACCGGCGTGTCGGGATCGGGCAAGTCCACGCTCGTGCAGGACGTCCTGCACGCCGCGCTGCTGCGCGCCAAGGGCAAGCCGACCGAAGCGCCCGGCGCGCATCGGGCGCTGCGCGGCGCGGAACTGATCGAAGAGGTCGTGCTGATCGACCAGGCGCCCATCGGCCGCACGACGCGCTCGAACCCGGCGAGCTACGTCGGCGCGTTCGAAGCGATCCGCAAGCGATTCGCGGCGTCGCCGCTCGCGAAGGAGCGCGGCTACACGCAGGGCACGTTCAGCTTCAACGCGGGGACCGGTCGCTGCCCGGGCTGCGGCGGCAACGGCTTCGAGCACGTCGAGATGCAGTTCCTGTCCGACGTCTACCTGCGCTGTCCAAATTGCGACGGCAAGCGCTATCGCGCGGAGGTGCTCGAGGTCAAGCTCGCGGACCGCTCCATCGCAGACGTGCTCGACATGACGGTGGGCGAAGCCCGCGCGTTCTTCGCGGGGGATACGCAGATCGACTTGGCACTGCAGCCGCTCGCGGACGTGGGCTTCGATTACCTACGGCTCGGGCAGCCCGTGCCCACACTCTCGGGCGGCGAAGCGCAACGCCTGAAGCTCGCCGCGCACCTGGTCGGCGCCGAAAGCGCGACGGGAAAGCTGTTCCTGTTCGACGAGCCCACGACGGGATTGCATTTCGCGGACGTGGCGCGCCTGCTGGGCGCGCTACGAAAGCTGATCGGAGCCGGGCATTCGCTCGTCGTGATCGAGCACAACCTCGATCTGATCCGCGCGGCCGACTGGATCGTCGACCTCGGCCCCGAGGGTGGTGATGCCGGCGGCGAGGTCGTGATTGCCGGCACAGTCGCCGACGTCATGGCGTGCGCGGCCTCGCACACCGGCGCGGCGATGAAGGGCTACGACTCGGCGCTTGCCGCGCTGCTCCAAACCGCGCACGAGCCGACCCCGCCGGCGGTCGCGGAGCGTGAAACGATTCGCGTCCACCACGCGCGCGAGCACAACCTCAAGAACATCGACGTCGAGATTCCGCGCAACCGCTTCACGGTGGTCACCGGCGTTTCCGGCAGCGGCAAGAGCACGCTCGCGTTCGACATCGTCTTTGCCGAGGGGCAGCGGCGCTATCTGGAATCGCTCAATGCGTATGCACGGCAGTTCGTGCAGCCGGCCGGGAGGCCGGACGTCGATGCCATCTTCGGCATACCGCCCACGGTGGCGATCGAGCAGCGTGCGAGCCGCGGCGGCCGAAAGAGCACGGTCGCGACGCTGACGGAGATCTACCATTTCCTGCGCCTGCTGTACGTGAAGCTCGGCGTGCAGCACTGCCCGGACGACGGCACGCCGATCGCGCCGCAGAGCGAGGAGGGGATCGCCGCGCAAATCCTGCGCGACTTCGTGGGCCGGCGCATCACGTTGCTCGCGCCGCTGGTAGTCGCGCGCAAGGGCTATTACACCGATCTCGCCAAGTGGGCCGCGCGCCAGGGCTTTACGGCGCTGCGGGTGGATGGCGCGATGCTTCCCACCGATCGTTGGCCGAGGCTCGATCGCTTCAAGGAGCACTCGATCGAGCTGCCGGTGGCCGACGTGGTGGTCGGCGCCGCGCACGAAGAGTCGCTGCGCAACGGCCTCGCGCGCGCCCTCGAGCACGGCAAAGGCGTGGTCCACGTGCTTTCGAGGGGCGCCGTCTTCGTGTTCTCCACCAAGCGCGCGTGCCCGACGTGCAACCGAAGCTTTCCCGAGCTGGACCCGCGCCTTTTCTCCTTCAATTCGAAGCACGGCTGGTGCCCGGTCTGTTACGGCACGGGCGCGGCGCTCGATGGCTTCGACGCCGAGCAGAGCGGCGAGGAGATCGCCTGGAACGAATGGTACGAAGGCGAGGCGCAGGCCTGTCCCGCCTGCGGCGGAGCTCGCCTTCGGCCCGAGGCGCTCGCGGTGCGCCTGCGCGAGCGCTCGATCGCGCAGCTCACGGGACTGTCCGTGGGTGACGCGTCGCAGTTCGTGGATCGGCTCGAGCTGCGCGGGCGCGAGGCCGAGATCGCGCGCGACATTCTCGCGGAGCTCGTGTCGCGCCTGCGCTTTCTCGAAGACGTCGGGCTCGCGTATCTCGCGCTCGACCGCGCGGCGCCGTCGCTCTCCGGCGGCGAAGCGCAGCGCATCCGGCTCGCGGCGCAGCTTGGATCGAATCTGCGCGGCGCGTGCTACATCCTCGACGAGCCCACGATCGGCCTGCACCCGCGCGACAACCGCATCCTGCTCGACACGCTGGGCAAGCTTCAGGCGAAGGGCAATACGCTGATCGTGGTCGAGCACGACGAGGATACGATCCGCCGCGCCGATCACGTGATCGATCTCGGGCCCGGCGCGGGAAGCCGCGGCGGCGAAATCGTCGCGGAAGGATCCGCGGCGGATCTCGTGCGCTCGCCCACGTCGATCACCGGACGCTTTCTCGCCGCGCCGCTCCTGCATCCGCTCGTCGAGCCGCGGCCGACGACCGAGCGCAGTCCCGCCGTCGTGATCGCCGGCGGTTCGCTGCACAACCTGAAGCAGCTGCGCGCGCGCATTCCGCTCGGGCGTCTCACGGTGATCACAGGCGTGTCGGGCAGCGGCAAGAGCACGCTCGCCCGCGACGTTCTGTTCGCGAACTTGAAGGAGCTCGTCGGCGCGCCGCGCCGTCGCAAGAGGGCGGAGCTTGCGGGCTGCCGCGAGATCACGGGATGGGAGGCGCTCGACCGCGTCCTCGAGGTCGACCAGACGCCGATCGGCAAGACGCCGCGCTCGTGCCCCGCTACGTACGTCGGCTTCTGGGACACGATCCGGCGCCTCTATGCCGAGACGAGCGAGGCGCGCATTCGAGGCTTCGCCGCGAGCCGCTTCTCGTTCAATACCGCGGGCGGCCGCTGCCCCGAGTGCGAAGGACAGGGGCAGAAGACGATCGAGATGAGCTTCCTGCCCGACGTGAAGGTCGCGTGCGAAGCGTGCGGCGGGGCGCGCTTCAACCGCGAAACGCTCGCGGCGACGTGGCGCGGGAAGTCGATCGCCGACGTGCTTGCGATGAATGTCGACGAGGCAGTGGCATTCTTCGCCGCGCACCGAAGCGTCCATCATGCGCTGCGGCTGTTGCAGGACGTGGGCCTCGGCTACCTCACGCTCGGGCAGCAGAGTCCCACGCTTTCCGGCGGGGAGGCGCAACGCATCAAGCTCGTGACCGAACTCGCCAAGGTGCGGCTCGACGGCACGGCGGGCAACCGCACGCTGTATGTCCTCGACGAGCCCACGGTGGGGCTGCACATGGCGGATGTCGAGAGACTCATCCGCGTGCTGCACCGGCTGGTCGATGCCGGCAACACCCTGGTTGTTGTGGAGCACAACCTCGACGTCATGGCGGACGCTGACTGGATCATCGACCTGGGTCCGGAGGGCGGCGAGGCCGGCGGACGCGTGGTCGCGCAGGGCACGGTCGCGGCCGTGACGTCGCGGCCCGCCGCGTCTCACACCGCAGCGATGTTGGCCGAGTTCCTGGCCTCGCGCAGATCGCGGGCCAACCACGAGCCCCGGCCGGCGCCGACTGTTGCTTTTCCGCAGGCCTGATTGTCGCCAGCGATCGGCACTGTACTTAACAATTGCCAAGTTTTACCCACTTGGCATATCTTGGAATCCCGCTTCTCGAAAGGTCGCTATCATGTCTCTGTGGAAAGATAACGCGGTCGCCAAGCCGCCGCAGGATCCCAACTATGCGTCCTCCTTCGATGCGAAGGACCTCGCCCGAGTCGAGGCTCCGGCTAAGCCGGAGCCGATCCCGGCGCGTCCCGCTCCCGCGATGACACCGGCTGCCGCGGGCGTGTCGGCCAAGGAATCCGTGATCGCCGCGGATCTCACCATCGAAGGCAAGATCGAAGGCGGCGGCAGCGTGCGCATTGCCGGCAAGTTCAAGGGCGACGTGAACGTGCAGGGCGACCTCACGATCGAGGCCGGGGCCAAGCTCACCGGCAGCGTGCGTGCCGACAAGGTCACGATCTCGGGCGAGCTCGAAGGCAACGTGATGGGTGCATCGAGCATCGACTTGCAGAAGAGCGGCGTCGTGATCGGCGATCTCAAGGCGCGCTCGCTCGCCGTCGCGCCCGGCGCGACTATGCGCGGCAAGGCGGAGTTCGGCGGCGAGGACGGCGAAGGGCCGCGCGCCGGCAAGCTCGGTATCGGCAGCAGCGCGGAGATCGGCACAAGGCAATGAGCAGCGCACGCCCGGGCGACCCCGGCGCGACCCGACGATGTCCGCATTGTCGGGAGACGATTCTCGAAAGCGCGGTGGTGTGCCCCGCGTGCAAGCATTACCTGCGCTACGGCGCCGCGGGCGCTGCGGAGGCTGCGCAGCCTCCAGTCCTTACGCCGCTGCGTATCGAAGGCACCATCCGCCATCCTTCCGACGGCGAGCCGTGGGAGTACACCGTCATCGTGACGGTTCACAACGACCGCGGCGAGGAGATCGCGCGCAGGCTGGTGGGCGTGGGCGCGCTCAATCCGAACGAGGTGAGATCGTTCACGCTGTCGGTGGAGGCGGTGTCGGCGAAGGGCAAGCCAGCGCGCGAGGCGCGCCACACGCCGGTGGGCGCCAAGAGCTGATCGGCGCGCAATGCATCCTCGTCGATTGCGTCTTCGCGCGATCGCCGTTGCGGCGATGGCGGCCATCGCACTCGCCGGTTGCGCGGCGCCGAGCCGCCAGCCCGACGAGGGGTCTTACGTCGGCGTGTTCACCGGCGAATACGTCGACGGCGTTCCGCTGTACCGCCTCCCGCCCGTCGAGGTCGTCGGATTCCGCGGCACGGGGTTCCGCGGCAACGACGGCGGCATGTAGCCCCGGAAATGGGGTC
>DATJWL010000004.1:0-7622 GCA_035501215.1 Casimicrobiaceae bacterium
TGGTCGCGTTGAACAGCTCCTGTCCCATGCCCGAGGCCGCATCGGCGATCAACCCCGCGGACAGTGCGACGGCAACCGCGCCGAGGACGCCGGCGAGCATCCCGGCTCCGATCCAGCGACTGCGGCCCGGCACGCCACGCGTGGCGGCGAAGACGACGCTGATGATCAGCGCCGCTTCGAGCACTTCGCGAAAAACGAGTACGGCGATGCCGGCCATGGTCTTTTCCGCTACTGCGCGATCAGCGCGCCGTTGGCGCTGTCCTTGTGAAAGTCACCGAAGAACGGATAACGCCCGGGCTTGAGCGGCCCGACGAACACGATGATCTGACCTTTGGGAGGCACCACTTTCTCCCGATTCAACTCGTAGCTTTCGAACTCCTCGGCGGTCGCATCCTGATTTTCGATTACGAGCTTGATTTTCTTTCCCGCGGGAACGGTCACCTCGGCGGGTTCGAACTTGTGCTCGCGGATGACGAGCTTCACTTCGGCATCCTGGGCCGCGGCTATAGCCGGTGCCAAAAATAGAGCCGCCGAAAAGACCAGCCTGGGCCACATCTTCAGGTTCATATGCCGCGTGCGCCTAAGAGAACTAATCGTAATGGTAATGATTCGCATTAATTATTGCAACCTGCGGCGCCCCGATGCCTGGGCCAGTCCGGACAGCGGCAAGTCGGGGTCCGTTCGCCGAGACTATCTTGAGCTTGATCAATGATTTGGCGTTCGATTTAGCGCTGACGATCGCCCGTGGCCAGCCAGTAGGCCGCAAGCGCGATGGCCGCCCCCAGCGCCAGTCCCCACAACTGGGCCTCTCGCGGGAGGGCGGCCGCAAGAATGGAAGCAAAGGCCACGGGCGCGATCGCCTTGGCCACGAAGGCTGGCAGGGCGAGCCTGCCCAGTAAGGCCCCGTAGTCGCGGGTTCCGAAAAGCACCGCCGGCACGGTGCCGCGCACGATGGTCATCACGCCGTTGCTCCAGCCGTAGAGAATCGCGAAGACAAATGCCGTCGCGGCGAATCCGTCGACCAGAGCGAGACAGATCATGCCTGCAGTCATCAGCGCGAAGGCAAGCGCACCCATCTGAATCGCGGAAAACCGCCGGGCGAAAGCGAACTCGGCGATGCGCCCCGCCACTTGCATCGGACCGATCAGGGACGACACGATCACCGCCTCGCCCGCCGTCATGCCCGCGGCCTTGAGCATGGCGATGAGATGTGCTGAGAGCGTCGCGGAGAGAAATGCCGCGACGGAGAGTGCGGCGGCAAGCCAGAAGTAGATCGCGCGATTGGCGTGCGGGCGGTGGTCGTCACGAGCCCTTGCCAGGATGGCCTCATCGTCGCCGGGCGCGCCGGCCGACGCGATTGCTTGCGGCTTCGGCACGAGGCCGAGATGGAGCGGCAGGCAGATGCCGAGATGCAGCGCAGCGTAGATCCAAAGCGTGTCGCGCCAACCGACTGCGTCGAGCAGCCACTGCGACACCGGCCAGAAAACGGTGCTGGCAAATCCCCCGAATAGAGTGAGCGCGGTAACCGCGCTGCGATAGCGCTTGCCTGTCAGCTGGTGCAGCGTCACGAACGCCGGGTCGTAGAGACACGCCGCCATCGCGATGCCGGCGAGCGCCCACCCGAGGAAGAGCGCGATCGCACCTCTGGCCGATGCGATCGCCGCGAGCGCCAACGCCGCAATGATCGATCCCCACGAGAGCACGAAGCGGCCGCCCTTCTCATCGACGAGACGGCCCACGATCGGCGACGCCGCACCTGAGAGAAGGAGACCGAGCGTGAACGCGCCGAAGAGCCAGGTCGACGAGAGCGCAAGATCGTTGCGCATCCCCTCGCCGAGCACGGCGATAGCGTAGAAGAGCGTGCCCCAGGAGATGATCTGCGCGACGCCGAGCGCGGGGATCAGCCGCGTCAGCCGAACCGCCGACGAACGCTCGGCGCTCTTCGGCGCGGCGCCGATCACGCCGCAGCCGCGAGCAGGTCGCACAGCGCGAGCGCGACCACCTCAGTGGCCTTGTGCAGGTCATCGAGCAGGAGGTTCTCGTCGGCGCGGTGCCCGTTGGCTTCTTCGAGCGTCCTCGGGCCGGCACCGTAGAGAACGGTGGGTATCCCGGCCGCGCTGTAGTGGCGCGCATCGGTGTAGAGCGGAACGCCGCGCGTGGGGATGTCCTCGCCGAGCACCGCTTTCGCGTTGCGCTGGATGGCGGCGATGAGCTTCTCCTGCCCCGCGATCGGGACGAACGGCGTGGCGAGAAGAATGCGCCGCAGCGAGATCGTGATGCCCGGCCACCGGGCGGCGGATTCGTGCAGCACCTTTCCAAGCGCACGCTCGACCTCTTCGCCGTTTTCTTCGGGAATGATACGTCGATCGAGCCGGAACACGACGCGATCGGGAACGACGTTGGTGTTGATGCCGCCTTCGATGAGCCCGACCACCAAGGTCGGCGAGTGGATCCCAGGCGTGCGCGAACGAATCGACGCATAACCGCGCCGCAGGGCATACAGCTCGGCAAGCATCGCTGTCGCCGCCTCGAGCGCGTCGACGCCCTTCGCTGGCTCGGCGGCGTGGCCCGACTTGCCGCGCACCTCGACTTCGAGGTGCATGCAGCCGTTGTGCGCCGTGGTGATGGCGTAGCCGAAGCCGGCAGAGATTGCATAGTCGGGACGGGTGAGGTCCTGCGCGAGAAGCCACGGCGGCCCGATCGCACCGCCGACTTCCTCGTCGTAGGTGAAATGCAATTCGACCGCACCGTTGAGCTTCGCGCCCGCCGCAACGGCTGCTTTGAGCGCGAGCAGCGCGAAAGCGTAGGTGGCGAAATCAGATTTCGACACCGCCGCCCCGCGCCCGACCACGCGGCCGTTGCGAATTTCTGCGCCGTACGGATCGGCGCTCCAGCCCTCTCCCGGCGGTACCACGTCGCCGTGCGCGTTGCAGGCGATCGTCGGACCGGCACCGAAGCGCTCGCGAACGAGCAGATTGACGCAGCTCGCCATGCCGTTCGCGCGCACCAGCGCCTCCGGCACCGGATGTCGCTCGACCGCGAAGCCGAGATGCTCGAGGAGGAGCGCCGCGCGCGCCGCATGCGGCGCGCAATCGCCCGGCGGATTGTCCGAGGGAACGCGCACCAGCTCGGCGAGAAAACGCGTCGCGTCCTCGCGCCGCGCGGCCAGGAATTCATGGATGATCGCGCGTGGGTCCGCCATCAGCGCTGCGACCGGAAACTTTCGATGAAGCGCAGGAACACACGCGCGGCGACCGCGGCATCCTCTTCACTGATCGCTTCAGCGGGGTTGTGGCTGACGCCACCCTTGCAGCGCACGAAGAGCATGCCGATATCGGCGATCGCGATCATCGACATGCCGTCGTGACCCGCGCCCGAAGGCAGGCGCCGCACTGCAATCCCCTCCGCCGCGATCGCGGCAGCGAGCTGCTCCTGCAGCCACGGCGCGCACGGAGTGGTCTTCGCCTCCCAGATCGGCTGAATGTCCAGCGCGACCTTGCGCCGGCGCGCGATGTCCGCGAACGCGCCGCGGATCGCGCCGACCGCACGCTCGCGCTGCGCATCGGTCGGCGCGCGCACGTCCACGGAGAAGCGCACGCGCCCCGGAATGACGTTGATGGCTCCGGGCAAGGCCTCGATCCTGCCCACGGTGCCCACCAGCTCCTGATCGCTGCCGGCGATGAGCTCGACGGCGAGCACGCATTCGGCGGCCGCGGCGAGCGCGTCGCGGCGCAAGTGCATCGGCACGGTGCCGGCGTGGCCCGCCACGCCCGACAGCTCGATCGCGAGTCGATTGCCGCCGTTGATCGCGGTGACGACACCGACCGGCAGTCTTTCGTTCTCGAGCACCGGACCCTGCTCGATGTGCAACTCGGCGTAAGCGAGCAGCTCTTCCCGCCGCCGCGCGGCCTCGCCGATCGCCTCCGGATCGAGCCCGAAGCCGCGCATGGCATCGCGCAGGCTGAGTCCATCGCGGTCGGTGCGCTCGAAGTTGGCACGATCGAAGCTGCCGGCAACCGCGCGGCTGCCGATGAGCGTCGCGTTGAAACGCACGCCCTCCTCGTCGGCAAAGCCGGCCACCTCGATTGCGAACGGCAGTCGGCGACCGCGCGCGTTGAGCGCCGTGACGCACTCGATCGCGGTCACCACGCCGAGCATGCCGTCGTACTTGCCGGCATCGCGCACGGTATCGAGATGCGAGCCGAGCATGAGACAGGGAAGCCCCGGGCGATCGCCCTCGTAGCGACCCACTACGTTGCCGACCGCGTCGAGCCGCGTGGTCATGCCCGCTTCGGTCATCCAGTGCAGCACGAGCGTGTTGGCTGCACGCTGCTCGGGCGAAAGGTAGACGCGCGTCAGGCCATCGGGCTGCTCGGAGCAGCGCCCGAGCGCCTCGCAACGGTCGAGCATTCGGGCAGCCGACGGGGAAGCGGGAGCGCTCATGGGAGCGCCGATGATGCTAACACGGGAATAAATGACGCATGGCGCGAGTATGCTGGGGATGTGAAGAGCGCTCACGTCGACCGGGCCCGTTTCGAGCAGGCCGTGCTGCCGCAGCTTGATGCCGCGTACAACCTGGCGCGCTGGCTCACGCACAGCGGCAACGATGCGGAGGATGTCGTTCAGGAGGCGTGCGAGCGGGCGCTGCGTTACTTCGAAGCGTTTCGGGGCGGCGATGCGAAGGCGTGGTTCCTGACCATCGTGCGCCACGCGTCCTACGACTGGATCAAGCGCAACCGGCCGGCGGAGATCGCTCCGGGCGACGGCACCGAAGCGATCGAGAACGCAACCGATCCGGCCGGCGTCACGCCCGAGCAGGCCGTCATGCGCGACGCGGCGGGCAACGCGCTCAACGAGGCGATTGCGGCCTTGCCGCCCGGCTATCGCGAGGTGCTGATCCTGCGCGAGCTGGAGGAGCTTTCGTACAAGGAGATCGCGCGGGTGGCCGACATCCCGATCGGCACGGTCATGTCGCGCCTCGCGCGTGCTCGCAGCATGCTGCAGCGCTCGCCCCTGCTCCATGCGATCCGCGAAGGCAACGCCGGGCGGGGATGATGAAAGCGACGATGGAAATGCAGAGGTGAACGATGGACTGCCATGAAAGCAATGCGCTGTTGCAGGCTTACGGGGACGGAGAGCTCGATCCCGTGCGCAGCGCCGAGATCGAGCGGCATCTGATCGGCTGCAAGGAATGTGCGGCTCGCCGTGACGACCTGGCGGCACTTCGCGCGCGCATCCGCGCCGACGTGCCATACCATCGCGCGCCGGCTGCAGTCCGCGCCCGCGCTCTGGCTGCGCTCGACGCCGCCGTTTCTGCCCCTGCGCCGACGCGGCCGCCACGAGACCGCTGGAGCTGGCTCACCGCGGGAGCGCTCGCCGGGTGCGCCGCGACCGTGCTCGCGTGGTTCGTCGGCACGGCCGTGCTCGATTGGCAAGCGGACCACGATCTCGTCAGCGAAGCGGTGACCAACCATACGCGAGCCACGCTCGGCAACCGATTGATCGACGTCGCATCGTCGGACCAGCACACGGTGAAGCCCTGGCTTTCCGCGCGGCTCGACTACTCGCCGCCGGTGCAGGACCTCTCGGCAGAAGGTTTTCCTTTGGCCGGCGGGCGGCTCGATTATCTCGACCGTCATCCGGTCGCGACCCTCGTCTATCGCTATCGCCAGCACACGATCGACGTGTTCGTTCGGCCGCTCGCGGCGAAGACGCCGGAAGCCGCGCCGCCCAAGCTGGCAACACAGCGCGGCTTCAACGTCGTCCACGAGACCGGCTCTGGCATGGAATGGTGGGCGGTGTCGGATGTTAACTCCGAGGTGCTGACCGACTTCTTGCGACATCTGGCCCGCGGGACCTGATCCGGCTCCGCCGGGGCCAGCGCCGAGCTCAAAATCGCAGGCCGTGAGCTTGGAGGGTATGATCTAAGAGCCGTTCAATAATCCTTACGGAGGAAGCGCATGCTCTCGAAACTCAAATCGATCATCGAGGTGACGTTCGCGGCAATCCTCATGGCATCTGCGTTCGAAGTGTCCGCACAGGCCCTGCCCTACGGTCCTCCGATATCCATCGATAACGCAAAGAAGGTAAGCGCGGCTGCCCTGGCCGAGTCCCGCAAGAACAACTGGACCCACGCGGTCGCCATAACCGATCCTGCCGGCATCCTTATTTACTTTGAGCGAATGGACGGAGCGCAGAACGCGGCCCAGGATGTCGCTCCCGCCAAGGCGCGCTCGGCGGCGCTGTTCCGGCGGCCCACGAAAGCGTTCCAGGACGATGTCGCGGCCGGCGGGATCGGATTGCGCTACCTGAGCCTTCCAGGCGTGGTCGCCGCCGAGGGAGGGGTTCCGCTGGTGATCGACGGCAAGATCGTCGGTGCGATCGGTACCTCCGGCGGAACCTATGCGCAGGACGGCCAGGTCGCGCTCGCGGGTGCCGCCGCGCTCCATTGAGCCCGCTCGAACGCTGCCGAGGGCGAGCACCAAAGCCTACTTGTGCTTGAATACGGGCTTGCGCTTCTCGACGAAGGCGCGCATGCCCTCTTTCTGGTCTTCGAGCCCGAAGGTCGAGTGAAACTCGCGTCGCTCGAAGAGCAAGCCCTCGGCAAGGGATGACTCGTAGGCGCGGTTGATCGCTTCCTTGATTTTCAGCACGACCGGGAGCGAATAGCTCGCGATCTTCGTCGCCACCGCGAGCGCTTCGTCGACGAGCTTGTCGGCGGGGACGACGCGGGCGACGAGCCCGCTGCGCTCGGCTTCGGCCGCGTCGATCATCCTTCCGGTCAGACACCAGTCCATCGCCTTGGACTTGCCCACCGCGCGCGGCATCCGCTGCGTACCGCCGAGGCCGGGCATCGTGCCGATGGTGATCTCCGGCTGGCCGAACTTCGCGCTGTCCGCCGCGATGATGAGATCGCACATCATGGCGAGCTCGCAACCACCGCCGAGCGCATACCCGGCGACCGCCGCGATCACGGGTTTCCGCGTGTGCTTCACCGACTCCCAGCTCATGATGTAGTTGTCACCATAGACCTTCTGGTAGTCCCATTCCGCCATCGCGCCGATGTCGGCGCCGGCGGCAAATGCCTTGTCGTTGCCGGTGATGACGATCGCGCCGATCTCCGCATCGGCATCGAACGCGGCGAGCGCAGACGCCAGCTCGGCCGCGAGCGCGTCGCTCAGGGCATTCATGCGCTGCGGGCGATTGAGGCGGATCACGCCGACGCGGCCGTGGGTTTCAACGAGAATGTCGCGATAGTTCATCGATGCTCCGATACAGGGGTTGTTTTTGGGTCCGCAGCCATGTCCTCTCGCGCTGCAGTGAAGGCCTCGCGCAACACCGCCATGTCGCCAACGTGGTTGGCAAGCAACAGAATCAGCTTCGCGTTGACAAGCGCGCTCTCCTCGTCGCTCAGCCCTCGATGCAGATCGATCAGCTCCTCATAGAAATCGTCGGGCGCTTCGAGGTTGGGTTCCGTCTTGAGCATGATCGCCTCAGTGCAGATGTTGCCCGGTAGCGCGGGCGATGGCGGCACGCACCTGCGCAGGATCCAGAGCGCGCCAACGCGCGCAGACGTGCTGGTCGGGTCGGAAGAGGTAGACCGTGCCCGGCCGGGCGTCGTA
>DATJWL010000005.1:0-36953 GCA_035501215.1 Casimicrobiaceae bacterium
GATACGGATTCGATGGTTGCCATGCTTGAAGTCTCCTCGGGAGGGTCCTTGCGTGAGTGGCGCAGGCGCTCTGGCCCACGCCATTTCTGGTTTTGACCGCAGTCTACCGATTCTGTGCCGCGCCGTGCAATCCCGCTGAGCCGCCCTGCGGCGGCCGAGCCGGCGATGGTAGAATGTCCGCTTCCCGCAGCAGCTTCCGCCGATGGAAAACCCGACTGCACGGCAGGTCGGGGACGTTGGCGCCGATCGCCATCGCGACCATGACCACGATCCATCAGCAGGACCTGATCCAGAGCGTTGCCGACGCGCTGCAATTCATCTCCTACTACCACCCGCTCGACTACATCGACGCGCTCGCCCGCGCCTACGAGGCGGAGGCTTCGCCCGCGGCCAAGGACGCCATCGCGCAGATCCTCACCAATTCGCGCATGTGCGCCGAGGGTCACCGGCCGATCTGCCAGGACACCGGCATCGTCGTCGTCTTCGTCACGGTCGGCATGGACGTGCGCTGGGCCGATGCAACGATGTCGGTCACCGGGATGATCAACGAAGGCGTGCGCCGCGCCTACCTCGACCCGGACAACAAGCTGCGCGCGTCAATCCTCGCCGATCCCGCGGGCAAGCGCACCAACACCCGCGACAACACACCGGCAGTCGTGCACTACGATCTCGTGCCGGGTGACACGGTCGAAGTGAAGCTCGCCGCCAAGGGTGGAGGATCGGAGAACAAGGCCAAGTTCACGATGCTCAATCCGTCGGACTCGATCGTCGACTGGATCGTCAAGACGGTACCCACGATGGGCGCCGGATGGTGTCCCCCGGGCATGCTCGGCATCGGCATCGGCGGCAGTGCCGAGAAAGCCATGGTGCTGGCCAAGGAAGCGCTGATGGCGCCGATCGACATTGGCGAGTTGAAGGCGCGCGGAGCCAAGACGCGGCTCGACGAGCTGCGCCTCGAGATCTACGACAAGGTGAATGCGCTCGGCATCGGCGCGCAGGGTCTGGGCGGGCTCTCCACGGTGCTCGACGTCAAGATCCTCGACTATCCCACGCACGCGGCGAGCCTGCCGGTGGCGGTCATCCCCAACTGCGCAGCGACGCGGCATGCGCATTTCATCCTCGACGGTTCGGGCGCCGCGAAGCTCGAGCCGCCGGATCTCGCGCGTTGGCCCGACGTGCGATGGGCGCCGTCACCCGAAGCCCGGCGCGTCGATGTCGATGCGCTCACGCCCGCCGAAGCGGCGTCATGGCAGCCCGGCGAGCGGCTCCTCCTCAGCGGGAAGATCCTGACCGGACGCGATGCGGCCCACAAGCGCATCCAGGAAATGCTCGCCAGAGGCGAGCGGCTTCCGGTCGACTTCAGGAATCGCGTGATTTTCTACGTCGGGCCGGTCGATCCGGTGCGTGAAGAAGTCGTCGGCCCGGCCGGACCGACCACCGCGACCCGCATGGACAAGTTCACCGAGATGATGCTGGGTCAGACGGGCCTGATTGCCATGATCGGCAAGGCCGAGCGCGGACCGGTCGCGGTCGAAGCGATCCGCAAGCACAAGGCGGCGTACCTCATGGCGGTCGGTGGCGCCGCCTATCTCGTGTCGAAGGCCATCCGCGCTGCGAAGGTCGTCGCTTTCGCCGATCTCGGCATGGAGGCGATCTACGAGTTCGAAGTAAAGGACATGCCGGTCACCGTGGCGGTGGACGCGAGGGGCAGGTCGGTGCATGAGACCGGGCCGCGTGAGTGGCAGCGCAGGATCGGCAAGATCCCCGTGATGACGGCCTGACGCGGATGGCCAGGCACCGCTCTCCGCTCGGCGGCGACACCATCGGGCCGCTCAATGCGCCTCCTGTGCGTCTTGGCCTGCGCACCAAGCTCAATGTCCTGGCCATTGGGCTCATCGTCGCCACCGCCATCGGAGTGGCGGCGTTCCTGGTGAATCAGCAGTTGCGCGACGAGCGCAGTCGATTGAGCACCCAGGGGGTCGCCGTCGCGGCCATGGTTGCAGAGGTCGCCGACGAGGCGATCAGCTCAACAGACATGTCGAACGTCGCTTCAGTGCTCGACGGACTGGCGTCGGATCGCGACATCGTCTACGTCGCGGTTCTCGACACCGAGCAGCGACCGTTTGTCTCGCGCGCCTATGCCGGAGGCACCGTGCCCACGACGCCGATCACGTTTCCGGCAGGGGCCAGCACGACGATCGTCGAGAGACAGTCTGCCGGCGGCAGGTATCTCGAAGTCGCGGTTCCGGTCCGTATCCCACCCCGGTTCGGCGCCAGCGCGGCTGCGGATGCCCGCCCGATCATCGGCTACGTCCGGCTCGGCATGAGCTTCGATCCCGGTTTGACGCGGTTGCGCTCGAACCTCGTTGGCGCGCTCAGCGTCGTTGCGCTTGTCGTCGTGATCGGCATCCTCGTGACCTTGCTCCTGACGCGCCGGCTCGTCGCGCCGATCCGCCAGCTGATGCGCGCCGCGCGCGCCGTGGGCGCGGGCAAGCTCGACGTCTACGTTCCGGCCAAGTCGAGCGACGAGCTGGGGCTGCTGACGCACACGTTCAATCACATGACCCAGCGACTGGCCGAATCGCAGGCCGAGGTCGCGACGTACCAGCGCACGCTCGAGGACAAGGTTGCGCTGCGCACCAGGGAGCTGGAGATCGCGACCGCGCAGGCCTACAAGCTCGCGCAGCACGACATCCTGACCGGACTCCCCAACCGTGCGCTCCTCAATCAGCGCCTGAAGCAGATCGTTGCGCAGGCTTCGCGCGACGGCCTGCAGGTGGCCTGTCTCTTTCTCGACTTCGACCATTTCAAACGCATCAACGACACCCTCGGGCACGACGCGGGCGACCAGCTCCTGCAGGCCGTGGCGCAGCGGCTCAGCAGCGCAGTGCGCGAATCGGACACCGTGGCGCGCCTCGGCGGCGACGAGTTCGTGGTGATCCTTCCGGGGCTCGACCCGGCGCACTCGGCATTCGAGGTGATGAGCGTGCTCACTCGCGTGCGCGAATCGTTCCTGGCGCCCTTTCGCCTGGCCGACCAGACGCCCACGCTGACTTGCTCGATCGGTGTCTCCGTGTATCCGGTCGACGCCTCCGATCCGACCGGTCTGATCAAGCAGGCGGACACCGCGATGTACGCGGCCAAGGAAGCGGGCCGCAACGCCTACCGCTTCTACACGGCGGACATGAACGCCCGGGTGCAGGCGCGGCTGCAGATCGAGACCGACATGCGCCGCGGTCTGATGGACGACGAGTTCTTCCTCGTCTATCAGCCGCAGATCGACATGGACACGGGACGCGGCTGCGGCGTCGAAGCTCTGCTGCGCTGGCGCGATCCGGAGCGCGGCGTCATCGCGCCGAACGAGTTCATCCCGATCGCCGAGGAGTCGGGGATGATCCAGGCGCTCGGCGCGCGGGTTCTGCGCGACGCGTGCCGGCAGGTCGCGGCATGGCACCGGCAGAACATGCTGCTGCGTCTGTCGGTCAACCTCTCTGTGGAGCAGCTCCAGCACGACAACTGGCTCGCCGTGGTCGAGGAGGCGCTGCGCTCGAGCGGTCTCCCTGGGCGCTACCTCGACCTCGAGATCACCGAAACCGTGATCATCACCCACCCCGAGAAAGCGGTGTCCACGCTGATGAAGCTGAAGCTAATGGGCGTATCGATCACGATCGACGACTTCGGCACCGGATATTCGAGCCTGTCATACCTCACGCGATTGCCGATCCAGGGCGTGAAAATCGATCAGCGCTTCGTTCACGGCCTGGAGCAGAACCGCAGCGACGAGGCCGTCACGCAGGCGATCATCGCGCTCTCGCGCAGCCTGGGGTTGCGCTGCATCGCCGAAGGCGTCGAGACCGTCGCTCAGTTCGAGTTCCTCAAGCATCACGGCTGCGAGGAGGCGCAGGGCTATCTCATTTCGCGGCCGCTCGAGGAAGCCGAGCTGCGCTCGTGGTGGATGATGCAGGACGAGGAGCACCGCATCGTCGACCGTCAGACCGACATGTGGCGGGCGGGGTCCGGCGGCCTTTGACTTGCAGCAAGGCGCAGCAACTATCGCTCGAGATCCGCCGGGGTGTCGACGTCGCGCAGGATGCCTGTATCCTCGGTGGCGAGCAGTTTCGGCGCATGGCGCGCAAGAACGCTCTTCGCGCCCTCGTCGCCCGTAAGCGCAATCAATTCGGCATAGAGCGAAGCGGCAAATCCGACCGGGTGGCCGCGCGCGCCCCCGCATTCGGGAGCAGCCGCCATCGCGCCCGAGTCGAGTGCCGCTACGACGGCGGCGATCGTCTCGCTTCGCACCCAGGGCATGTCCGCGAGCGCGATGACCCAACCGGCCGCGACCGGCGCCGCGCGCACACCCCAGGCGAGGCTTACGCCCATGCCATCGGCCGCTCCCGGGCAGACGCTGATGCGCGCACCGTGCGACTGCAGAGCGCGGGCGAGCGAAGCATCGCCGGGCCGCACGACGGCGATCACCTCGTCGACGGCCGCGCGCAGATGCTCCAGCGCGGCGATGCCGACGGGCATGCCGCCGTGCAGACGCGCATTCAGCTTGTCCGCGCCGAAGCGTGTCGCGCTGCCTGCGGCGAGGAGCACGCCGACGATCGGCCCGCGTCGCACGAGCGAACCTATTCCGGCAGCAGCCGGAACTTGCCGTCCCTGACTGTCACCAGCACTCGCGCGCGCTCGTCCATGCCGTTGTGATTGGTCGGGCTCATGTTGAACACACCCTGGCAGCCGACGACGTCGCGTTCCTGCTCGAGCGCGTCGCGCAGAGCCACGCGGAACGCTTCGCTGCCCGGCTTCGCGACCTTGAGCGCAACCGGTATCGCGCGCTCGAGAAGCAGACCTGCATCCCAGGTGTTGGCGCCGAAGGTCGCCGGCTTCTGCCCGTACTGCTTCTCATACGCGCCGATGTAGACGAGCGCGACTTTCCTGATCGGATCGGTCTCGGCGACGTCGTCGATCACCAGCATCGAGCCCGCGGCGAGGATCGTGCCCTCCACCTTCTCCCTGCCCAACCGTATGAAATCATCGGTGGCCACTGCATGGGTCTGATAGACGCGTCCCTTGTAGCCTAAATCGTGGAGCGTGGCCTGCGGCAGCACCGCAGGACCGCCGACGGCGGCGATCAGCACGGCATCGGGCTTAGCTCCGACGAGCTTCAACGCCTGCCCGGTGACGCTCTGGTCGGCGCGCGCGTAGCGCTCGCTCGCGACGATGCGGATGCCCGCTTTCTCCGCGAGCGCGCTGAACACCTTGTACCAGTTCTCACCATAGGGGTCGTTGAAGCCGATGAAGCCGATCGTCTTCACGCCGCTCTTCACCATGTGCTTGATGAGAGCACCGGCGATGAGATCGTCATTCTGCGTGGTCTTGAACACCCAGCGCTTCTTCGCGTCGATCGGCTCGACCACCGATTGCGTACCGACCGTGGCGAGCAACGGCACCTTCGCTTCGGCGATGATGTCGAGGATCGCGAACGCGTTCGGCGTCGTGGACGGGCCGATCAGGGCATCGATGTTGCTCTCGCCGATGAGCTTCTTCGCGTTCTGCACCGCGCGGGTAGCGTCGCCGCCGTCCTCGAGCCCGATATACTCGACCGTGGCTCCACCGATCCTCTGCGGAAGCAGCGCGGCCGTGTTCTTCTGCGGAATGCCGATCGCGGAGGTCGGACCGGTCGCCGACACCATCACGCCGATCTTGACCTGCGCCATTGCGCTCGCAAGCGATAATCCGCAGAGCAGTATCACGCCTGTCAGCCTGCCGAGCACGAGCACCCCTCCCCCGAACGAAAGCGCGTCAAAGCGGTCAATGCTAAGGCCAAGGCCCTCATGCGACAAGCCGAGTATTTGCCGCGGAGAGACCGCAGGTTGCGGCGTCCACGGCGCCGCAGTAGAGTGAAGCCGCGCCGGCGCATCGGTCCAGCCGGCGGCCGCGCGCGTCGCACCTCGACGGTACAACCGTACAAGGAGGCCCACGATGAGACGCCGACTGTATTACGTCATGCCCGACCATGCGAGCGCACGCAAGATCATGGACGATCTTCTGCTCGCGCGAATCGAAGAGCGCCATATCCACTGCCTCGCTCGACAGGGAATCCCAATGGAGGGGCTGCACGAAGCGAACGTGCTGCAAAAGTCCGATCTCGTTCACGGTGCGCAGGTCGGGCTGCTCCTGGGCGCGCTGCTCGGCTGCATCGTCGGTGGCGCGATCGTGTGGTATTTCCCCATCGCTGGAATCTGGCAGACCGTAACGGTGCTCGGCGCCACGATCATCGGTGCCTTGTTCGGTATCTGGGCGTCGAGCATGGTCGGCTCCGCGATCCCCAATTCGCGCCTGCGGCCGTTCCAGCCGATGATCGCGGACGGAAACATCCTGGTGATGGTGGACGTGCCGGAGCATCGGACGGAGGAGATCAAGTCGGTCATTGGCGAGCGCCACCCGGAATGCCTGCATTGCGGGCTGGAACCGCACATCCCCGCATTTCCGTAAAGCGCGCAAGCAGCGAGCGGGGGACTCCCCCGGCGGTCCTGCTTAGGGCCCGAAGAACTCGCGTACGCGATCGAACCAGTTCTTGGCGCGTGGGTCGTGCGCGCCGGGATTCTCCGCGTTGATCGCCTCGAACTCGCGCAGAATTTCCTTCTGCCGCGGCGTGAGCTTCACCGGTGTCTCGAGGGCAACGTGGCAGTACAGGTCGCCGTGGACGCTGGTGCGCACGCCCTTGATCCCTTTGTTGCGAAGCCGGAACACCTGACCGGTCTGCGTCTCCGGCGGAATCTTGATCTTGGCGTGGCCGTCGAGCGTCGGGATGTCGATCTCGCCGCCGAGCGTCGCGGTCGCGAAAGAAATCGGCATCTCGCAGTGCAGATCGCCGCGATCGCGCTGAAAGACCGGATGCGGCTTGAGGCTCACGACGACGTACAGGTCGCCCGGCGGGCCGCCGTTCAATCCAGCTTCGCCCTCGCCCGAGAGGCGGATGCGATCGTCCTCGTCGACACCGGCGGGAATCTTCACCGACAGCGTTTTGTGGCGCTTCACGCGCCCCGCGCCGTCGCAGGTCGCACACGGATCGGGGATGATCTTGCCCGTGCCGTGGCACTGCGGGCAGGTCTGCTGCAGCGAGAAGAAGCCCTGCGCGATGCGCACCTGGCCCTGGCCGTGGCAGGTCGGGCAGGTCCGCGCCTGCGTGCCGGGACGGGCGCCCGAGCCGTGACAGGTCTCGCACGATTCCATCGTCGGGATGCGGATCTTCGCCTCGGTGCCGCGCGCGGCCTCTTCCAGCGATAGCTCGAGGTTGTAGCGAAGATCCGAGCCGCGGTACTTGCCGTTGCCGCGGCTTCGGCCGCCCGCGCCGGCGCCGAAGATCTCGCCGAAGATATCGCCGAACGCATCGGCGAACCCGCCAAAACCCTCCGGCCCGCCGAAGCCGCGCGCACCGGCCGCGCCGAAGCCCATCGACGCATCGACGCCGGCGTGGCCGAATTGATCGTAGGCGGCGCGCTTCTTCGGATCGCAGAGGATCTCGTAGGCTTCCTTCGCCTCCTTGAATTTCTCTTCGGAGCCCTTGTCGTTCGGGTTGCGGTCCGGGTGATGCTTCATCGCGAGCTTCCGGTACGCCTTCTTGACGTCCTCTTCGGAAGCGTCGCGATTGACACCGAGTGTCGAGTAGTAGTCGCGCTTCGCCATCTCTTCTTCGGCCTCTGCTCTACAGCGTTTCGGTCGATCCGATGCGAACGGCCGAGTTAACCGGCGCCCGCGAGGGCGCCGTGTTCAACTCGGCCAGATATTCCGTCGGCGGAAATCACTCCATTCCAATCACGTCCACTCCGTCGCACCGCCCGGCGACGGAATATCCGGAATATCACTTCTTGCTATCTTTCACTTCCGTAAACTCCGCGTCGACAACCTTCTCCTCGCCGCCCTTGCCTTCGCTCTTGCCGGGGTCGCCGCCCTGCGCCTGCCCGTCGGCCTGCGCCTTGGCGTACATCGCTTCGCCCAGCTTCTGCGACGCACTCATCAAGGCCTGCGCCTTCGCTTCGAGCGCGTCCTTGCCGGCGTCCTTCTGCTTGAGCAGTTCCTCGGCGTCCTTGAGCGCCGCTTCGATCTTGCCTTTCTCGTCGGCGCCGACCTTGTCGCCGTATTCGCCGAGCGATTTCTTGACGCTGTGCACGAGGGCGTCGAGATGATTGCGCGCCTGCACGACCTCGAGGAGCTTCTTGTCTTCCTCCGCGTGCGCCTCGGCGTCCTTCACCATCTGCTGGATCTCGCCTTCGGACAGGCCGGAGCTCGCCTTGATGGTGATCTTGTTCTCCTTGCCGGTCGCCTTGTCCTTGGCGTTGACGTGCAGGATGCCGTTCGCGTCGATGTCGAACGTCACTTCGATCTGCGGCATGCCGCGCTGCGCCGGCGGGATGCCTTCAAGATTGAACTGGCCGAGGCTCTTGTTGCCGGACGCCATGTCGCGCTCGCCCTGCAGCACGTGGATCGTCACCGCGGATTGATTGTCGTCCGCGGTCGAGAACACCTGCTGCGCCTTGGTCGGTATGGTCGTGTTCTTCTGGATGAGCTTGGTCATCACGCCGCCGAGCGTCTCGATGCCGAGCGACAGTGGAGTGACGTCGAGCAGGAGCACGTCCTTCACGTCGCCCTTCAACACGCCGCCCTGGATCGCCGCACCGACTGCCACCGCTTCGTCCGGATTGACGTCCTTGCGCGGCTCCTTGCCGAAGAATTCCTTGACCGTGTCCTGCACCTTGGGCATGCGCGTCATGCCGCCGACCAGGATCACGTCGCTGATGTCGGAGAGCTTCACGCCCGCGTCCTTGATCGCGATGCGGCAAGGCTCGACGGTCTTCTCGATCAGGTCCTCGACGAGGGACTCGAATTTGGCCCGCGTGATCTTCATCGACAGGTGCTTCGGTCCCGACTGATCGGCCGTGATGTACGGCAGGTTGATCTCGGTCTGCTGGGAGCTGGAAAGCTCGATCTTCGCCTTCTCGGCGGATTCCTTGAGCCGCTGCAATGCGAGCACGTCGTTCTTGAGATCGACGCCCTGGTCCTTCTTGAATTCGGTGACGATGTAGTCGATCACGCGCTGATCGAAGTCCTCCCCTCCGAGGAAGGTGTCGCCGTTGGTGGACAGCACCTCGAACTGGTGTTCCTTGTCGACTTCCGCGATCTCGATGATCGAGATGTCGAAGGTGCCGCCGCCCAGGTCGTAGACCGCGATCTTGCGGTCGCCTTCCTTCTTGTCGAGCCCGAACGCGAGCGCGGCCGCAGTCGGCTCGTTGATGATGCGCTTGACGTCGAGCCCGGCGATCCTTCCGGCGTCCTTGGTCGCCTGCCGCTGCGAGTCGTTGAAGTAAGCCGGGACGGTGATGACCGCCTCGGTCACTTCCTCTCCGAGATAGTCTTCGGCGGTCTTCTTCATCTTGCGCAGCACTTCCGCCGAGATCTGCTGCGGCGCTACCTTCTTGCCGCGGATGTCGACCCAGGCGTCGCCGTTGTCGGCCTTGATGATCTTGTAAGGCATGAGCCCGATGTCCTTCTGCACTTCCTTCTCATCGAACTTGCGGCCGATCAACCGCTTGACCGCGAAGACGGTGTTCTTCGCGTTGGTGACCGCCTGCCGCTTCGCTGGCGCGCCGACGAGGATCTCGCCGTCTTCCTGATAGGCGACGATCGAGGGGGTCGTGCGCGCGCCTTCCGAGTTCTCGATGACTTTCGGCTGGCCGCCTTCCATGATGGCGACACAGCTGTTCGTCGTGCCGAGGTCGATGCCGATGATCTTGGCCATGGGTATTTCCTTCCGTGTGCTCGTAGTTTCGTCTATGCGGTAAGTGGGGTTTTTGCGATCCGATTCAAGCGCATAAAGCCGCTGTCTGCGAGTCGCGAAGAGCGGTCAGGCCGCCGACTCCGGACTCTTCGCCACGGCGACTATCGCGGGCCGCAGAACCCGGTCATTGAGCAGGTAGCCTTTCTGGAAAACCTGCACCACCGTTCCGGCTGGCTGATCCGACTCGATCATCGTCACGGCCTGGTGCCGATGCGGGTCGTACTTCTCACCGGCCGGGTTGATCTCGAGGATGTGCGCCTTCTCGAAGGCGGCGTTGAGATTCTTGAGCGTCAGGTCGACGCCGTCCTTGAGCGCCTCGATCGTATCGTGCGGGGTAGCGAGCGCGAGCTCCAGCGCGTCGCGCACGGTCAGCAGGTCCTTGGCAAAGCGCTCGATCGCGTATTTGTGCGCTTTGAGGACGTCGTTCTGCCCCTGCTTGCGCACGTTCTCGGTTTCGGCCTTGGCCCGCAGCCACGCGTCCTTGAGCTCGGCAGCTTCGGCCTCGGCTTTTTGCAGCAGTTCCCCCAGGTCGGACGCCGGTTCGGGACTGGCCGCCGCGGGAGCGCTGAACGCCGCGTCGTCCGGCAGGGTTTCCGCCGAGACGGGCGACCGGCGCTCGGGTGCCTCCGAAACCTGAGTGTTTCTATCGGGATTCTTGCTCATCGCTGCTCCTCACCATCAACCAGTTGGGGCTGCAAGGCGCGTTTCAAAGAGGCGAGCCGATCAGTGCGCCGCCCCCAAGCCCCTGGCTCGGGCGAGGGTGCGCTCGCGCTCCACGGCATCCGGAGGGGCGTCGAGCCAGCCGCCCAGGTTGCGCAGGGCGATGCTCGCCAGCGCCGCGATCCAGGCCGGACGCTCGTTCAGGCACGGAATTGCATGGAACTCGACGCCTCCGGCCTGGAGGAAGCTCGTCCTCGCTTCGATGCCGATCTCCTCCAGCGTCTCGAGGCAATCGCTGACGAAGCCCGGGCAGGCGACGTCGACGCGGCGTATGCCGTCCTTGGCAAGCGCAAGGAGCGTCGACTGGGTGTACGGCTTGAGCCACTCCGCCCGTCCGAAGCGCGATTGAAAGGTAACCACGTACTGCTCGCGGCTCAGGCCGAGCTCGGTGGCAAGCAAGCGCGCGGTCTTCTGGCAGTGGCAGTGATAGGGGTCACCGAGATCGAGCGTGCGCCGCGGCACGCCGTGAAAGGAGAGCACGAGCTTGTTCGGGCGACCGTTTTTCGTCCAATAATCGTTGATGCCCTGCGCCAAGGCGGTGATGTAGGCGGGATGGTCGTGGTAGGCGTCCACGACGCGCAGCGCTGGGACGCGCCGCAATCGTCGCGCTGCTGCGTAGAGCGCATCCACGGCCGATCCGGTCGTGCTTGCCGCGTACTGCGGATAGAGCGGGAAGGCGAGGATCCGGTCGCAGCCGCCCTCGTGCAAGCGGTTGAGCGAATCTGCGATCGACTGTCTTCCGTAGCGCATCCCCAGCTCGACCAGCACGTGATCGGAGGGCAGATCGACCTTCTTCATGCGCTGCCCGAGATAACCGAGCAGCAACGCCCGCTGCCGCTGGCTGTGAACGGCGAGCGGTGAGCCGTCCTTGGTCCAGATGCTGGCGTAGCGCTGCGCGGAGCGGGCCGGGCGCGCCCGCAGAATGAAGCCGTGCAGGACCGGCCACCACGCGATGCGCGGGACCTCCACGACGCGTGGGTCGGAGAGAAACTCGGCGAGATACCGGCGGACCGCGGCGGCGGTCGGCGCATCCGGGGTGCCGAGGTTGATGAGCAGCACGCCGAGCCGCGGCTGGCGATCGTGCGAGAACTCCGGTTCCGGTCGGTAGTAAGGCATGTCATCCCGTCCCCGCGCACGCGGGAAGGTCGCTGCGCTCCCCGGAACGACCGTGCGCTCTCAACGCCCGGTCAGACGTCGTTCAATTGCTGCGTCAGCGCGTTCGACAGCAGCTTGGCCGTGACGTCGACGATGGGGATGACCCGCTCATAGGCCATCCGCGTCGGTCCGATCACGCCGAGGGTGCCGATCACGCGCCCGTCCACCTCGTAGGGCGCGGCGATGACGCTGCACTCGTCGAGCGGCGCAAGTCCCGACTCGCCCCCGATGAACAGATGCACGCCGTGCGCACGCTGGCTGACGTCGAGCAGATGCAGCAGCGAGGTCTTCTGCTCGAAGACTTCGAAGAGCCGCCGCAGGCGGTCCATGTCGGCGGCGAGATCGACATCATGCAGCAAATTGCGCTCGCCCGTGACGACCAGGTCCTCGCTCGTCTCCGCAAGCGCAGCGTCGCTCGCTTCCACCGCGGCGGTCATCAGCCCGACGATGTCTTCGCGCAACTGCCGCAGCTCATCCGCCAGCAAGGCTCGCACGTTGTGGAAAGGCTGCCCGGCGTAATGCTGGTTGAGAAAATTCGACGCCTCCAGGAGCTGCGTCTGCGTATACGCGCGGTCGGTGTGGAGGATGCGGTTCTGCACGTCACCTTCCGCGGTGACGATGATGAGAAGCACGCGCCGCTCCGAGAGGCGCAGAAATTCGATGTGACGGAACGACGCCTCGCGGCGGCGCGCCGTGGCGACCACCCCGGCGTAGTGCGTAAGCTGCGAGAGTATCTGCGCCGCCGCGCTCAGCAGGAGCTGCGGACGATCCGCCTGCAGCTGCTCCTGCAACTCGCTCACTTCGGCCTCTTCCAGCGGTTTGACCACGAGGAGGCTGTCGACGAACAACCGGTAGCCCTTCGGCGTGGGCACGCGGCCGGCCGAGGTGTGCGGGCTCGCGATGAATCCCATCTCCTCCAGGTCAGCCATGACGTTGCGAATCGTCGCCGGGGAAAGCTCCAGGCCCGATTGTCGCGACAGCACACGCGAGCCTACTGGCTGGCCATCGACGATGTAGCGCTCGATGAGCGTCTTCAGGAGATGCTGCGCGCGCGGATCCAACATGCTGTTATTGTACCGCCGCCACCCGTCGCGCCGCGTTGCGCAAACCGTGTGCTTGGTCGGTCTCGGTGCTTGTGCTTTAATCTTGAGCCATGGGGCCACGGGGAAAGCCTTTCGCGACCATCGCGGTGGTTGGCCGCCAGGCGAGTCCCGGCATCACCGAGCCCCTGGATCGTCTCGCAGGCTTCCTCGCCGCGCGTGGTCATCGCGTGCTGCTCGACGCAGAAACGGCAGGGTTCGCGCCCCTGCCCGGATACGCCACGGCATCCACGGATGACCTCGGCCGCGAGGCCACGCTCGGGATCGTGGTTGGCGGGGACGGCACGATGTTGTCCGCGGCGCGCCGCTTCGCGCCCTTCGGCCTGCCGCTGATCGGCATCAATCAGGGACGGCTCGGTTTCCTCACCGATGTCACGCTCGCCGGGATGGAGGCCACGCTCTCGGCGATGCTCGACGGCGCATATGTCGAGGAAACGCGCACGCTGCTCGAGGCCGTGCTCACGCGCGGCAGCGGCGGCGGCGAGCGCTCGCTCGCTCTGAACGATGTCGTGGTCAACCGCGGCGCGCTCGGCGGCATGATCGATTGCGCGGTATCGATCGACGGTCGGTTCGTCTATGCGCTGCGCGCCGACGGCCTCATCGTGGCGACGCCGACGGGCTCGACGGCGTACGCGCTTTCGGCGCAGGGGCCGATCGTCGATCCGATCGTGGCCGCGATCCTGCTCGTTCCGGTTTCTCCGCACGCCTTCACCTACCGCCCCGTCGCGCTGCGCGACTCGGTGGTGATCGAGATCTCGCTCTTGCGTGGCAAGGACGCGAATCTGCACTGCGACGGGCAGGCCGATTTCTCGATGGCCGAGGGCGATCGCGTCGTCGTGCGTCGCGCCGAGCACCGCGTGCGCCTGCTGCACCCGAAGGATCACGATCACTTCGCCATGCTGCGCCAGAAGCTGCACTGGAGTGAGACGCCCGAGCGGCTGAGACCGGGGGCGGACAGCGTTTCCTGACAGAGGCGTGCTCCCCATGCTGCGCGCACTGTCGATCCGCAACTTCGCCGTCGTGGAGGCGCTGGAGGTCGAATTCGGGCCCGGATTCACGGTGCTCACCGGTGAGACGGGCGCGGGCAAGTCGATCCTGCTCGATGCGCTCTCGCTTCTGCTCGGCGATCGCTTCGAAACGCGGCAACTGCGTCCCGGCGCGGAGCGCGCCGAGATCATGGCCGAGTTCGACCTCGCGGATGCGCCGGCAGCGCAAGCGTATCTGGTCGAGCAGGATCTGGCCGAGAACGAATCTCTGCTGCTCCGCCGGACGCTTGACGCCCAGGGCCGCAGCCGCGCCTGGGTCAACGGCCGCCCGGCCACGCTCGCGCAGCTCGCCGGCGCCGGCGAGAACCTCGTCGATCTGCACGGCCAGCACGCGCACGAAGCGTTCGGGCGCGCCGAAACGCAGCGCCAGTTGCTCGACGCCTTTGGGGGCTTCAGCGCGCTCGCGCGGGAGACCGCAGTGGCGTGGCGCGCGTGGCGCGAAGCCGCGCAACGTCGCGAGCGCGGCGAACGCGATGCCGCGGCGCTTACGGCGGAACGAGACGAGCTTGCTGCCAAGCACGCGGAACTTTCCGCTCTCAGCGCGAGTGGCCCCGAATGGGAGGAGCTGACCGCAGCGCAGTCGCGCCTGGCGCACGCGGCGGGCCTGCTCGAGGCGGCGAGCGTCGGCGAGGCCGAGCTGGCGGAAGGCGATGCTGCCCTCCGTGCGCGGCTCGCCGCGCTCATTCAGCGTCTGCGCCAGGCCGCGATGCACGACCGCGCGCTCGACGCCGTCATCGCGCTGGCGGACGAGGCGCGCATTCACATCGAGGAGGCTGCGCGTGCGCTTCGCGCCTATCGCGAGCGGCTCGAGGTCGACCCGGCCGAATTGACGCGCATCGAGGAGCGGATCGGGGCGATCCATACGGTGGCGCGCAAGCATCGCGTCGCGCCCGCCGCGCTTGCCGAGCTCGCGGCGACGGTGGCAGCGAAGCTTGGGGCCCTTTCCGGCGAGAGAGATCCTGCCGCGCTCGCTCGCGCCGAGTGCACCGCGCTCGACGCCTATCACGCGCTTGCTCGCCAGCTCACGGCAAAGCGCAAGCTTGCAGCGGCGGAGCTCACGCATCGAACCACCGCCGCGATGACCGATCTGGCGATGGGAGGCGGACGCTTCGAAGTCGCGCTGACGCCAGCGGCGGAGCCGACCAGCCCTGGGTTCGAGGCCGTCGAGTTCATGGTCGCCACGCATCCGAAGCAGCCGCCCGGACCGATCGGCCGCGTCGCCTCCGGGGGCGAGCTGTCGCGGCTCGCCCTCGCGCTGCAGGTCGTCCTCTCCGAAGTCGGCGAAGTGCCCACACTCATCTTCGATGAAGTCGACGTCGGCATCGGCGGAGCGGTTGCGGCGACCGTCGGCGCGTCGTTGCGCGCGCTCGGCACGCGGCGCCAGGTGCTCTGCGTCACACATCTCCCGCAGGTCGCAGCCTGCGCCGACCATCATTTTCGCGTGACCAAGAAGAGCGATCGCAAGGGAGTTGCCACCGACCTCGCTCCGCTCCACGCAAGCGAGCGCGTCGAGGAGCTGGCGCGGATGCTCGGCGGCCACGAGATCACGGCGAAGACACGCGCGCACGCCAAAGAACTGCTGGCGCAGCAGCGTCCGCGCTGACTACGAATTCCGGAATGCAGCCGCGCCGGCCGGCGCGGCATGAGGTCAGGCTCTGGACTTGGGCTTCGACCTTGGAAGCAGAGTGCCCTTGACGCGCTTGGCCGTCGCGCTTCGAGGCACTGCCCTCGAGGCGGGGAGCGACTCGCCGGTTTCGAGCCAGTGCTTCACCCGGTTGGCGTCGCCGATGCGCGTGAGCCGCCCATAGGAATCGAGGAGCACGATCACCACGGGGCGGCTCGCGATGTTGGCGAGCATCACCAGGCACTTGCCCGCCTCGCGGATGAACCCGGTCTTGCTGACCGTGATGTCCCACTGTCCCGCGCGCACCAGGGCGTTGGTGTTGTTGAAGCCGAGAAGCCTGCCCGTGGGCTGCACCTCGACGTAGTGGCTCGGCGTGGTGGTGTAGCTGCGGATCAGGTCGTATTCCGCAGCGGCCCGCACCATGCGCGACAGATCGCTGGCGGTGGAAACGTTCGAGCTCGACAATCCGGTCGGGTCGTCGAAATGGGTGTTGGTCATGCCCAGCGCGAGCGCCTTGCGGTTCATTGCTGCGACGCAGGCTTCCATCCCGCCGGGATAATGGCGCGCGAGGCTCGAAGCCGCGCGATTCTCGGAAGCCATCAACGCGAGGCGCAACATCTCGCTGCGCGGAAGCTCGCTGCCGAGGTTCAGACGCGAATGGCTACCCTTGATGAGATCGATGTCGGCGATGCCGATGCTGATCGGCTCGTCGAGCGGCTGCCCGGCGTCGAGGACGACCATCGCGGTCATGAGCTTCGTCACCGAAGCGATCGGGGTCACGGTGTCCGCGCCCTTGGCATAGATCGGCTGACCCGCCTTGGCGTCGAAGACCAACGCGTTCGCCGAGGCAAGCTTGAGCTTGCTGACGTTGGGCGTCGCAAGCGGCGCAGCCGCGGCAGCGGCGGGCGCGGCCCGCTCCGCCCATGCAGAAAGTGCAAGGCCGAATAGTCCAACGAAAACAGCCACTACGCGAAGCTTCATCTAATCTCGCCTCGGGAATCAGCGCGTCTTATAGCACAAGAGCAAGCCTTGTGCCAAATCTCCGTAACGAAACAACGGCTTGGCGGATGACAAGACCCCGCGCTCAATCGCCCGGCCGGTTTAGACGTCGGCCGCTTCCGCTGCGGCTTCGGTCGCCTTGGCGCGCTCCTCCTGCTGGAGCGCCCACATCCGCGCATAGGCCCCGCCGCGCGGGAGCAGCTCGGCGTGCGTGCCGCGCTCCACGATGCGGCCGTGCTCCAGGACGAGGATCTGGTCGGCGCCGACGATGGTCGAGAGCCGGTGCGCGATGGTGAGCGTCGTGCGGTCGGCCGAGATCTGCTCGAGCTCGGCCTGGATGAGCTTCTCGGCCTTCGAATCGAGCGCGGAAGTCGCCTCGTCGAAGATGAGGATGCGCGGATTCTTAAGGATCGCGCGCGCGATCGCGACGCGCTGCTTCTCCCCCCCGGAGAGCTTCAGACCCCGCTCGCCGACCGGGGTCCGATAGCCGTCCGGAAGACTCGCGACGAAATCGTGGATCTGCGCGAGCTTCGCAGCGGTGACGATCTCCTCGTGCGTGGCGCCTGGGCGACCGTAGGCGATGTTGTACTCGATCGAATCGTTGAAGAGCACGGTGTCCTGCGGGACGATGCCGATCGTCGCGCGCACGCTCGCCTGCTGCACTGCGCGCAGGTCCTGCCCGTCGATCGTGATGCGCCCGCCGGTCACGTCGTAGAAGCGATACAGGAGCCGCGCCAGCGTCGACTTGCCCGACCCGCTGGGACCGACGACCGCAACGGTGCGTCCCGCCGGGATCCGGAACGACACGCCATGGAGGATCTGCCGGTTCGGCTCATAGGCGAAATCGACCTGCTCGAAACGCACCTCGCCCGTGGTGACGCGCAGCAGCGCCGCGCCGGGCGCGTCCTTCACCTCCGCGTGCTCCTCGATCAGGCCGAACATCCGCTCCATGTCGGCGAGCGCCTGCTTAATCTCGCGATAGATGACGCCGAGGAAGTTGAGCGGCGCGTAGAGCTGGATCATGAACGCGTTGACCAGCACCAGGTCGCCGATGGTCATGGTGTGCTCGACCACTCCCAGCGTGGCCCGCCAGACGATCAGCGTCACGGCGATCGCGATGATCGCGCTCTGCCCGATGTTGAGCAGAGACAGCGAGGTCTGGCTCCTCACCGCAGCGGTCTCCCAGCGCTGCATGCTCTCGTCGTAGCGCCGCGCTTCGTACTCTTCGTTGTTGAAGTACTTGACCGTCTCGTAGTTGAGCAGGCTGTCGATCGCGCGCGTGTTCGCCCGCGAGTCGAGCTCGTTCATCGTGCGCCGGAATCCCGTCCGCCATTCGGTAATCGCGATCGTGTAGACGATGTAGAGCGCGAGCGCGCCGGCGGTGATCCCGATAAACCAGACGTCATAGCGGGCGATGAGAATCGCCGAGACGAGCCCGATCTCGATCAGCGTGGGCAGGATCGAGAAGAGCGTGAAGCTGATGAGCGTCGAGATGCCACGCGTGCCCCGCTCGACGTCGCGGGTGAGCCCGCCGGTCTGGCGCGCAAGATGGAAGCGAAGCGAGAGCGCATGCAGATGCCGGAAGACCCTGAGTGCGACGGTGCGCACCGCGCGCTGCGTCACCTTGGCGAACAGGAACTCGCGCAGCTCGGTGAACGCTGTCGTGGCAAGCCGCATCGCGCCGTACGCGGCGAGGAGCCCCAGCGGAAGCACGAGCGCCTGCGGCGCGGTGAGGCGGTCGACGATTTCCTTGAGCACGAGCGGCACGCCGACGTTGGCGAGCTTGGCGCCGATGAGGCAGGCCAGCGCGAAGGCCATGCGGCCCTTGTACGCGAGCAGGTACGGCAGCAGCGTGCGCACGGTCCGCCAGTCGCCGCGATGCGCGGGATCGGGCGGAGCGGGAAGCGGAGTCGAGGAAGTTCGGCGCATCGGTGGGATCGAGTCAGTTTAACAGAGGCGTCAAACATCCCCTCTCGGCCGCCGCGGGAACCACTCTTCGCCGCCGTAGCCGAGGAAGCCCATGGCCAGACGCACGATGCCGTAGGCGATCCAGATGGCCGCCTTGTACAGTCGCGGGCGTCCCTTCCAGTGCGCGGCCGCGACCGGTCGCGCGCCGCTCGCGATCATCTCCTTGAGCGCTTCCTTCAACTCGCCGGCGAAGACGCGATCGCGCACGATCACGTTCGCCTCGCGCGCCATCAGCAGGCTGTACGGGTCGATGTTCGACGATCCGACGGTCGCCCAGCGGTCGTCCATCACCGCGACCTTGGCGTGCAGCATGCTCTTGTAGTACTCCTGAATCACCACGCCGGCCTGCAGGAGCTGCCCGTACATCGCGCGGGTCGCAAAATGCAGCAGCATGTACTCGACCTTCGCCTGCAGCAGGAGCGTGACCGCAACGCCGCGCTGCGCCGCGTCGGCCAGCTCGCGGCGGAAACGGATGCCGGGAAAGAAATACGAACACGCGATGATGATCTCGTGCTTCGTGCCGCGGATCGCCGCGAGATACGCGTGCTCGATGTCGCGCCGGTGGCGCAGGTTGTCGCGGATGACGAACTTCGCCGTCTGCTTGCCGACCCGCACGCCGGGTTCGCGCTCCGGGAACAGCGGAAGCTGGCTGTTGCCGAGCTGCACGAGCTGGACGAGCGCCCAGACGCGCTGCATCGTCTGCACTATGGCGGGCAGCAACGGCCCCTCGAGGCTCACCGCAAAATCGACGCGCGGCGGCTGGGCGCCCGGCGTGTTCATGTCGTCGATGATGTTGATGCCGCCGATGAAGGCAATCCGCCCGTCGACGTGACAGAGCTTGCGGTGCAACCGGCGCAGCCGGTTCGACCGGAACTGCCAGGCCGAGACCTCGGGACGGTACTTGAGCAGCTCGACGCCGGCATTGGTCAGGAAGCGCTCGAGCGACGAAGTCAGATAGAACTTCGCGCCCCAGCCATCGACCAGCATGCGTACCTTCACGCCGCGCTGCGCGGCGCTCGCGAGGGCGGCGGCGATCCGCCGGCCCGCGGGATCGTCGGCGAAGAGGTAGGCCTCGAGCCACACCTCGCGCTGGGCGCCGTCGATCGCTTTCTCGAGCGCGGGAAAGTATTCGGCCCCGTTTCTGAGCAACACGATGCGGTTGCCCGAGACGAAGCGGTTCAGCGGTTCAATACTGAGCGCCACGGGAGCCGCGCTCCAGCTCGAAGCTCGCGCCCAGCGCGGCATGGTCCGAAAGCCTTGCCAGCGGATAGGCGTAATGGACGGAAGTGTTCAGGATGCGAAGGCCGCGCGAATAGATGCGGTCGAGGCGGAACACCGGGAGCACCGCGGGGAAGGTGCGCGCCGGCCGCCCGCGCGCGATCTCGAACACCTCGACCACGCCGAGTTTTTCCTGCAGCGTCCGGTCCGCCTTGCGCCTCCAGTCGTTGAAATCGCCGGCGATGATCAGGGGCTCGCTCATCGGAACGGCATCGCGGATGCGCTCGCACAGCGCGTGCACCTGCCAGCGCCTGCCGCGCTCGAAGAGCCCAAGGTGGACGTTGAGGCAATGCAGAGCCGGCAGCCCGCGCCGCGGTTGCACCACGCAATGCAGGAGGCCCCGGCTCTCGAACGCGTGCGCCGAGATGTCGAGATTGTCCTGGGTGACGATCGGAAAGCGCGACAGCACCGCGTTGCCGTGGTGGCCCTGGCGATAGACCGCATTGCGCCCGTAGGCGACCTCGTGCCATACCGTATCGGCGATGAATTCGTGCTGCGGCTTGCCCGGCCATTCGCGGTAGCGGCGGGCGTGCCGTCCGTGGGCCCCCAGCACTTCCTGCAGGAAAAGGATATCGGCCGAAAGCCCGTGCAGCTTCTCCTTGAGCTCGTGGATCACCACCCGCCGCGTAAGATGCGAGAACCCCTTGTGGATGTTGTAGGTCGCGACGGTGAAGCGCATTGGCGAAAGAGCGGGCGCGGAAAGGCGGTCCGGCAGTAATGTTAGCGACATTTGGGAACCCGATGGCCGAGTTGCAATGGGCGCGGCCTTGCCTGTAAGGTGCGCCTGCCCCCTGCGACCAAAGGGCCAGACGGACGAGCCCCCATTGTTCGTCAGGATATTGCCTGCCAAACCGCAAAGGAGACATCATGAAGAGTTCCGCTACCCTGCAAGCCGCGATTGCCGGCGTCCTCGCGCTGGGTCTTGCCGCCGCAGCGTCGGCCGGTCCCGTCGCTCCCGATTCGAGCAAGGACAAGTGCTACGGCATCTCGAAGGCCGGCCAGGCCGACTGCGCCACGTCCAAGCATGCCTGCGCCGGTCAGAGCAAGGCCGACAACGATCCCATGGACTGGAAGTACGTGGCCAAAGGCTCGTGCGAGAAGATGGGCGGCAAGCTCTCCGCACCGAAGTCGTAATTGCATGCCGGTGGCGGCATGCGCCGCCACCATTTTTCTCTGGCGCGAGACCATGCCTGCCGAGAATCCTTTAACCCCCGTCGCCGGCATCGGACTGCGCGCCCCGCACGTTGCGCAAGTGCGCCGCGATCGGCCGGCGGTGGGATGGCTTGAGGTCCATAGCGAGAATTACTTTTTGGACGGCGGCTCCGCGCTCTCCGCCCTCGAGGCGATCCGCGCCGATTATCCGATTTCGCTCCATGGAGTCGGGCTCTCGCTCGGTTCCGCCGATGAGCTCGACGCGGGCCATCTCGCGCGGCTCAAGCGGCTGGTGGCTCGCATCGAGCCGGCGCTCGTGTCCGAGCATCTGTGCTGGGGCCGCATCGACGGCCGGCACCTGAACGATCTCCTGCCGCTGCCCTTCAGCAATGAGGCGCTCGTGCTCTGCTGCGACCGCGTGAGCGCGGTGCAGAACGCGCTCGGCCGGCCCCTGCTGGTGGAAAACGTTTCCGCGTACCTCCGTTTCGAGGACGACGCCATGGCGGAATGGGAGTTCGTCGCCACCGTCGTACGCCGCACGGGCTGCAAGCTGCTCCTCGACGTCAACAACATCTACGTCAATGCGGTGAACCACGGCTTCGATCCGGTTCTTTATCTCGACGCGATGCCGGGCGATGCGATCGCGGAGATTCACCTCGCGGGATTCGACGCGAGCGGCGCCTGTCTGATCGACACGCACGGCGCGCGCGTCGCGCCCCCGGTGTGGGCGCTCTACCGCGCCGCGATCGAGCGCTTCGGCCCCAAGCCGACACTGATCGAATGGGACACCGATCTACCTGCGCTGGACGTTTTGCTCGACGAAGCGGCGATCGCGCAGGCGGTCCTGGAGGAGACCAATGCCATCGCTGCGTGAAGTGCAGCGCGGCTTTGCCGCGGCCACCGTGTTCGGCGACACGACGGCGCTCGCCGCGCTTGGCGTCGTTGGCGGCGGGCTGGATCCGGTCGCGAGGATCGGCATCTATCGCAACAACGTCCTTGCCAACTACCGCAAGGCGCTCGCCGCGACCTATCCCGTCGTGCGGCGTCTCGTGGGGGCGCCTTTCTTCAACGCCGCGGTCGACGCCTTCGTGCGCGCCCACCCGTCACGGCACGGCGACGTGAATCGCTACGGTGGCGAGCTCGCGCGCTTCCTCGCCGCGTATGCGCCGGCGCGCGAGCTTCCCTATCTTCCCGACGTCGCGCGGCTCGAATGGGCGATCGACCAGTCGGCGATCGCGGCCGATGCACGCCAGCTCGATCTCGACGCGCTCGCCGCGGTGCCGGCTCAATCGTTCGAAAGTCTGCGCTTCGTTCTGAACCCGTCCGCTCATTTCCTTGCTTCGCCCTACCCGGTCCTGCGCATCTGGCAGGTCAACCAGGATGGGTTCGAAGGCGACGACACGGTCGATCTCGGCGCCGGCGGCGATTCGCTCCTCGTGTTGCGCGGTGCAAGCGGAGTGACCATCGAGCGGCTCAGCCCGGGCGAGCATGCGTTGCTCATTGCGCTCGCCAGCCGCGCCGGCCTTGGCGAAGCGGCGGCGCGCGCGGCCGCGAAGGAAGAAGGCTTCGATTTGACCCGCGCGCTGAGACATCACGTCGCCGCGCAAACGGTGGTCGCGTTTCGCGCAAGCCAAGGAAGCGAATCATGAACGCAAACCCGCCGCCTTCGCTCGTCAACCGCCTAGCCGGCCTCTATTGCCTTGTCGCCGGTTTGCTGGCCAAGCTGGAGCCGTTGTTGCTCCTCGGCTTTCGTCTCTACATTGCGCGCGTCTTCTTCCTCTCGGGGTTAACCAAGGTTCGCGACTGGAGCAGCACCGTCGCGCTCTTCACCGACGAGTACCACGTGCCGCTGCTGTCGCCCGCAGTGGCCGCGGGGCTGGGCGCCGCGACCGAGTTGTCGATGCCCGTCTTGCTCGTGCTGGGACTCGCTTCGCGTCTGGCCGCCGGCTGGCTCTTTGTCTTCAACATCGTTGCCGTCGTCTCCTACTACGAGACGCTGACGCAGACCGGCGGCGTCAACGACCACATTCTTTGGGGAACGATGCTCGCGGTGCTGACGATCTGCGGTCCCGGGAGGATCGCGGTCGATACGCTGCTCGAGCGGCGCTTCGCGCCCGGGAGCTGATCCGCCGACCTCACTCGGCCAATTCCTGGCTGCGCGTGAAGCGAAGGTGCGTGATGTCGGTCGGGAAGAGGAAAACGCCATGGCTACATCACGCAAGGGAATCGCAACAAGACGCAACGGCTCGGGGAACGGCGCGCAACGCGCGAAGCGGGACTCGCTTCCGGGACAGGTCGTGCTGGTCCTGCAGGGCGGAGGCGCGCTCGGCGCGTATCAGGTGGGCGTCTACGAGGCGCTGCACGAAGCCGGCATGGAGCCCGATTGGGTGATCGGTACTTCGATCGGAGCGATCAACGGCGCGATCATCGCCGGCAATCCCCCGAAGCGCCGTTGCGAGCGGCTCCACGCGTTCTGGACCAGCGTCGAACAGCGCGCCGGGCACGGCCTGCCCGAGATCGTTCCCGGAATGGGCAACCTCGTCGCCAATCTGATGACGGTGGCGCAGGGCGTGCCGACCTTCTTCTCGCCGAATCCCGCTGCCTGGCTCTGGCAGCACACGCCGCTCGGCGTCGAAGGCGCGGCCTATTACACGACCGCACCGCTGCGCGAAACGCTGACCGAGTTGGTCGACTTCCAATACATCGACGCGAAGCACATGCGGCTCACCGTGGGTGCAGTCCATGTCAACAGCGGCGAGATGCGCTACTTCGACAGCCGCGACGAAGCGATCTGCCTCGAGCACGTCATGGCTTCCGGCGCGCTGCCGCCCGCGTTTCCGGCAGTGCGCGTCGATGGCGAACCCTACTGGGACGGCGGCATCTATTCCAATACGCCCATCGAAGCGGTGCTCGACGACAAGCCGCGCAAGGATTCGGTGATCTTCGCGGTGCAGATGTGGAATCCCGAGGGCAGCGATCCCGAGACGTTGTGGGAGGTGGCAGAACGGCAGAAAGACATTCAGTACGCGAGCCGCGCCAAGAACCACATCGCGCGGCAGAAGCAGATTCACCATCTGCGACATATCATTCGCGAGATTGCGAAGCACGTCCCGGAAAAGGCGCGCGAGTCCGCGGACGTGAAGGAGCTCGCGTCCTGGGGTTGCGGCACGATGATGCAGGTAGTCCGGCTCAGCGCGCCGCGGCTCGACGGCGAGGATCAGTTGAAAGACATCGACTTCACGCCCGCGGGGATCCGCGCGCGCTGGCAGGCGGGTTATGATGCGACGCGGCGCATGGTGGCGGCCGCACCGTGGAAGCGGGCCGTCGATCCGATCCAGGGCGTCGTGATCCACGATCCTGCGGCCACGCCGGGACACGAGCTGGCTGCGGGTGTGGACGGATTCCGCGGCAAGACCAAGTAGGGCCAGCTCGTTCGACTCCGCGTGGCGCGTCAAACGCTGCCGGAGGTTGAGGGACATCGCATGAGCGAAAAATACGACGCCATCGTCATCGGCACCGGACAGGCCGGGCCGCCGCTCGCGGTTCGGCTCGGCCAGGCAGGCCGCAAGACGGCGATCATCGAGCGCAAGCTGATCGGTGGCACCTGCGTCAACAACGGCTGCATCCCGACCAAAACCCTGATCGCGAGCGCCCGCGCCGCGTACATTGCGCGGCGCGGCGCCGACTTCGGCGTGATGATCGACAAGCCGATCCACATGGACATGGGCCGCGTGAAGACGCGCAAGGATGCCATCGTGGCGCAATCCAACAACGGCGTGAGGAAGTGGCTCGAGGGGGCGCCGAACGTCACCCTGATCGAGGGCCACGCGCGCTTTGAGGGGCCGCACAGCGTAGGCGTGAATGGACGGCTCCTCGAAGCCGGCGAGATCTTCATCAACGTCGGCGGCCGCGCAAACGTTCCCGACATGCCGGGGCTGCACGACGTCCCGTTTCTCACCAACAGCAGCATGATGGAGGTCGATTTCCTGCCCGGGCATCTGCTCGTGGTCGGCGGCAGCTACATCGGGCTCGAGTTCGCGCAGATGTACCGCCGCTTCGGCAGCCGCGTCACCGTCGTCGAAATGGCGCCCGGGATCATCGGGCGGGAGGACGAAGAAGTCTCGGCCGCCATCAAGGCTATCCTCGAGGCCGAGGGAATCGCCATCCGGCTCAAGGCGGAGTGCGTGAGCGTGGCCCGGCGAGGCGATGGTGTTTCGATGCAGATGTCCTGCGACGAGGAGCCGCGCGAGATCGTCGGATCGCATCTGCTTCTCGCCATCGGGCGCGTGCCGAACACCGACGATCTCGGTTTGGACAAGGCCGGCGTGAACACCAATGCGAAAGGTTTCATCGAGGTGGACGATCAATGCCGGACCAACGTTCCAGGCATCTGGGCGCTGGGCGACGCCAACGGCCGCGGCGCGTTCACGCACACCTCATATAACGACTATGAGATCGTGGCGGCGAATCTGCTCGACAACGATCCGCGCCGCATCAGCGATCGCATCACGACCTACGCGCTCTTCGTCGATCCGCCGCTCGGGCGCTGCGGCATGACCGAGCGCGAAGTGCGCGCCTCGGGGAAGAAGGCGCTCGTCGGCAAGATGAAGATGACGCGCGTCGGGCGCGCTCGCGAGCGCAGCGAGACTCAAGGCTTCATGCAGGTGCTCGTCGACGCGGATACGAAGCGCATTCTCGGCGCGGCGCTGCTCGGCACCGAGGGCGATGAAGCGGTCCACTGCATCCTCGACGTGATGTCGGCAGGCGCGCCCTACACGACGATCCAGCGCACCATGCACATCCATCCGACGGTGTCGGAGCTGCTGCCGACTCTCCTCGGCGACCTCAAGCCGCTGGTCTGAGTGTTACAGGACCCCGGGGGACGCTCGCCCGCGCCGATGCCGTCAGCTCATCACCCCAAGCCACGTCTGCCGTGGGTCGCGCGTCTGAACGCGCTGCAGCGCGTCGCCATCGTGTTGGCGCTCGCCCTCATCGCCTCGTTGCTGCTCTCGCCCTGGCTGCCCGAGCGCATGCTGCTCCTCGCAGGGTGGGACGTCGGCGCCCTCGGCTATCTCGGGCTGGGATGGATGGTCGTGGCGCGCACCGATCAGACGCTGACGCGGGTGCGCGCGCAGCTCTATGATCCGAGCGGGTTCGTGATCTTCCTGCTCATCATCACCGCGGCAAGCGCGAGCTTCGTCGCGATCGGCTTCATGGTCGGCGACCTCCAGTCGCTGACGTACTGGGCCCGCGCTGAACGCCTTACGCTGTCGGTGGCGGCGCTCCTGCTGTCGTGGCTGCTGATCCACACGCTGTTCGCATTTCACTACGCGCATCTGTACTACTCGCAACCGAGAGAGCACGAGCAGCATCACCGGGGGCTCAAGTTCCCCGAGGACGACGAGCCCGACTATCTGGATTTCCTCTACTACTCGTTCACAGTCGGCATGACCTCGCAGGTGTCGGACGTGGCGGTCCTGTCGCGGCCGATGCGCCGGCTCACGCTGATCCACGGCATTCTGAGCTTCATCTACAACATCGCCGTGCTGGCGATGAGCATCAACATCATCGGCGGCGTGCTGTAGCGGGCGCCTTTCGAGCGGCGCCGCTCTGCACCGAAGACGTTCAGGAACGATCGGGCGAAGGCGCGACGACGTCGGTTGCGTCGTCGATGTCGCGCAGCGCGGTGTTCAACAGCGACAGCGCCATCGAGGTGCGGCCCGCGGCGAGATGGTCGCGTGCATCGATGATGAGCTGGCGCAGGCGCTGCTCGTAAGCCTCGGCCTTCTCGAGCTCGGCGACCAGGTTCGCGATCTCCGCCTGCGGACCGCGGGCAGCACGCCGGCTAGGCATGGTCTCTCTCCTAGCAGTTTCTAACCTTGAATTCGACACGCCGATCGAGCGCATCGCGTAGATCATCGGTGCCGGATCCCACAAGGTTTTCCCGGAAGCCTACGCCAACCGACACGAGGCGGCCGGCAGTCTGGGGAGCCTGGGCCTCGATCTTGCGTTGGATGGTGAGCGCTCTTTGCAGCGAAAGCTTCTCGTTGAACTGCTCCGTTCCCGTGTGGCTTGTGTGACCGGTTACGGTAAGGCAGCTTTTCGACGCCGCGACTTCGTGCGCGATGAGGCGCAGCCACATGTTGTACGGGCCGCTGACTTTTGGATCTGCAATGAAGTCGACAGAGCCCGGGCGAAACAGGAATTTGACCGAAAGACTGTTGGTCGCGAGACCGAGGGCGACGATTTTCGCGAAGGCTTTTTCTGCGTCGTCGGTGCGCCCAAGCTGGGTGTCGGCAAGATAAACACCGTTGAGGACGCGCAATTGCTGTCCGTCGGGACGAGCCGCGGCTGTCTCATAGTAGCGCAGGGCCTCTGCGTAGTTACCCGCTTCATAGCGGCTGGAGCCCTCGCTGATCAAGGCGTTGATGGGCAGCCGCGACATGTAGATTTCGTCGGCCGCGCCGCCCGTTGGCGTCTGTGCCGTGCGGATCTGCCCTTCGACGACTCGATCCTTGGTCAATGCAGGACTATCTCGATAGAAGGGTGTCGGCGTGGTATCGATCCCCTCGCTGCGGACCCTTGTTGCGGACTGGGCCACCACGAAGCCGGTCTTGATATCGGTCAGCGAAAGGCTTATCCGGAATGTCCCGCCTGCCTTCGTCGCATCGATCGGAGTCAACGTCGCGGCCAGTAGATACTGCGCCTTGCCAAGAATCGTCGAGTTGACGGCGGCCACATCGAACTGCGCGAACTTGTCTGAAGCGCGTTGCAGAAGTCGCGAATCGAGGGCTTTCGATGCGATCGTCTGCTGCCCGGTATTCCCGTCGATGGCCGGGTCGACCGCGATGACACCGCGTGGTACGTCCGATTCTTTTTTGAACAAGCCCGGGGCGGCGCTGAATGCCGGCAGTCTCCGCGCCTGAACCAGCAGGTCGTCGATCGCGTAATCGACACCCGCGTCGAATGTCAATTCAGAGGACGGCGCCGGCGGACGCTCGGGAGGCGGAGGCGCTGCGCATGAAGCAAGCAGGATCACAGCAATCAGGCTGGCGGCGGTCAGCCCACTTATCACGCACCGCGGCAGACTTAGCGACATGAGCTTGCAAGCTCTCTCTTTTCTTCCGTGGATAGCGCTTCGCCAAGCGTTGCCTTTTCCATGATGCGGCTGCAACGCGGGTCGCTCCGGTCAGACGTGGCATTGGCCGGGACGGGCGCGCTCGGAGATGGATCCGTCCTCGGCTTGATCCTTGGGCTCGCCGTCGTCGTCGCTGCGGCCGGGGCGGTCACCGCCTGCGTCAAATCGGGCTTGGGTGCCCCGTCCGTTCCGCCTGCCGCGCGAACCGGGGGCGCCGTCTCAGGCTGGGGCGCGCTTGCCGGCAAGGTCTGGGAATCGGCAGCGATTCCTTGCGTTGATGTCGGCGGCGCGATTGCCTGTTTGGGCGTGGCCGGGGGCGCAACTGTTTCGTTCGTTGCTTGCGGACTCTTCGAACCGTTCGACTCAATAAGTTTCGTACCCACGAATACCGACCCAATGGTGAGCGCGATCACCGCGACGACGAGGAGGGCGGCCTTGCGGGTGACTTCGACCGGCCGGCGCGGTCGGGTCTGAGAGTCAGTGGCGACCGAGGTCACCGGCTCCGCCTTTGCCTTGATCGTCGCGGGCCCGTTCACCTCGGCTTCGGCGGACTCGCGAGCCGCCGCGACAAACTCGAGCTTGAGCTTTTCCAGCACCGTCGTGCTCGAGGAGATGGCGTACATCTCGTGCACTCGCCCATGTTTGTCGTCGGGAGCACCCACGTGCCTGAAAAGCTCGGCGTACGCGGAGTCCAGGCACGCTACGGCGTCGAAAAACGCTCGCGAAGCCGTGATCTGCCCAGGAGCCGCAAAGTCCATGATTCGCTTGGCTGCGTTGATGCCATCGCCGACGAAATTGGGCCGTGCTTCGAGGTCGGTCGACTCTTTTACTGATCCAAGGTGGATGCCCGTACGCAGCCTGTTCGAAGGAAAGCCTGCTTCGCCTGCGGCCCGTCCGAAATCCTCTGCAATCGCCAGTGCCATGTAGAGCGCGTGTTCGGGGCTGGAAGTAAACGCGATCAATGCCCCGTCGCCTGTGTCCTTGATCCGATAGTCGACGTCTCGGAGGGCTGCAAGATTGCTGCGGAGAATCGCCGACAAGGTGGCCTTGGCTGCGTACTGCTCGGCCGCCGTTCCCTTCGAGTATCCGACGAGGTCGGTGAAGAGAAAACTCGCCACCAGCGTGCGACTCGTCGCATGCCGCTCGGTTTCGGTCACGGCGAACTCACGAATGGAAGGCTAAGTGCCTGCGTAGAGTTGGGGTGGCTGATGGGATTCGAACCCACGACAACCGGAATCACAATCCGGGACTCTACCAGCTGAGCTACAGCCACCATTGCTGCGATCGTCTGCCGCGGCGCCCTGCTCGTGGTGCGCCCGACAGGACTCGAACCTGTTACCCCCGGCTTAGAAGGCCGGTGCTCTATCCCAATGAGCTACGGGCGCCCGATACCGTGCGAAGCCGCTTCGCTGTCTGGTCGGGGTGAGAGGATTCGAACCTCCGACATCTTGCTCCCAAAGCAAGTGCGCTACCGGGCTGCGCCACACCCCGAAGGGTCGTCATTATCGCGCGGCGGCGCGGCGCGGGTCAACGCGCACATCGCGCCCGGTCAGAACGCGATCCTGCCGGTTAAGATGTCCTTGAACATCGCCCAGTCGCCGATGAGGCTGTAGAGCGGATGCGTGAAGGTCGCGGGACGGTTGTGCTCGAAGAAGAAATGCCCGACCCAGGCGAAGCCGTAGCCACACAGCGGCGCGGCGGCGAGCCACCAGAGGCTGGCCGTGACGACCGCGAGCGCGCTGCAGGCGATCACCAGCAGCGTGCCGACGAAATGCAGGCGCCGGCAGATCGGGTGCCGATGCTCGGAGAGATAGAACGGATAGAACTCTCGAAAGGTCTTGAATCCCGCGCTCATGTCCATTGACTTTCAAGCGAGCAAGGACGGGCGTACGATCCATTCTCGCGCCGGGACTGTTCGCAAGCAACCGTGCGGCCCGCAATGGAAGCCGGTCTTCGGGAAGGAGCCACCCTCGGATTGTGAGACTCAGCCATGATTGATTCACGCAGGGCATTGCCGTCCATACTGCATGTTTGCGCCACAGCTTTTTGGCTTTGCTGCAGCATCGCCCAGGCGACGACTTACTCGATCGTGACCATCCCTACGCGCCCCGGGATCACGGTGTCGATGATGATCACCGATCAGTCCGCCGACACCCCACCCGCGGTCGGCACGCTTATCCTCTTCACCGGCGGGGACGGAAGGCTCAATCTCGCGAGTTGGCCGACCGACCAGACCGGTTTGATGACGCACGATACCGATTCGAGCAGCAATTTTCTGGTGCGCCAGCGCAACAACTTCGCCGTCAACGGCTTCAACGTCATTTTGATGGACGTTCCTTCGGATCAGTCTGGCGGCTTTCCCACCGGAACGTCACCGAGCTTTCGCCGGTCGACCAAGCACCAAAAGGACATCGCAGCGGTCATCGACTATGCGAGAACGACGTTCGGGGTCCCGGTGTGGCTCGTGGGAACGAGTCGCGGCTCGACTTCCGCCGCCAAGGGCGCACTGATCGACGTCCAGCAACCGACTCTCGACGGCCCCGACGGTTTCGTCGTGACGTCGTCGGTGGTCGACTCCACGGATGCAGACAGCCTTCTCGCGATGGATCTTCAGGACATCGATCTCATCGGCATGATGGTGGCCAACACCGGCGACATCTGCTCCGTCACTTCACCGGTCGGGGTCAACAGGATCGCGCGTAACCTGCTGTCATCCCCGGACTTTCGCGCGCTTTTCGTGACGAACACGACCGATCCGGTCGACGTCACCGACGATTGCGGTCCCACCGGTTATCATGGCTTTTCGAACGCCGAGGGCAAGGTCGTGACGCCGATCAGCAACTGGATACTGAGCCACCTGCCTTAGGGGCCGGGCCGCGTCTATCCTTCCGGCTTGAGCTGCGGAAACAGGATCACGTCGCGGATCGACGGGCTGTCGGTCAGCAGCATCACCAGACGGTCGACGCCGATGCCCTCGCCCGCTGCCGGGGGCATTCCGTATTCGAGCGCGCGGATGTAATCGGCGTCGTAGTGCATCGCCTCCGCGTCGCCGGCGTCCTTGGCGCGCGCCTGCGCCATGAAGCGCGCAGCCTGGTCCTCGGGATCGTTCAGCTCGGAAAAGCCGTTCGCGAACTCGCGCCCGGTGATGAACAGCTCGAAGCGATCCGTCACCGCGGGGTTCGCTTCGTTCGCCCGCGCGAGCGGCGAGACGTCGGTTGGATGCGCGACGATGAAGGTCGGCTGGACGAGCTTGTCCTCGGTGGTCGCCTCGAAGAGCTTGAGCTGCAGCACCCCCACCCCATCGGTCGGCAGCACTTCGACGCCGAGCGCGGCGAGCGCCTTCTGCAGATATTCGCGCTTCGAGAGCTCGACGAGCGAATGCCGCGGGTTGTACCTGCCGATCGCCTCGGCCATCGTCAACCGATCGAAAGACCCGGAGAGATCTATGTGCTGATCCTGATACTCGACCGTCGTCGTGCCGCATACCTTCCTCGCGACCTCGCGCAAAAGCTCCTCGGTCAGATCCATCAGGTAGCGGTAGTCGCGATACGCCTCGTAGAATTCGAGCATCGTGAACTCGGGATTGTGCTTGGTCGAGATGCCCTCGTTGCGGAAATTGCGGTTGATCTCGAACACCTTCTCCAGGCCGCCGACGACCAGGCGCTTGAGATAGAGCTCCGGTGCGATGCGCAGGTAGAGGTCGCAGTCGAGCGCGTTGTGATGGGTGACGAACGGGCGCGCCGCCGCGCCTCCCGGGATCGGCTGCATCATCGGGGTCTCGACCTCGAGGTAGCCTCGACCGACGAAGAATTCGCGCATCGCCTGCACGATCTGCGAGCGCATCACGAACACGCGGCGCGATTCGGGGCTGGTGATGAGATCGACGTAGCGCTGCCGGTACTTCTGCTCCTGGTCGGTCAGCCCGTGGAACTTCTCGGGCAGTGGCCGCAGCGCCTTGGCAAGGAGCCGCAGCTCCGCCACGCGTAGCGACAGCTCGCCGGTCCGCGTCTTGAACATCGTCCCCCGCGCACCGACGATGTCGCCCAGGTCCCAGTGTTTGAACGCCTCGTAAGGCTCCTCGCCGATGCCGTCGCGCGTGACATAGAGCTGGATGCGCCCGCCCATGTCCTGCAGCGTGGCGAAGCTCGCCTTGCCCATGACGCGCTTGAGCACCATGCGCCCCGCCACGGCGGCTTTCGCCGGCGCGGCGTCGAGCTCCTCGGTGGACTTCGAGTCGTACTGCTCATGCAGCACTGCGGAGAGCGACTCGCGGCGGAAATCATTCGGATACGCCTGTCCACGCTCGCGCAGCGCGGCGAGCTTGGCGCGCCGCTCGGCGACGATCTGGTTTTCGCTCGGGAGCGGGCGAGCTTCGTCCGGGCTGTCGTCCGCCATCTACACCCCCTGCTTCAGGCTCGCCGCGATGAAGTCGTCGAGATCGCCGTCGAGCACCGCCTGCGTGTTGCCGACCTCGAGGTTGGTGCGCAGGTCCTTGATCCGCGACTGGTCGAGCACGTAGGAGCGAATCTGGTGACCCCAGCCGATGTCGGTCTTCGCTTCCTCGAGCTTCTGCTGCTCGGCCTGGCGCTTGCGCAGCTCCAGCTCGTACAGGCGCGACTTCAGCATCGCCATGGCCTCGGCGCGGTTGCGGTGCTGCGAGCGGTCGTTCTGGCACTGGACGACGATGCCGGTGGGCAGGTGCGTGATGCGCACCGCGGAGTCGGTCTTGTTGATGTGCTGCCCGCCCGCACCCGAAGCGCGAAAGGTGTCGATGCGCAGGTCCGACGTATTGATGTCGACCTCGATCGTCTCGTCGACCTCCGGATACACGAACACGCTGGCGAACGAGGTGTGGCGGCGCGCATTCGAATCGAACGGGCTCTTGCGCACCAGCCGATGCACGCCGGTCTCGGTGCGCAGATGCCCGTAGGCGTAGTCGCCGGTGACCTTCACGCTCGCGCTCTTGATGCCGGCGACCTCGCCCTCGGAGTCTTCGAGAATCTCGGTCCGGTAGCCCTTGCGCTCGCAGTAGCGAAGATACATGCGCAGCAGCATCGCCGCCCAGTCCTGCGCCTCGGTGCCGCCGCTGCCGGCCTGGATGTCGATGAAGCAGGAATTCGGGTCCATCGGATTGTGGAACATCCGGCGGAATTCGAGCTCGCCGACAGCGCGCTCGAGTTCCGCGACATCGGAGGCGACGCCGGCAAGCGTCGCATCATCCGCCTCGGCGCGGGCGAGCTCGTAGAGCTCCGTGCTGTCTTTCAGTCGCTGTCCGAGGCTCGTCAAGGTGCCGACGAGCTGGTCGAGCTGCTTCTTCTCTTTCCCGAGTTCCTGCGCCCGCTTCTGGTTGCTCCAGATGCCGGGATCCTCGAGCGCTTTCGCGACCGCGTTCAGTCGCTCCGACTTGGCGTCGAAGTCAAAGATACCTCCGCAGATCGGCAGCGCGCTGCTGCAATCCGGAGAGCGAGCCCGCAAGCTGATTGAGTTGTTCGGCTTCCATGAGCGGTAGGCGTATGGCTTCGAGGCGGATTATACTCCTCGCGGCGCCCCGAGCCTCGGCACCTGGAACGAAACTTGCTGACGCCGGCTTGCGGTCCCGAGGTTTGAAACGATGCGATCGAAACGGAGGAAGCGATGAGTAGTGCGTGGCGGACCCTCGCCGGCATGTTTGCCCTGAGCGCGGCGTTTTGTGCCGCGGCGGAGCCTGGCGTCACGCCGACGACGATTGTCCTCGGCCAGTCGGCCGCTTTCTCCGGCCCGGCGTCCGAGCTTGGAACCGAGATGCGCGCGGGCGCGATGGCCTACTTTCAGGCGGTCAATGCCGCCGGCGGTGTCAACGGCCGCAAGATCGAGCTGCGCTCGCTCGACGACGGCTACGAGAGCGATCGCGCGGCGGCCAACACGAAGAAGCTCATCGACGATGGCGTATTCCTGCTCTTCGGTTACGTAGGGACGCCGACTTCGAACGCCTCGAAGCCCATCTTCACCGCCGCAAAGGTTCCGTTCGTGGGTCCTTTCACCGGCGCCGAGTCGCTGCGAAATCCGCTCAACCGCTACATCTTCAACATCCGGGCGAGCTACTACGACGAGACCGATAAGCTCGTCGGCCAGCTCGTCGGCCAGACGCTCGATCGCATTGCGGTGTTCTACCAGAACGACGATTACGGCAAGGCGGGGCTCGCGGGGGTGGAGCGCGCAATGCAGAAGCGGAACATGAAAATTCTGGCCACCGGCACCGTCGAGCGGAACACGACGGACGTCGCCACGGCCGTGCAATCGATCTGCAAGATCGAGCCGCAGGGCGTGGTGATGATTTCCGCCTACAAGTCCTGTGCGTCCTTCATCAAGGCGATGCGCGCCGCGGGCTGCAACCCGCAGTTCATGAACGTTTCCTTTGTCGGCAGCAAGGCGCTCGCGCATGAGGCCGGCCCGGCGGGACGCGGCGTGGGTGTCTCGCAAGTCGTTCCATTCCCGTGGAACATCTCCGCGCGAGTAGTTAAGGATTATCAACAGCTTCTCGAGGCCTCGACCGGGAAGCAGAATTTCTCCTTCACGAGCCTTGAGGGCTTCATCGCGGCGAAGGTGCTCGTCGAGGGGCTCAAGCGCACCGGTTCCGATCTGACGCGCGAGAGATTCATCGCGGCGATGGAGCAGATCCGCGATCTCGACGTCGGCGGCTACACGGTGAGCTTTTCGCCGACGGACCACAACGGCTCGAAGTTCGTCGAGCTGACCGTGATCGGGAAGGACGAGGCATTCCTGCGCTGAGTTACACTGAGGAACCCCGGTACAGCTTCCTGCTCCGTTGTGCTGTTGAATTCACCGCCCGGCTACGAGCCGGGCTTTGCGCTGCCGTCCGCCCTGCCCGGGGACGCGTTTTGCTTCGTCTGGCGCGATGACAAGATTCTCGTCCGCGACGAACAAACTCCGGTATTGCCCCGGCTGTCGGACCTCGCACCCCTCGGCTTGGGCGGTGCGAAGCACTATCTCGGCCGGCTCGAGGGCGTCGATTGCGTCGCGATCCGGTCGCTCCTCGATGCGCCCGACCCGGACGGTTGGCAGTGGCGCGGCCTGCGCTCGCTCTTCCTGCGGCTGCCCGATGCGCTCCTCGCGCTGGCGGGGCGCGCCTTCCAGATCGTCGAGTGGGACCGCAGCCACCAGTATTGCGGCCGCTGCGGCACGCACACGCGCGATCGAGCTAACGAGCGCGCCAAGGAGTGCCCGGCGTGCGGGTACGTGCTTTTCCCTCGCATTTCGCCGGCGATGATGGTGCTCGTCACCCGAGGCCGCGAGCTCCTGCTCGCGCGCGCCAACCGGTTCCCGCAGGCGATGTACAGTGCGCTGGCCGGATTCGTCGAGCCCGGCGAATCGATCGAGGACTGCATCCACCGCGAGGTGCGTGAGGAAGTCGGCATCGAGGTCGATCGGCTCCGGTACTTCGCGAGCCAGTCGTGGGCTTTTCCCCACTCGCTCATGATCGCGTACAACGCCGAGTACGCGGGCGGCGACATGCGGCCTTGCGACGACGAGATTGCCGATGCGCGCTGGTTTAGCGTCGACGCGCTCCCGCAGCTCCCGTCGGCGGTGAGCATCTCGCGCCACCTCATCGATGCGACCGTGGCAAGGCTCAAGGGCGCGTAACGGCACTCGTGGTCGGCTCCTGCTAGAATTCCGGCTTCAGAAGTTCTCGGCTTTCGGCAGCCCCTTCCACGCGATGTCGTCGCGTCCTGCACACTCCTGTCTGGTCCTGGTAGCGGCGCTCGTTGGGCTGCTGATTCCCGCGCTCGCAACGGCGCAGGCGCCCCCTCCGCCGCCGACCTCCGTGACCACCGGACCGCCGCCACGCACGCCCGGTCTGTCGCCGGAGCTGGCAGAAGCCTCGCAGAAGATCCGCGACGGAGAATACGTCTCCGCGCTGGAGAAGATCGACGCCGTGCTGGCGACCGATGCGAAGAATCCGCAGGCGCGGTTTCTGAAAGGCGTGGTGCAGACCGATCAGGCCGAGACCGACGCCGCGGTCGCGACTTTCCAGGGCCTGATCGAGGACTATCCCGAGCTGCCCGAGCCCTACAACAACCTTGCCGTCATCTGGGCGCAGCAGGGCCAGTACGAGAAAGCCCGCCGCGCGCTCGAACTGGCGCTTGCGACGCGCCCCGACTATGCGATCGCGCACGAGAATCTGGGCGACATCTACACGCGGCTCGCCAGCATGGAATACGATCGCGCGATTACCATCGACAAGACAAACAAGAGCGCGCAGACGAAGCTCGCGCTCGTGCGCGAGCTTTTCGCCGTGCCGCCGTCGAGCACGGCGCCCAAGCCGCAGGTGCCGGTGCCGCAGCCCGCGGCAAAGAGCAAGAAGTGAACGTTTCGTTCCCCACCGTCAGGAGTCCCCGATGTTTCGTCGTTACGCGCTGATGCTCGCCGCTGCCGTCGGCCTCGCCGCTTTCGGGCTCGAGGTCGAGGCTGCCAACCCCCAAGTCGACTTGGACACCACGGCCGGCAAGATCCGGATCGAGCTTTACCCCGACGCGGCCCCGAAGACAGTCGAGAACTTTCTGACTTATGTGAAAGCGAAACAATACGACGGGACGCAGTTCCACCGCGTAATACAGGGCTTCATGATCCAGGCCGGCGGTTACACCGAGGACTTCAGGCAGAAGCCCACCCGTCCTCCCGTGCAGAACGAAGCCGAGCATTCGAGCAAGGCGGGGCTGCTCAACGTGCCGGGCACCGTGGCGATGGCGCGCACGAGCGATCCGCATTCGGCCACGGCGCAGTTTTTCATCAACGTCAACGACAACAAGTCGCTTAACTTTCGCGAGGCCTCGCCAAGCGGATACGGCTACACGGTGTTCGGGAAAGTGGTCGAGGGCATGGACGTGGTGAAGAAGATCGCGGCCACGAAGACCGGCAGCGGCGGTCCGTTTCCGAC
>DATJWL010000006.1:0-7349 GCA_035501215.1 Casimicrobiaceae bacterium
GGGTCGGCCGCCGGAAGAGCCAGGTCGCCATGCGCGCGCGATCGAGCCGGCCGTCCGGCGCTTCGATGGCCGCGGCCGGAATGTCGATGCGTCCGATGAGCCGGTTGCGGAGCCTACGGCCCCGCGACAGTGGCGTTCGCACGGGATCGCTTGTGAACATCAGAGTGAAGCCGGAGCCGAGCGCGGCCGTGACGGCCGCGGCATCGTAGCGCCCGTGCGGAAAGGATAGCGTGCGCAGGGCCCTGCTGTCGGGATTGGCGAGTATGGCTTCCAGCGCCGCACGCGCACGTTTCAATTCCGCCTTGGCGTCGGTTTCCGTCAGCGGCGTGTGCGAATGGCCATGCACCCCCACGGCAATTTCACTCCGCGCAAGTAGCCGAAGCTGGTCGGCGGTCAGCATGTGTGGGGGACCCGGGTCCGGCTCGCGGAACGAGGCGAGCACGGCATCGCGTGTCGCCTCCGGGGCTCGCCCGAGCGCGCTCACCAGCTTGCGCAGGGAGGGCTCCGAATTGTCGGTGAGCGACGGGGGCTCGCCCTCGGCGCCGCGCCCTCGCCATTCCGCCTGCAGCATGGACACCGTCGCTTCCCCGCGTCGCCAAGCCGAGTATACGCGCTCCTCCCAAAAGGGATCGCGCCGCCCGATGACGCCGGCCGCGACGAATACTGCCGCGGGCAAGCCCAGGGTCCGGAGCGCCGGCAGCGCATACTCCGCCGTATCCGCCCAACCGTCGTCGATGGTGACGAGAAGCGGGTGCCGCGGCAATGCGACCCCCTCGAGAGCATCCAGCACCTGATCGAGCGAGACGACGGAATAGTGTCGCCGCAAGAATTCCAGTGCTTCCGCGAAGAGCGTGTCCGAGATCGTGTATTCGGGATCGGCTCCCGCCCAACGGGGATCGCCCAGCGATAGCACCCGGTGAAACATCACGACCGTCAGGCGATTACGGTCCCTGAGACGACGCAACGCACCGAGGGCGCCGGATGCATAGGCGAGCCTGCGCAGGGTTTCTTTCAGCGCGGGAACCATCCGAGCATTGTGCCGCAGCCCCCGCCGCGAAACCAACGGGTTCGTCTCCCTTGTGAATCCGTCGATTCCGCTCTAGAAGCTTGAGCGATCGTCGCATTGAGCGCAGGTTCCGAGTCGCGGATCCATGGAGTCGTCACAGCCGCTCGTAAGCGTCGTCCTTCCCTGCTTCAACGCGGAAGCGACGCTGGAGCGGGCGCTGGCATCGATCGCACAGCAGAATTACCGGCACCTCGAAGTGATCGCAGTCGATGACGGGAGCACCGACCGTACGCCCGACATATTAGAGTCGCGCGCAGACGTCGTTCAGCGGGTGATCCGCTTGCCTCGCAATTGCGGCGCGGCTGCGGCGCGCAACGCAGGCCTCGCACGGGCCCAGGGCGAATACGTAGCGTTCCTCGACGCAGACGACGAGTGGCTGCCCGGCAAGCTCTCGCGGCAGGTGATTGCGATCGCGCCCCATCCCCGCATGACCTTCGTCTCCTGCAACGCGCGCGTGATCGATGCAGCGAATAAATCCGCCACGCCGGCCTTCCAGGATCTCTTGCCGGAGACGCCGGGCCAAGCCTGGAAGGTCCTGCTGGCCGATACCTTCGTCTGGACGCCGACGGTGCTCGCGCGCCGCGCGAGCCTTATGGAGGTGAATGGCTTCGACGAATCCCTGGTGATCGCCGAGGATCAGGATCTCTGGATCCGCCTCGCGCTCCTCGGCGAGGTCGGCTTCATCGACGAGGTGCTCGCGGTGATCCACGAGCGTCCCGGCAGTCTCTCCAGTGCCGGCGCGCAGCTCCTCCTCGACAACACGCTCGCGATGGTGCTTCGACACGTCCAGCTGCAGCGCCGCCGCCTCACATCGCGCGAGACCCGTCGCATCCTGGGGCGCCGTTACACGCGGATCGGCCGCAACGTCTATCCGCAGCTTCCATTCCGTGGCGGCATGTTGCTGATTCGCGCAATGCTGTCCGGGTATCGGCCGTTCGAGAACCTCGGCTACCTCCTGCGAGCTTCGCCCGTGGCGCGGCGTCTCAAGGGGCGGCCGCGCAGACCTGAGGAAGGCGGATCGCTTGGCTGAGCTCGGCCGCGGTCTCGTCTCGCGTGTCGTCTCGCCGGACAGCCTGACCGACAACGAACTCGCGGCATGGCGTCGCGCTCGAGAGGCGCACCCGGCGCTGGGCTCGCCGTTTTTTTCCGCGAGCTTCACCCGCGCGGTGGCGCGCGTGCGACATGACGTCAGAGTTTGCGTGATCGGAAGCGAGGGCAAGCCCGTCGCATTTCTTCCGCTTCAGTTTGGCAGCGGCGCGCGGCGGCTGCTCGGCGCCGCGGAACCCGTTGGTGGCGAGATGTCCGACTATTTCGGTCTTATCGCGCCGCCGGGATTCAAGATCGAGGCGCGGACCTTGCTCTCGATGGCGAAGCTTTCGGCTATCAACTTCCGAAACCTGCCGGAAGAAGAACTCTCGTTTGGGCTCGACGGCGAGCAGCCGGAGCGCGGCCATCGCATTGAGATCGGAGCAGATGTGGGGGAGTATTGGGAGAGGTTACGGCAAGAGAATGAGAGTTTCGCGCGCGAGCTCGAGCGGCGCGAGCGCCGGATCGTCGAGGCATTGGGGCCTCTCGACTTCACCTTCAATGTCGCGGACCCCGAGCGCGAGCTGGATCGGCTCGTCGCCATGAAGCGAGCGCAATACAGAGAGACGGGCGTTCCCGACGCGCTCGCCGAGCCTTGGCAGCGTCATCTGCTGAGGTTGCTCGCGGCCTCGGCCGACGCCGATTGCGCGGGCTCGCTCGCGACGCTTAATGTCGGGGGTCATTGGGTCGCTTCGCACTTCGGCCTGCGCAGTGGGACAACACTTCACTATTGGTTCCCCATCTTCAATCCGGCGCTTGCGAAGTTCGGGCCCGGTCACTTGCTGCTGAAGCACGTCATCGATGGCTGTGCCGCCGCGGGTATTCGTACGATCGATCGCGGGTCAGGGGAACAGTCGCACAAATCCGCGTACGTGACAGTGCCGCGCCTTTATTATAGGGGTTGCTGGCACGATGGGAGCACACGCGCGGTCATGTATCGTGGGCTGCAGTCACTGGCGTGGCGTTGGCAGAAGCGCCGCCGCGCGGCGGGTGCGGCCGGCAACCGAGAGCCGTGACCGATCCGGCGTCAAGCCTCCGCCAACAGATGGCGCGGGGTGCCATCTGGATGATGCTGCAGCGTGTCGCGATCCGCATCATCGGTCTCGCCAGTACCGTCGTTTTGGCGCGAGTGCTGATCCCCGGCGATTTCGGCTTGGTCGCGCTCGCAACGGGTTTTCAAGCCGTGATCGAATCCGTGGCGGAGCTCGGCTTCGATCTCGCGCTCGTCCAAAGGCAGACCAGCGATCGCGCCGCCTATGACACCGCCTGGACGCTGAACGTCATCCGCGGGCTGTTGATCGCGGCAATCCTGCTGGGTACGGCCGATCCGGTCGCGGGCTTCTACGGGGATGATCGGCTCGCGGCGGTCTTGCGCTGGCTTGCATTCGGCCCCTTCGTCGCTGGCGTCGCGAACATTGGCACTGTCGAGTTCCATCGCGATCTCCGCTTCGACGTGGAGTTCCGGCTCGCTGTCTGGAGCAAGATCGCGGCGGTGCTCGTGACGGTACCCTGGGCTCTCTGGCGACATGATTACTGGGCTCTGGTCGGTGGCATTCTCGCGGGCAAGGTCGTGGCGTCGGCGCTGAGCTATGTCGTTCATCCCTATCGCCCCAGATTTTCATTGGCCGACATCCGGGGCTTCCTTCACTTCTCGAGCTGGCTCTCCATCAACAATCTCATCGGCGCGATCAAGGCGCGGCTGGACGCGCTCGTGGTGGGAAAGCTGCTGGGCGCCTCGGCGCTCGGCATCTACAGCGTCGCCTTCGAGATCTCCAACCTCATCACCAGCGAGCTCATGTGGCCCATCGCTCGCGTGGTGTTCTCGGGATTTGCGAGGCTCGCCGACAAGCCCGCTGAGCTTGCGCGCGGATACACGGATCTCCTCGCTACCCTCATTCTGGTGGCCGTTCCCATGGCGGTTGGCATTGGGCTCACGGCGGAATTCATCGTGCAGATTTTCCTCGGCGGGCAATGGGAGGGCGCCATCCCGCTCATCCGGATCCTCGCCATATTCGGCGTCCTGAATTTCGCGACCGCAAACAGCCAGGCGATCTTTCTCGCATTGGGACGCGCGGATCTCGTGGCCCTCGCCAATTTGCCGGCGTTCATTCTTCTGCCGCCGCTCCTTATATGGGCGAGCGCCGAATACGGTCTCGTGGGCGCGGCCTGGGCCATGTTGGCCGATGGCGCCGTCAACCTCGTCGCGAATTTGGCGATCATGCGGCGCCAGGTTGCGGTCTCGCTGCTGGAGCTCCTCGCCGCCGTCTGGCGTCCCTTGCTCGCGACCCTGGGCATGGTCGCCGGTGTCGTCCCGCTCATGGCGGCATGGCCTAAGGCCGCAACGGCGCTCGCGCTCATCCCGCAATTCGTCTGCATCGCCGGCATCGGTGCGGCGATCTACGTCTCGATCGTCCTCGCGTTGTGGCGGATCGCAGGCGCGCCGAACGGGCCGGAGCGGCAGCTCTTATCCGCGCTGGGACTGAAGCGTGCCTCCGATCTCTAATGCCAACACGCGATGTGGACGACGGAATCGCCCCAGCGCTGCATCCTCATTTCAGGGGTCAAGCTCTCCCGGGGATCGGCGAGCCGATGCGCGATGCGGTTTTTCTCTAAGAACTCGAGAGTGACCGCATTGGGGATCGCAAAGGCAACGTTCCGTACGACGCGATGGCTCTGCCGGTAGGTTGCGACGGTATCGACCTGCTGGGAGACGATGCCGATTACCGCGCCGAACTCGTCGAGCAACGGGCTACCGCTGTGGCCGGGATGGACCTCGCCGAGAAATTGAAAGAGCGGGCGCGTCCCGGCAATTTCGCTGGGGCGCGCCTTGGCGGATGTGATCGACGGTATCTGCCGCGATAGCCCGTAGACGGGAAATCCGATGACGGAAAGGTCGGAGGCATCGACCCGAGTCAAGGTCCGCTCGAAGCTCAGCGGCGCCGCGGAGACGATGTCTCCTTGCAACACCGCGAGATCGTGCGCGGGATCGCTCGCGCTGACCCGGACGAAGGCGGGGCTGGCATCTTCGCGACCGATTTCCGCGGTGACGAGATTGCATCCCCCGATAACGTGGTAATTCGTGACGATGGCGCGCTCGGAGACGAAGAACCCTGTTCCCTGTCTTTCGACCCGTTTGCCTCTGAGCGCCGGGTCGAGCGGCGGATTGAGTCCCCTGAGGATATAGCGCTCTCGTTCGCCGTCGTCCGGCGGCGTAGAATCCTCGGCGACGACCGACGGCAGCTTCGCCGCGCGCGGGCCTTCGACCGAGAGCACGAGCGCCGCAAGCAGAAGCGCTGCGCGCGCCCACGCGATCATGGCCGCGCGTCGGCTTGTGGCGGCTTCTCCCAAAGCGCGATCCCCAGGAAAGCAACGAGGTAGACGAGTACGGCAAGCCGCGGGTCCTGCAGGGGCGCGTCGAAGATGCAACACACCGAGAGTCCCGCGAGCGAGGCGATCACGACGGGGCCGATCAGCTCGCCGCGACGTGTGACACGCCCGGCGCCCCAGGCTGCCGCGATCAGGAGTGCGCAGAATGCGGCCAGCCCTAGAGCGCCGCCTTCGAAGAAGGTCATGACGAACTGATTGTCGATGCGCCAGCCCATGTGGTCGTCGTCGGTGAAATACCAGCGCGTCATTCCGTCCGCGAAATCGCCATTGGCGAGGAGCTGGCTTCCGTCGGCGTTGACGAGGCTGACATTGCGAACGTCGAGCGTGGTCCCCTCGGTGGGATTATAGAGAGTGAGCTCGACGGGACGGCGGAGGAATCCGAGCGCGACCCGAGCGCCAATAGGCCCGGAATCGACGATCTCGCTCCGGGTCTCCCACTCGCCGGCCTTCGAGACGCCGAGTTCGAGAATGCGGCAGTGGAGCGAATAGAGCAGGAGTTTCTCGCATAGGAGAGCGTGAAGCGGCGCGCCGCTGTCGCTTCTAAGGGTGAGCGAGAGCCGGTAGCGCTGGCCGGGCAGGACCGGCACTTTTTGTCCCAAATAAAGCGACGTACCCGCCGTGATGGAGAGGTAGATGCCGTCGCCGTCCCGATGTCGCGCAAAGCTCGTGGGAACCGGGAGGTCGCCATCGAGATTCCAGAGGGACCGTCCGTAGGTACCAAGGCCCATGCCGAAGAGCGTCGTCGCGATGCCGGGGTTCCGGGCGCTGAGCGCATGGAGCACGGCGCGCTCGCGAAGCGCGAGATCCGAAACGCTTCGCTCGAGCCGCCCATGCATGAACTCCGTGCCGAACGCGATTGCGGAGACCGCGATCGCGACCGAAAGCGATGTGAGCGCAAGGATCCGCGCTAACCCATGGCCGCGGGTCCTTTCTCGCGGCGCGAGCGCCCAGAGGCCGATCGCCAGCGCTATCGCGCCGACGACCGTGGCGGCGTAGGCCGTGCGCGAGAACGTCACGACCACCCCGTAGAGCGCGAGACAACAGACGGCGGTCGACGCCACTCGAGCAAAGCGGATGCGGCTCACGGCGCAAATCGCGATGAACGGGAGCACCATCACGAAATAGTCGTCGATGAAGCCGCCGCCGACGTTCATGCCCGAGAAAGTGCCAACGACGCGATAGCCGGAGCTGAAATCGAAGAGCCCGAGAAAGGTTCCGCGCTCCACGACCACCGCCAGCGCCTCGAGCGCAAGACCTGCGGTGAGCCCGATGGCGAGGCGCCCAATTGCGGAGTTTCCGTCTCGCACGCTCTGCCGGAGGAACGGGAGGAGCGCGAGCGCCTCCAGAAGTCCCTTGGCAAGTCGCAGGGCGTTGTCGGGCCGCAGGAACGGGTTGTCGCTGCCGCCGGGAAAGGGTGCTCCAGCGAGAAGACCGCGTCCAACGGCTGTGAGCTCCGCTAGGACAAGCACTGTCAGCACGGCGGTTCCGGCGCCGGAAAAGCGGAGATCGCGCAGCTCCGGCGGCCGTCGGATGAGGAGCACGCCGATCGTGACGAGGATCAGAAGATCCGACTCCGCGACATAGGACCAGCCGGTCCAAGGTGCGAGGTCGGCCGTCGGCAGCATCGCGGGAACGGCGACGAGCCAGATCGCCGGCCAGCGCCAAAGCAGCGCGGCATAGATGCCGAGCGCCGCTATGAGCGCTGGAGGGAAGAGCGGGTAGGAGGCAGCCGCGAGAAATGCAGCCACGAGGAACGCCGATCCCGTCAGCAGCAGCGTTCTCGTCGCTCGGCCCGCCGCATCTCTGGATC
>DATJWL010000007.1:0-15179 GCA_035501215.1 Casimicrobiaceae bacterium
CGGTGCGCCACCGGAAGATGAAGTGGCTGATGAAGAAGCGCGTGAGCACGTACATCACGACTGCCACGAACGCGATTTCGGCAAATGTGAGCAGGTAACCGTCGAAGTCGCCGATCGTGACCGGGCGCGATTTGCTCAACGCAGCCTGCACCAGGTCGTAGAAAGGTCCATACCAGTTGTTGATTGCCACGCTGACCTGGACTTGGAAATAGGTGGCAAACAGGATCAGGGAGGAGCCGAGAATCGACCAGCGCGACCACCTATGACGCGCGAAGTATTGCCAGGCGCCGAAGAACACCGCGACTGCGAGCGCGACATAGACGTAAAAGGCGGGAAAATCCGAGCTCCAGAAATAACTCAGTCCGATGGCAGATGACGACGTTGCGGCCGTCGTCAGGCCGAGATGCGCCAGCAACTCTTTGGCGCCGGTGTACCAGCCGCCCACGACGACGGCCACCCACCCGAGCGCCGAGGCGAAGAACAGTCGTGGCTTGGGAAAAAACGACTTGAACATTTTGTGCTCCTGCGTCGGCTGCTCTGCGGAAAACCTCGGAGGACGGTCGACTCCATATGCTTCGTCGGTTACGCTGACCGGCCAACGCGACGGTAGGCTGGCCTCGCGGCATGGATCGCGAACATGCCCGCGTTTGTATCGCCGCGATCGAGAATACGCGAACGTGGGTACAAAGCGCACCGTGCGACCCTAGAGCCGGCGCGATCGGCTACTTCATCGTGTTAGACGCGTGAGTGCTTCTCACGCTGCAAAGCGGCGCGGCGCCGCGCCTCGGCGAAACGGTCGAAGAAGCGGGCGCCAGGCAGAATCGCTCCAAGCGTAGCGCGCATCTTGCGTCCGGTTGGATTCAACCCGCGGCGGCACCATGATCCTTACCGGCGAGTGGCCGCCCGGTTGGACCGTCGTCCCCTGACGGGAGGGCCGCCTCCGGATGGAGCACCCAGCTCGCGATATCGGTTTGCACCAGTTCGGCATCGAGGTCGCGGAGAAGCAGATGGTAGCCGGCGGGGTACCAGGCGACAGTTCGCCCGGCGGCCGTGGTGCGCGGCAGGGCCGCAATGAAGAGCTGAACCGGCTCCCTGGGAATCAGCTCGTCGTGCTCCCCATACAGCACCAATAGCCGCCGATCGAGCCGTGGCGCCGCGGCGAGCGCCCGGTCCATCAGGTTGACGAGCCCCTCGATCGCATCGACCCGCGTCGCCTTGATGACCAGCGGGTCGCGCCCCAGGGCACGCAGCATCGGAATATTGTCGGAGGCGAGGATATGCAGGCCACGGCCCGTCAAGGTCATGTTCGGGACGAAGTGATAGGCAGTCCAAAGCGCCGCCCGCTCGAATAGGTTCATGGTCGCGCGTCCCCAGATCGCAGGCGCCGCGAGAATGAGTCCGTCCGCTACCGGCCGTTGGGCGCCGACGCTCCTCGCAGCCCCGGTGATCGCCACTGCACCGCCCATGCTTTCGCCGAGGATGTAGTGCGGCACGCGGGGATAGCGTGCGGCGACGAGCCGGCTCGCATTCGCCATGTCCTCATCGAGCCGCCAGGTGCCGGGCCAGAGGCCGCGGCCCGGCGCCCTGCCGAAGCCGCGTTGGTCATAGGCGAAGACCGCGATGCCGTCGCGCGTCCAGTCCGCGGCGGGGCCATCGAAGGCATTCGAATAGTCGTTGAAACCGTGGAGTGCCAGAATGGTCGCCTTGACCCGCCCGGCCGGCAGCCAGACGCGCAGCGGCAGATGCGCCCCGTCATCGGCGACGAAATAGCGGCTGGCGAATGACGGTACCGTCGGCACGGGCTCGGCGATGCGCGGCGCAAGGTCGCTGAAGCCGATTCCGGCGCAGCCGGACAGCAGTAGGAAGCTCAGAAGCGCGGCGGCGGCGCGCGTTGTTGTCCGCATGCCCGAGTCGTCAGAGTGACAGCATGATTTCAAGGCTTGAAACGAGAGAGCATGCCGAGAACCATTCGTTCCCCGTATCGGAGTGCGAAGCGTGTGGCCGTTTCGCGCGAAGTAAAGGTGTTGCAAAGGAAGATGGCCTGCAGTGCTTCCAATTTCGAACGCTTTTTCGGATTTCCTACGTCGGTGATATCGAGCCACTCGGCGAAGTCAGCCTGCACCTGGCGGCCCGGCGGTGTCTCGAAGCGCACGATGGGGTCCGCCGGCGGGGCGGGCCGAACCTGGCGCACGTACACCTTGACCTGGGTGTACCCGCCCGCATAGCCCGTCGCGCGGATCTCCGCGAAGAGTCGGGTCGCCGTGAGCCTGGAAAACTCGCTCGGCCGCGCGTCGATGATGCCGGGAAACGCATCGATCTTGCGCGCCACCGGCGGGCGCGTCCCGTAGCGCACCGGCGCCTCATCGAGCTCCCGATCAAGCTGCCCGGTTCCGATCCAGTGATAGACGGTCCCCGAGAAACCCCGAGCTGCCGCGCGACTTCAGCCTTGCTCAGACCCCGCTTCAGATAGTGAAGTAACAGCATCCGTTGCTCCCTCCCGTACATCGGCGGCTCCCCGGTCTCTCACCGAGCCACGGCGCCACCGGGATCGCTTGTTCGCGTCGACGACCGCTTTTTCAATAGCCCCCCGTCCGGGCCAGAACGCGGGACGACGCGCGGGCGATAAATGAGATTACCCGCCGCGCAACTCGAGTTGCCTGTTGTCACCAACCCTTACAAACGTCCGCTTTCCGTACCACCGAAGAGTCCGGAGGGGGTCGATGACCGCCACTCCCCGGTCAACGCCGAATGGCTGCAATCGTTGTGCGGCCGCCGGGTTCGGCGCTGAAGCGGCCCAGACGGTCCCCCATTTGACACAGCGCAAGAGCGGCTCTTCATGGCGGATCGAGGCGGCCAAGCAGGTCTGACGACCATCCGGCGCACCACGATTCGGAAGCCTTCTCGTCAGGCTTGATTCGCTGCCACGAGTAGCGCGACTGATTTATCATGCGCAGGTCACAACCGCGTTTCTGCCACAGGATCGAATCGATGATCCGGTTCCTCGCTGCAGCGTTCGCTGCCGCACTCGTGCTTCCCGTTGCCTCGGCAGAGACGGTGCAGCTTGCTGCGGCCGACGGCGTTAAGGTGTTCGGTGAGGTTTGGCGCGCCAACGGCGCGAAGCCGCCGATAATCCTCGCTTTCCATCAGGCCGGATCGAGCAGCGCCGAATATGCGCCGATCGCGCCGCGCCTCGTGCAGGCCGGCTTCACCGTGCTCGCAATCGACCAGCGTTCGGGCAACGGTGCCTTTGATGGAACCAACCGGACCGCTGCTGAGCTGGGGCGAAAGGCGACCTATGAAGAGGCGCTGCCCGACCTCGAGGCGGCGCTTGCGTGGGGCAAGGCCAATTCCCACGGCGCTCCGGTGCTGGTCTGGGGCTCCAGCTATTCGGCCGCGCTTGTCTTCCTGCTGGTGGCCAGGCACCCGGGTGACGTGAACGGTGTCGTCGCATTTTCGCCGGGCGAGTACTTGGCGAACAAGACTGCGGTCCGCGATGCTGCGCGCAAGGTCGACGTGCCCGTCTACATCGACCAGGCATCGGGTGCCGACGAGGTAGGCCAATCGGCAGCGATCCTGAAGGCGGTGAAGAGCGCCGACAAGCAGCAGTTGCTATCGCCGTCGAATTCGACGCACGGTTCGTCCACGCTGCGCGCGGATGCCAACCCGGCGGGCGCCGAGACACACTGGACGGCGGTACTGAAGTTTCTCAAGCGGTTCATGCCGTCTTAAGGCAGCGCCGGATGCGGGCCCTTCGCTACGATCGGTACGGACCGCCAGAGGTACTCCACGTCGTGGATGTCGCCGAGCCCAAGGCCGCGGTAGGCGAGGTTAAGATCCGCGTGCGTGCCGTTCCTGGCTCGAGTGCCTTCATCGGGGTCCCGCTCGAATCGCCAGTAGCTACGGTGATTCTTGACTGAGGGCTTTCCTTTCGGCACACGAGCCGCGGTGGTGCGGATCGCCAAGCTTGGCGAACGCCCCAACAGCGTGATCGTTGAGCGTCTCCTTTCGGGTGCCGTTTGATCGGCGGCTTGCCCGACGCTCAACGAGCGGGAGCGGGCCGATCTCGGGTGGCCGCCGGAGTTGTTACGCCATGCAAAGGAATTGCTTGACGTTCAGCCAATCAGGCGCCGGCAGCCTCGCATGAAAGACGAACTCGCGGCCCTCGATGCGTTGGGTATTACTCTACCCAGCACCGCGTACATCATTGGCGTCGTAATTTTCGGAATTGTTGGCTATGTTGCTTACCGATACGGCAGGAAGAGGTCACTCCAGACCACGAAATGGATAGGGATTGCCCTAATGCTTTACCCGTATGCGATATCTGCAACCTGGATTCTGTACGCCGTTGGAGCCGCTTTGTGTATTGGCGCTTATATATCCGCGTATGTGAGCAAATGAGAACGCCATCCGCCAGGGCCAACTCCAGAGAGTGATTGGCGTCTCCAAGTCAACGTTCGCGGCGGTAGTGTCAGTTCGGCCACAGGACTAAACTGCTCGCGCGGTAGTTGTTGAGCTCCGGCCCGCCGGCGGAGGGGAGCTGCGACTCTGAAACTGCTTATGTTGAGGCACGAGGCAAGCCGCCTCGGATCTCGACAGGAGCAGAGCCATGGATGCCTCAGCGCGCTCCGTCTCGCCGCGGCGAAGGCCGCGTCGCTGTTGATCTGCTCGGGTATCTGCCCGAACAGGCGGTCCCGCAACTGCAACCGTACGCGCAACTCGTTCTCGTGGGCGCGTTGTTTCCGGTTGCCTACAAAGGAAAGTCGGTCTTCAAGGTTCCTGAGGGCTGCGCGGTGACCACGCTGGCCACTCGATCACGACCTCGTGACTGCGCTCGCCGACCTGGCGAAGGCGGTCGGCGCGCCATCCCGGCCCGTCGCGCGCGGGGTGCGTTCGGAAGCGACGCCGCCGACTGGCGCTTTGAACGCAAGGACGATTGCGCAAACCCTCTGCGTACTCCTGCCGGAGAACGCGATCTTGATCGACGAAGGTGCAACCAATGGGGGACCGATTTGCGACCAGACCGAAGGTGCGCGGCCACACGACTTGCTGAAAGCCACGAATGGCGGCGCCATCGGCAACGGACTCCGACTGGCATTGGGGGCGGCCGTTGCATGTCCTGATCGGAAGACGGTCGTGATCCAAGGTGACGGGTGCGGGATGTATACGGAGCAGGCGCTCTGGTCAATGGCGCGGGAGAAGGCGAATGTCACCGTCGTCCTCCTCAAGAATGATGACTACGCGATCCTCGAAATTGAACTGGCGCGTGTTCGCGATGGCGACGCCAACGCCAAGATGGAGACGCTGATGCATCTCGACAACCCGACACTAAACTGGGTCAAGATCGCCGAAGGTCACGGCGTGTCGGCCACGCGTGCGACGACCGGGGAGGAGTTTCACCAGCAGTTTGCCGCCGCGATGAGCAGCAAGGGACCGCACCTGATCGAAGCGCAAATCGTCGAGAACCTCGGACCGACGATCGACGCCGTTCATAAGGCGCAGGTGGTCTAGAAGGGCCGAGCGATAGGTCGGGCCGCATCCGTCCTGGCGGGTGTGGCCGGTCGTGCTCACATAGAATCGCAAGTCAGCTCTTGCGATCCTGCGGGACTCCTTTCCGGCGCAGCGTTGGACTGCTCAGGGTCGATCTCGGTCGTTGCGCGAAAGCGCTTCAGCTTGGTCGAACATCGTCCGTCAGGTCGAATTCCAACCCGGACGACTTAGCGTCTTCGCATCAGCCGTCTCGCGAGCAGCGCAACGCCGACGACGGCAATCGCACCCCACGACAGCGCGGCATCGTCGGACGGATGGCGCGGCGGCGGCGTGACGTCGGGGTCGCGCAGCGCGGCGGGAAGCGGCCGCGGCGGCACCGGCACGATCTGCACCTGCGCCGGATCCTTGGGCACGCGCGACCGGTACTCGGCCGTCGACACCGCAGGCGCGTCGCCGAACGCGCGGCTCGACGGGAACTGCGGCACGCGCAGGAATGCAATCGCCTCCAAGTCCTCCGCGACCATGCGGGCGAGCGCGCCGGCTTCGGCGTCGCCGCGCGCGAGCGCGAGCACGCTCGTGAAGACTTCCTCGAGCGCGGCGGCGGGCAGGAGGCGGGTCTGGTCCGCCATGAGGTAGTCGAAGCTGACCTTGGCTTTTGCGATCGAGCGCGCGCGAAGCGCCATGAAGGGAAACGCGAGCCAGGCGAGCACGCTTGCCGACGCTCCGCGCGCACGCACCGGCCAGCCCAGCGTGCGCAGCGTGTCGATGCTGATGCTCGTGCAGTTGACGTCCGGATGGTAGTAAGGGAGCTGGTGGCGATAGAACTGTCGGTAGACCCGATTGATCGCGGACTGCACGAGCGACGGGGCGCGCGCGTCGCGCAGCACCAGCACGAGGACGTAGCTCGGGCGGTACCAGCTCTGGCCGCTGTTGAGGTCGCCCAGGTAGTTGTCGAGCGGGACGGGGGCGGCGAGGATGCCTTTCTCGCTTTCGATGTCGAGCGAGTAGAAGTTGTCGACGAGCCAGTCCCCGATGCTGCCGTCGGCGCGCACGCGCCCGGTCACGAGCGCGAAATGGCCGGCGTGCGCCTCGTCGTCGTCGCCTTGCGCACCGTTGACCATGAACGCGAGCACGGGCCGTCCGCCAAAGGAACGTTCGGGGACGTCGCGCCGCCACAGCGTCCACGCCGCGTAAGCGCTTTGCGCGCCGCCGCGCGGTGCTTCGCGCATCAGGGCGCGAAGCGCGAGCGCCGGCGTGGACGCGGCCGGAAGGTCGCGCGAAGAAGGCGGCCCGGGGCCGAAGCGGAAGTCCTCCGGCCACACGGTTCGCATCACGAATGCCCCGTCCTCGACCTCTCCGCGCACCGACAGCGGACGCAGCGCCAGGAAAGCCACCGACGAAGCGTCGTAGTAGGAGCGGTTGAGCGGGATCTTGGCGACGGTGCGCACGGGCATGGGCGCGCCGCCATCGCGCAGCTGCCGTCCGTCTTCGGACATCGACGCGCCGCGCAGCGTATGCGTCGAGCCGATCCACACGAGCGGCGGCGCATCGGCGGGGGCGTCCTCGCCGCGCGCCGCCGACCACTGCCGCAGGTCGTCGAACGTCGATTGGCCCGGCGCGAACGACGCGGTCGCCGGCGCCTTCGGCACGAGAATCGTCTCGCGCGCGAAATACCACTGCGCCTCCCGGGGCACGCCGCCGCCGGCGGTTTCTCCCGTCGCGGGCCGGAAGGACCCCGCCGGATACAGCCCGATGTCGTCGTCGGCCATGGCGTGAATTTCCGTTAAGCCGGGTGCCCGCCGCGCGGACATTACCATTGCATCGTCGTCATCCGAGAAGTCACTTGCCACGATGTGCGAATACCCGGTGGTGCAGCGCCTGGTACGCGATTCCAGCGCAGAACGGCGCCTGCTGATTGCCGGCCTGACGGGCCGGGACGCGGCGATCGCGCCCAAGTACTTCTACGATACGCTCGGGTGCGCGCTGTTCGGGGCCATCTGCGAATTGCCCGAATACTATCCAACGCGGACCGAGCGCGCGATCTTCCACGAGCACCGCGACGCGATCGCCCGCGCGATCGGCCGCGGCACGCAGTTCGTCGATCTTGGCGCCGGCGATTGCGCCAAGGCCAAGGCCTGGCTTCCCTTTCTTGTGCCGACGCGCTACATCGCCGTGGACTTTGCGGGCGAAGAGATCGCCGCCTCGCTTGCGCGTATCACGCCCGAGTTTCCCGACGTCGAGATGCGCGGCGTGGTCGCCGACTTCACCGACGGCCTCGATCTCACGCGCGACCTCACGCCTGATCCCGTCACGTTCTTCTATCCCGGCTCCTCGATCGGCAACTTCACCCCCGGCGAGGCGCTGCGCTTTCTGCAGAACCTGCACCTGCACTGCATCGGCCGGCAGGGCAGCGGCCTCCTGGTCGGCGTCGACAGCACGAAGGACGGCACACGCCTCGTGGCCGCCTACGACGACGCGGTAGGCGTGACCGCGGCCTTCAACCGCAACGTGCTGAAAAACGTGAATCGCCTCCTGGGCAGCGACTTCGATCCGGCGGCGTTCGACCATCGCGCCTCGTACGACGAGCAGCTTGCACGGGTGCAGATGCACCTCGTGGCGCGCTCTCGACAGGAGGTTCGCCTGCCGGGGGTGACGCGGACCTTCGAGCGCGGCGAGCGCATCCACACCGAGAACTCGTACAAGTACGCGCCCGAGGCGTTCGCGCGCCTGCTGCACGACGCGGGCTTTCGCAGCGTCCGCCGCTGGCAGGACGCGCGGGGCGATTTCTCCGTGTATTACGCCTGCTGATCGCGGGCGAGGCGGATGCCCGAGAACTGCCAGCGCGCGCCGGGCGGAAAGAAGTTGCGGTAGGTCGCGCGGACGTGCGATCGCGGCGTGGCGCAGCTGCCGCCGCGCAATACGTACTGCCCGCACATGAACTTGCCGTTGTACTCGCCCACAGCGCCTTCGGCCGGACGAAATCCCGGGTAAGGACCGTAGTCGCTGCGCGTCCACTCCCAGGCATCGCCGAACATCTGGGCGGGCTCCGCGGGGGCGCCGGCGTCGCGCTGCGGAAGCGGATGCAGCGCGCCCGACTCGAGGAAGTTGCCCGCGATGGGCAGCGAAGCCGCCGCGCATTCCCACTCGAGCTCGCTGGGAAGCCGCGCGCCCGCCCACCGCGCATAAGCGTCGGCCTCGAACAGGCTCACGTGGCACACCGGCGTGTTGGGATCGACGTCGACCATGCCGTGCAGCGTGAACGTGCGCAAGCACTCCGACGTGCGTTCCCAATACAGGGGCGCCGACCATCCGTGCGTCGCTACGGCGTCCCAGCCGAGCGACAGCCACAGCTCAGGGCGGCGATAGCCGCCATCGGCGATGAACGCCGCGTATTCGCCGTTGGTGACGAGGCGCGAGGCGAGCTCGAACGGCGCGACGAACGCGCGGTGCCTGGGCGTTTCGTTGTCGAACGCGAAACCGGCGCCGGCGTGGCCGAACTCGAGCAGGCCGCCGTCGAAGGGAAGCCAGCGCACGGACTGCGGGCGCACCGGGGCGAGCGGCCAGCGCGGGTGGTACACCGGATGCGCCGGGTTGCGCGAGAACAGGTGAAGCAGATCGGTGAGGATCAGCTCCTGGTGCTGCTGCTCGTGCTGCAGGCCGAGCTCGGTCAGCGCGGCGGCTTCCGGAGGGGGATCGCGCAGCAGGTCGCGCATGGCCGACTCGACGTGGGCGCGATAGGCGTGCACGCGAGCGAGATCGGGCCGCGACAGAAGCCCGCGCTCGGGTCGCGGATGCTTGTCGCCGACCCCGTTGTAGTACGAGTTGAACAGCACGCGGAACGCGGGGTCGAACGGCGCGTGACCAGGGGCGAAACGCTCGAGCACGAACGTCTCGAAGAACCACGTCGTGTGCGCGAGATGCCATTTGACCGGGCTCGCGTCGGGCATCGACTGCAGCGCGCAGTCCTCGGCCGTCAGCGGCGCGACGAGCAGCTCGGTCTGGCGGCGCGCCGACGCGAAGCGCCCGGCGAGGTCCGTCGGCGAGCCGTGCGGTGCTTCGTCGCGCAGCGGCGCGGTCTTCATCGCGACATTATCGGCGCATTCGCGGCGCACCCAGGCTTGCGGGCGGATGTCGGGTCAGGTGACGGCGACGCGCGGCGGGCCGATCGCGATCTGGCCGATCACGGCCGCCTCGGGGAATCCTTCGTTGCGGAAGATGGCGAGAACCTCGCCGACGGCGTCGGGTGCGCAGGCGGCGAGCAGCCCGCCCGAGGTCTGCGGGTCGGTGAGCAGCACGCGAGCGACCTCGCCGAGCGCGGGCGCGAGCTCGACCTCGTGCCCGTAACCCGACCAGTTGCGTGCGGATGCTCCGGTGAAGTGCCCCGCACCCGCGAGATCGAGCACGCCGGGATGCAGCGGGATCGTCGCGAAATCGAGATGCGCCGCCACGCGCGAGGCGCGGCACATCTCGAGGAGATGGCCGAGGAGGCCGAAGCCCGTGACGTCGGTGAGCGCGTGCACGCCTGAAACCTTGCCGAGCGCGATGCCCGGCGTGTTGAGCTTCGTCGTGCTCGCGATCATCGCCGCGTACGCGTCCTTGCCGAGCTTGTCTTTCCTGAGCGCCGCGCTGTACACACCGACCCCGATCGGCTTGCCGAGCACGAGCGCATCGCCCGGGCGGGCGCCGGCGTTGCGCTTGAGATTGGACGGATCGACGAGGCCGATCGCCACGAGCCCGTAGATCGGCTCGACCGAATCGATGGTGTGCCCGCCCGCGACGGGGATGCCTGCTCTCGCGCACACGGCCTCGCCGCCTTCGAGGATCTTTCGGATCACGGGCAGCGGAATCGCGTTGATGGGCATGCCCACGAGCGCGAGCGCGAACAGCGGCGTGCCGCCCATCGCGTACACGTCCGAGATCGCGTTCGTCGCGGCGATCGCGCCGAAGTCGAACGGATCGTCGACGATGGGCATGAAGAAGTCGGTGGTCGCGACGATCGCCTGCGAGTCGTTGATGGCGTAGACGGCGGCATCGTCCGAGGTCTCGATGCCGACCAGCAGCTGCTTGGGCACGACCCCCGGTTGCACCTTGGTCAGGATCTCCTGCAGCACGCCCGGAGCGATCTTGCAGCCGCAACCGCCGCCGTGCGAATAGGAGGTGAGCTTGATGGGAACGGCGTCGGGTGCGTTCATCGGTGGGCCTCGAATCGGACGATATTCTAGCCGCTATTGCAGCGCAACAATCGGCGGTTCCGTTGCGAAAATACCCGCACTCGCGCTATGGAATGGGTCAAGTGGTCCAGCCGCCTTTCCAGTGTAAGCGGGCAGGCGTAGCATCGCGGCAGCGAAGCCGAGGCCGGCATGCGGTACGAGCACAATGGATGCTTGCCGATTCGACGACAACGGTAGCGGCCGGCTTTCGAAACGAAGGAGTCTGTTTGAACCCCACGGATATCGCGCAGCCGGATTACTTTCACAAGGTCGTCGATTGCCAGTGGGCGTGCCCCGCCCACACGCCCGTCCCCGAATACATCCGGCTCATCGCGGCCGGCCGCTACGGCGACGCGTACCTCGTCAACTGGAAGTCGAACGTATTTCCAGGCATCCTCGGCCGCACGTGCGATCGTCCCTGCGAGCCTGCGTGCCGGCGCGGACGTGTGGAGGAGGGTGGGGACAAGAAGGGCAAGCCCGAGCCGGTCGCGATCTGCCGCCTGAAGCGCGTCGCCGCCGATTACAAGGAGGACATTCGCGATCGCCTTCCGAAGCCCGCGGCGAAGAAAAACGGCAAGCGCATCGCGCTGGTCGGCGCAGGACCCGCGTCGCTCACTGTCGCGCGCGATCTCGCGCCGCTCGGCTACGAGCTCGTCGTGTTCGACGGCGACGCGAAGGCGGGCGGGATGATGCGCACCCAGATCCCGAAGTTCCGCTTGCCCGAGAGCGTCATCGACGAGGAGATGGGGTACGTGCTCGACTTCGGCATCGACTTTCGTCCCGGCCGCAAGATCGAGAGCCTGCGGGCGCTGCTCGGCGAAGGCTACGACGCGATCTTCGTCGGCAGCGGCGCGCCGCGCGGGCGCGACCTCGACGTTCCCGGCCGCGCCGAGGCGGCGGCGAACATCCACATCGGCATCGACTGGCTGTCGAGCGTGTCCTTCGGACACACGACGCGCATCGGCAAGCGCGTCGTAGTCCTCGGCGGCGGCAACACCGCGATGGACTGCTGCCGCAGCGCGCGACGTTTGGGCGGCAACGACGTGCAGGTGGTCGTGCGCTCCGGCTACGACGAGATGAAGGCCTCGCCGTGGGAGAAGGAAGACGCGCGCCACGAAGGCATCCCGATCCACAACTACCTCGTGCCGAAGTTCTTCACGCAGGACAACGGCAAGCTCAGCGGCGTCACGTTCGAGAAGGTCGCCCCGCAGCGCGATGCGAAGGGCCGCCGCCAGCTCGTGCCCACCGGCGGGCCCGACGTGCACTTCCCGTGCGACGACGTGCTCGTCGCGATCGGCCAGGAAAACGCCTTTCCCTGGATCGAGCGCGACCTGGGGCTGGCCTTCGACGGCCACGGCATGCCGGTCGTCGACCCGATCACCATGGGCGCCACCCTCGCCGGCGTGTTCTTCGGCGGCGACGCCGCGTTCGGTCCCAAGAACATCATCTGGGCCGTCGCGCACGGACACGACGCCGCGATCTCGATCGACCTTCACTGCCGCGGCGAAGACCTGCGCAAGCGCCCGCCGCCGCACACCAATCTCGTGTCGCAGAAGATGGGCATCCACGAGTGGAGCTACGACAACGCGATCACGGCCGACCGCCGCTTCCGCGTGCCGCTCAAGGACACCAAGATCGCGCTCGCCAACATCAAGGTCGAAGTCGAGCTGGGCTTCGATCCCAAGCTCGCGTTCGCCGAGGCGCAGCGGTGCCTGAATTGCGACGTGCAGACCGTGTTCACGGACAGGCTGTGCATCGAGTGCGACGCGTGCGTGGATATCTGCCCGATGGACTGCATCACGTTCACGGCCAACGGCGAGGAGGCGGATCTGCGCTCGCGCCTCAAGGCCCCCGCGCCCAACCTCGCGCAGGACCTCTACCTCTCGGGCGCGCTCAAGACCGGCCGCATCATGGTCAAGGACGAGGACGTGTGCCTGCACTGCGGGCTGTGCGCCGAGCGCTGCCCGACCGGCGCGTGGGACATGCAGAAATTCCTGCTCGAGACGGCGCAAGCCGACGACCGCTGCCGCGTGAAGCACGCGAAGCAGCCGCAGCCGCTGGCCGCGGACTGAAGGGCGAGCGCATGAGAACCGATCTCGACCCCGCCGTCCGCATCAACGACTTCGTCGTCAAGTTCGCCAACGTCAACGGCTCCGGCTCGGCCTCCGCCAACGGCCTGTTCGCGCGCGCCATCCTGCGTATGGGCGTGCCGGTCGCCGCACGCAACATCTTCCCGTCCAACATCCAGGGCCTGCCGACGTGGTACGAAGTGCGCGTCGTGGCCGACGGCTGGCGCGGCCGCCGCGGCGGCGTGGACCTGATGGTGGCGATGAACCCGCAGACGTGGGACAAGGACGTAGCCGAGCTCGAGCCCGGCGGCTGGCTGTTCTACGATTCGACCAAGCCGCTGCCGCCATCGCGCTTCCGCGACGACATCACGCCGCTCGGCATGCCGCTCACCGCGATCTGCAACGCCGAGTACAGCGACGCCCGGCAGCGCCAGCTCTTCAAGAACATCATCTACTTGGGCGCGCTGTCGGCGCTGCTCGGCATCGACCCTGCCGAGATCGACCGCCTGTTCGGCGAGCAGTACAAGGGCAAGGAGGCGCTGCTCGAGTCGAACCGCAAGGCCTTCGGCATGGGCCGCGGTTACGCGCTCGCGAACTTCGCCTGCCCGCTGCCGATCCGTGTGGCGCGCAGCGACCGCGTGGGCGACCGCATTTTCATCGACGGCAACAGCGCCGCGGCGCTCGGGAGCGTGTACGGCGGCGCTACGGTCGCCGCGTGGTACCCGATCACGCCGTCTTCCTCGCTCGCCGAGGCGTTCCAGAGGTACTGCCGGAAGTACCGGACCGATTCCGCCACGAAGAAGAAGCGCTACGCGATCCTCCAGGCGGAGGACGAGCTCGCCTCGATCGGCATGGTGATCGGCGCGGCGTGGAACGGCGCGCGCGCGTTCACGGCCACGTCCGGACCCGGCGTGTCGCTCATGCAGGAGTTCCTGGGGCTCGCGTACTTTGCCGAGGTACCGGTCGTGCTATTCGACGTGCAGCGGGGCAGCCCTTCGACGGGCATGCCGACGCGCACGCAGCAGGCGGACCTGCTGTCGTGCGCGTACGCGTCGCACGGCGACACCAAGCACCTGATGCTCTTCCCCGAGGACCCCACCGAATCGTTCGAGTTCGCGGCGCAGGCCTTCGATCTCGCCGACCGCCTGCAGACGCCGATCTTCGTCATGCTCGACCTGGACATCGGGATGCAGGATTGGCTCACCGAGCCCTTCCGCTGGGACGACGCGCGCAGGATGGACCGGGGCAAGGTGATGACCGCGGCGGACCTCGACGCTGGCCGCGATTTCGGGCGCTACCTCGACGTCGACGGCGACGGCGTTCCCTACCGCACGTACCCGGGCACGCATGCGACCAAGGGCAGCTATTTCACGCGCGGCACGACCAAGGACCGCTATGCGCGTTACACGGAAGAGGGGCCGGCGTACATCGACAACATGCAGCGCCTCTTGCGCAAGTTCGAGACCGCGAAGGCGCTCGTCCCGGCGCCTGTCGTGACCAGGGCGTCGAAGCCGACCAAGAGCGGCGTGATCTACTTCGGATCGACCGGCGCCGCGATGGCGGAGTCCCTGGCGGCGCTCGAGCTCGACGGCGTCCACCTCGACCGCATGCGCCTGCGCGGCTTTCCGTTCGTCGACGACGTGGCCGACTTCATCGCGGCGCACGATCGCTGCTTCGTGGTCGAGCAGAACCGCGACGCGCAGATGAAGTCGCTGCTCGTCAACGAGTGCGGCATCGATCCCTCGCGCCTCGTCTCGGTCCTGCATTACGACGGCACGCCGATCACGGCGCGCTTCATCACCAAGGAAATCGCCGAGAAGGCGCGCCTGTTCAACGTCACGCCGCTGCGCCGGTCGGGAGTAGCCTGATGACCTATCTAGCGAAACCCAGGATTCATCACCCGTCGCTTCCGCGCAACGCGCTGGGCTATACGCACCGCGACTACGAGGGCGCGATCTCCACGCTGTGCGCCGGGTGCGGGCACGACTCGATCTCGGCGGCGATCATCCAGGCCTTCTACGAAATGGACGTGCCGCCGCATAAAGTGGCGAAGCTCTCCGGCATCGGCTGCTCGTCGAAGACGCCGACGTATTTCCTCGGCAATTCGCACGGCTTCAACAGCGTGCATGGCCGCATGCCTTCGGTGCTCACCGGCGCCGCGCTCGCCAACCGCGACTTGATCTACCTCGGCGTGTCCGGCGACGGCGACTCGGCGTCGATCGGCCTCGGTCAGTTCGCGCACGTCATGCGCCGCGGCGTGAACATGGTCTACATCGTCGAGAACAACGGCGTGTACGGCCTCACCAAGGGGCAGTTCTCGGCGACGGCCGACAAGGGCAGCAAGAGCAAGCGCGGCGCGGTGAACAGCGACGAGCCCATCGATCTCGCGGTGCTGGCGCTCACGCTTGGCGCG
>DATJWL010000008.1:0-10522 GCA_035501215.1 Casimicrobiaceae bacterium
CTGTTCAAGGAAGGGCCGGGACGGGAACGCTCGATCACCGTGGAGCAAGTCAAAACACTTCTCGGTGAGTTGCCAGCTCATCAGAGGGACGTCGTACTGTTCGCGCTGGCGACGGGACTGCGGCACTCCAATGTGCTCGGCCTGGAGTGGTCGCACGTGGACCTCAACGCGAGTCATGCCTGGGTTGATGCGGATCAATCCAAGAACGGCAAGCCGATCACCGTCCCGCTCAACGCGACCGCGATGGAGGTCTTACGACGCCAGCTGGGCAAGCATCCCCAAAGGGTGTTTACGTACGCTGGGAAGCCGTTTGCGCGAGCCAATACGCGCGCCTGGGGCAAAGCCTTGAAGCGTGCCGGGATCGATAATTTCCGCTGGCACGATACTCGGCACACCTGGGCCACCTGGCACCGTCAGTCGGGCACGCCGACACACGAGTTGCAGCGGCTTGGTGGCTGGCGCTCCTCGGTGATGGTCGAACGCTACGCACATCTGGCGCCCGATCATCTCGCGAAAGCCGCAAACCGGCTCGATCCGCTGCTCGGTGGTTACGATTTGGCTACGCTCGAGAAGGAAAAGGGTCAGCAGAAGACCGCCAACCCCTTGTAATATCTGGTGGCCAAGGGCGGAATTGAACCACCGACACACGGATTTTCAGTCCGCTGCTCTACCAACTGAGCTACTTGGCCATTCTGGAGCAACTGCGATAAATCAGGCCGCACGGATTTTGGCTCCGGCCGCTCGGCTTTCGCCTCGCTTAACGCGCCCTTCGGGCGGTTAGCCTTCGCCGCAATGTGCCGCCTTCGGCGTCACATTGTCAGTCCGCTGCTCTACCAACTGAGCTACTTGGCCTGGGCACAACAAACCGCGAATTTTAGCAGATACGCGCCGCGCGGCATAAGCGGATCACGCGATCAGCGTATTCGCTTCGCCGGCTGCGACACCAACCGATGTCGCAGCCGCCGTCAAGTCGGCCCAGGTCGCATCATCGATCGGAATGCCCTCGGCGAGCCGCCTGGCACGCGTCGTCCGTTCGATCTCACCCGGCAGCAGCACAGGCGCTGTGTCCTTCGTGGGAGGCGAGGCCTTCACCCAGGCCACGAAGCGTGCCGCCTCGCTCGCGACCATCCCTTCCGCGTCATAGACCTCCGGCGCGATGTAGATCGAAAGCATGTTGTTGCGCAACACCGTATCCGCGGGATCGGAGCTTCTGCCCGTCGAGATCGCCCCGGCGAGGAGGTCGGTCGCGATCGACAAGGCCGAGCCTTTATGCGCGGCGATCGTGAGCAAGGCACCGCCGTCGTAGAAATCGCGCGGATCGGTCGTCGGCTGTCCTTCCTTATCGATGATCCATCCTTCCGGCACACTTTCGCCGCGATTGACCGCGACCATGAGCTTGCCTTCGGCGGCCATCGAGGTCGTCATGTCGACGATGATCGGATCGCCGCCGGCGATCGGAACGCCGATGGTGATGGGGTTGGTCGACAGTCGCCGGTCGCTGCCGCCGAACGGCGCCACGCGCTGCGCTCCCGACGTATTGAGAAAATGCAGCGAGACCTGTCCCGCGGCCGCAGCGAGTTCCGCCCAATCGCCAACGCGGCCGAGATGCCCGCAGTTGCGCAAGCCCACCATCGCGACGCCAGTCTTCGCGGCCTTGCGGGTTCCAAGTGCACCTGCGAACTCGCCGACGATCTGTCCGAAGCCGCGGTTGCCGTCGACGATCGCGATGGCGTCGCTCTCGAAGACAATGGTCGGGGTCTGATTGGCGCGGAGCCACCCCAGCCGCATCCATTCGAGATACTTCGCCACGCGCAGCACGCCATGCGAGTCGTGCCCGACGAGATTCGATTCGACCAGACGCCGTGCGACAGTCTCGGCCTCTTTTTCGCCGCACCCGCCTTCGCGCATGATCGCCGCGACCCATTCGATCAACGGCGCGGCCCGGACCGTTCGCACTTCAGTGAATCTCCGGCTCGGCGGTGGGCGCGGTGCCTTCCAGAAAATCGAAATCGCAGCCCTGGTCCGCCTGCGTGATGTGGCTTTGGTACAGCGCGCCATAGCCGCGCTCGTAGCGCGGTTCTGGTTTTCTCCATGCCGCGCGCCGTCGGGACAGCTCCGCGTCGGAGACTTTCAGCTCGAGCTTGCGCGCCTCGACGTCGAGCTCGATCGCGTCGCCGTCCTGCACCAACGCGAGCGGTCCGCCGACGAAGGACTCGGGCGCGACATGCAGCACGCAGGCGCCGTAGCTGGTGCCGCTCATGCGCGCGTCCGATATGCGCACCATGTCGCGCACGCCCTGGGCCAGGAGTTTCTTCGGGATCGGAAGCTGGCCCCACTCCGGCATCCCGGGTGCGCCGAGCGGTCCCGCGTTCTTGAGCACCAGCACCGAATCGGAGGTGACTTTGAGCGAAGGATCGTCGATGCGCGCCGCCATGTCATTATAGTCGGCGAACGTCACCGCCGGCCCGGTGTGCTTGAGCAGGTGCGACTCCGCCGCCGCCGGCTTGATCACGGCACCGTCGGGGGCGAGGTTTCCGCGGAGCACGGCGAGGCTTCCGCTCGCGACGAGCGCCTTCTCGCGCGACAGGATGACGTCGCGGTTGAAAACCTCTGCCGCTTCGATGTTCTCTCCCAGCGTCCGTCCGTTGACGGTGCGCGTGTCGAGCGACAGCAGATCGGCGATTTCGGAGAGCAGCGCGCGCAGGCCACCCGCGTAGTAGAAATCTTCCATCAGGAACTTTCCGGCCGGCCGGATGTTCGCGATGAGCGGCGTCTTGCGCGCGAGCTGATCGAACCGGTCGATCGACAACGGAATGCCGGCGCGGCGCGCGACGGCGACGAGATGAACCACGGCGTTGGTCGATCCGCCGAGCGCAAGCACCGTCGTGATCGCGTTGTCGACGCTCGCTGCAGTAATGAAGTCGCGCGGCTTCAGATCCTCCCACACCATGTCGACGACGCGCCGGCCGGTCTCGGTTGCCATGCGCGCATGCCGCGAGTCTGCCGCCGGAATCGACACAGCGCCGGGCAGCGTGAAGCCGAGCGCTTCCGCCGCGGAGGTCATGGTCGACGCGGTGCCCATCGTCATGCAATGGCCGGGAGAGCGCGCGATGCCGTCTTCGAGCTCCGCCCACTGCGCATCGGAGATGTTTCCCGCGCGCTTCTCGGCCCAGTATTTCCACACATCGGAGCCGCTGCCGAGCGGCTGATCGCGCCAGTTGCCGCGCAGCATCGGTCCCGCCGGCATGAAGATGGCGGGCAGATTCATGCTGATCGCGCCCATCAGCAGCGCGGGCGTCGTCTTGTCGCAACCGCCCATGAGCACCGCACCGTCGACGGGATAGGAGCGGAGCAGCTCCTCGGTCTCGAGCGCGAGGAGATTGCGATACAGCATCGTCGTGGGTTTCTGGAACACTTCGGCGAGCGCTATCGCCGGCATCTCCAGCGGGAAGCCGCCCGCCTGCAGCACGCCTCGCTTCACTTCTTCCGCGCGTTGGCGGAAATGCGCGTGGCAGGCGTTGATGTCGCTCCAGGTATTGACGACGGCGATGATCGGCCTGCCGAGGTAATCGGCGCGCGAGTACCCCATTTGCGCGGCGCGCGAGTGATGGCCGAACTGCCGCATGTCGCTCGCGCCGAACCATCGGAACGAGCGCAGCTCCTCGGGTTTCCTGCGCGCTGTCATGGTGTGGCCGTGGCGGTGCGGGGCATCGTAGGGAACGTTAGCGGTGGGAGTGAAGCAACGCCATTATAGCGGCCTTGACCCCCAGGCTCCCCCTCGGGAAGAAGGAGTGCCGTAGAATGCCCGTGCCTGCGCGCGAGCGCGCCGGCAACAACGCCGGCGAACTCGAGTCATGCTGCTTTACGCGATCACGATCTTCTGCAGCGCGTTCCTGCTGTTCCTGGTCCAGCCCATCATCGCCAAGCAGATCCTGCCGTGGTTCGGCGGATCGGCCACGGTATGGACCACTTGTCTCGTCTTCTTCCAGACGACGCTTCTCGTAGGTTATGCATACTCGGACTTCGTCGTGCGACGCCTTTCCGTGCGGGCGCAAGCCGGAATGCACACGCTGCTGCTGGCCGCGAGCTGCCTGCTGCTGCCCATCATTCCTGCAGCGCACTGGAAACCGCTCGGTAGCGAGAATCCGTCGCTTTTGATCCTCGGACTTCTCGCCGCGACGATCGGGTTGCCGTATTTTCTGCTCTCGACGACGAGCCCGCTGGTGCAGGCATGGTTCGCGCGGAGCTTCCCCGGCCGCAGCCCGTATCGTCTGTTCGCGTTGTCGAACCTGGCCTCGATGCTTGCGCTCGTCGGCTATCCCTTCGTGCTCGAGCCGCGAGTAGCCACGCGAGCACAGTCCTACGGATGGTCGGCGGCCTTTGTCGCCTTCGCTTTGCTGACGGCAGCATCGGCGTGGTTCAGCCTGCGAGCGCCGCGTCCGGCGATGGCGGTCGTGCCGATCGGAGACGGCACCGCGAACGAGCCGCCCCCGACCGTCGGCCGACAGGTGCTCTGGGTCGCGCTGGCGGCCACGGGCTCCTTCCTGCTTCTCGCGGTATCGAACCACATCTGCCAGAACATCGCGTCGATTCCTCTCTTGTGGATCGTGCCGCTCTCGATCTATCTTTTGACCTTCATCCTGTGCTTCGACAGTACCGGGTGGTACCGGCGCGAGCTCTTCGCCGCGATGCTCGCCGCGGGCCTCGGTGTGATGGCGTTCACGCTCGCCGACCGCAGCCTCGTCCACAGGCTGGAGCTGCAGATCGGCGTGTTTTGCGCCGGACTTTTCCTCGCCTGCATGTTCTGCCACGGTGAGCTGGCGCGGCTGAAGCCCGCGCCGCGCCATCTGACGCGCTTCTATCTGATGGTCTCGCTCGGTGGCGCCGCCGGCTCGGCACTGGTCGGATTGCTCGCGCCCGTCGTGCTGCCGGCGTACTTCGAGCTGGGCTTCGGGCTCGTGGTCTGCGCAGCCTTGCTCGTCTTCCAGTTGCGCCGGCAGCATCTCGTTTTCGTGACGCTTGCGTCACTGGCGCTGCTTTTCTCTCTCGGCGGCAATGCCTGGGCCATCCGCGAGTTCTACGACTCGACCGTCTTCGCGACGCGCAATTTCTATGGCGTGCTGCGCGTGCAGGAGTTCGACCAGGGGACGCCCACTTATCACCGCTCGCTCATCCATGGAACGATTCTGCACGGCACGCAGTACCTGGATCCGAAGCTCGAGCGGCAGGCGACAACCTACTACACGGCATCCTCGGGAGTCGGCCGCGCGATCGAGTCGATGCATCCGTCACTCAAGCCACTCAAGGTCGGCGTTATCGGACTCGGGGCGGGAACGATCGCAACCTACGGCAGCAAGGGCGACGTCTACCGCTTCTACGACATCAACCCTGCGGTGGTCGGTGTCGCGCGGCGCGACTTCAGCTTTCTCCGCACCAGCGAGGCGACGATCGAGATCGCTCTTGGCGATGCGCGGCTCAGTCTCGAACGCGAACCGCCGCAGGGCTTCGATCTACTCGCGATCGACGCTTTCTCGAGCGACGCGATCCCGGTGCATCTCATCACGACCGAAGCGCTCGCCGTCTATCGCAGACACGTGAGGCCGGGCGGCATCATCGCGTTCCACCTCACCAATCGTTACCTCGACCTGGTTCCGGTCGTGCGGAAGCTCGCGGAGGCGCACGGCCTCCGGGCGGTCCTCGTTGCCGACGACGGCGACGATGCGCTCGCGAGCCGCAGCGATTGGGTGCTTCTGTCCGACTCGAACGCGACACTTGACGTCCCGGCGATCGACGAGGTGTCGGAAGCGATCGACCTTCGCTCCGATCTTCCTCTGTGGACCGACGATTTCAACAACATCGTCCAGGTGCTGAAATAGCGCGAAGATTTTGAGCCGAAAGGAGGAGCCTTCGTTTCGGTGCTGGCTACCATCGCAGCGGTCGCGATATGATCGGCCCGGGAACGGGTATCGAGGATCGGTCACGGATGAACGTCAGCGAAGAAAGACTTCGACTGGTGATCTTCGGAGCGAGCAATATCGTCTCCGACCTTTTCGATTGCGCCCTGGCCAACCATCTTGTCCCTGCCAAAGTAGTCATTGACCTCCCCGAAGACAGCAGCGAACGCAGCATCCCCGTGGCAGTGCGCGCGGCCCGACTCGCACCCATCTGCCCGCCGCCGGTTATCGAGCCCCTCCATGCATTCCGGCCGGCTGCAGGCGAGGTGTATCTCCTCGGCCCGACCACGCCGACGCGCGCCAGGCTCGCGGGAGAATTGCAGGACCGCTTTGACCTTCGGTTTCATACCCTGGTGCACCCGACCGCCTACGTCTCGCCACTCGCCACGATCGGTGCCGGGACATTCGTAGGTGCGCGGAGCGTTATCGCGGCAGGTGCAGCCATCGACGAGCATGTGTTCATCAATCGCGGGGCCACAATCGGCCATGACACAAGCATTGGCAGCTTCAGCCGAATTCAACCGGGGAGCAACGTCGGCGGGCTGTCGAGGCTCGGACGCGGCGTCACGGTTGGCATTGGTGCAACCTTGATCGAGCGCCTCGTCGTTGGTGACAACGCCGTGATCGGGGCGGGGAGCACCGTGCTGGATGACGTTCCAGCGAATGTGGTTGTGGTCGGTGCCCCGGCCCGGGTCCTCAAATCCGTTGCAAAGCCAGTCTTCCAGTCTGACGCAGCTGAACCGACAGCATGGTAGACGATCTCCAGACCCCCTTCGATGTCGGCGTCGTGATGGTAACAATCGTACGATCCACGTTTGCGCAAGCGCTGCGCTCGATCTACCAGCAGCGTTTTGCGGGCCGTATCCAGGTGCTGATCGGGATCGATCGTTGGCAGGGCGAACGTAGCGTGCTCGACCAACTCATCGGCGAGCGGCCGTCTAATGTTGCCGTTACCGTGGTCGACCTGGGTTACTCGACGTCGCAGCGCCACGGCGGTCTTTACCCCAGCCATTACGGCGGCGCGCTCAAGTCGATCTTGAGCTATGCAGCGAACAGCCGCTATGTTACCTATCTCGACGACGACAACTGGTATGCACCCGATCATCTGACGACCCTGCTCGCCGCAATTGCCGGCAGGGACTGGGCTTTCTCGTTGCGATACTTTGTCGATGCTCCAACCGGGGAGATGCTGTGCCCGGATACCTGGGAATCCGTGGGGCCCGGCCGCGGCGTCTATGCCGATTCACAGGGTGGATTCGTCGACACCAACTGCTTCCTTATTGACAAACTCGCATGTCACGACGTGTTCCCGGAATGGGCAATGACGCGCTACGCGGGAGGAACGGGTGGCGACCGGCAGATTCTGCAGCGGCTCCTGAAGCGCCCGTATGGGACAAATGGCGCACACACGCTGTATTACCGCCAGAACCTTATCGGCCACCATCCCTATCTCCTTTGGCGGCTCCGCTGCGCAGGCGTGGATCTTGGCCGGTTCATGCCCCCTACGGCTATTCCCAGCGAAGGAGTGTGGCAGGAATGCGCCGAGATCGATCGGCGGCTAGGCACCAACAGCCCCACCGCTGAAGGCGTTCGCTAAACTGGAGTGCCGCCAAGCTAAAGCGCTTCAGCGTATTACCGTCGCGTGGAGACCCCGGACCTCAAGACGCTGCGCCCCTTGCCCGATCGCGACGCAGTCGAGATCGTTGATCAGACGCGCTTGCCGCACCAGTACGTCAGGATGAGGCTCGCTTCGGCGGCAGACGCCGCCCGCGCGATTCGCACGATGCAGGTGCGCGGTGCGCCGCTCATCGGCGCGACGGCCGCCTACGGCCTCGCGCTCGCGCTTGCGAGCGATGCGTCCGACGCCGGACTCGAACAAGCGCGATCGCTCCTGCTGGCTACACGCCCCACGGCGGTCAACCTGCGCTGGGCGCTCGATCGCGTGCGGGCGAAGGTCGCGCCGCTTGCGCCCGCAGCGCGCGCGGCTGCAGCTTGGGACGAAGCCGACGCCATCGCCGCCGAGGACGTCGCCGCCAACCGCGCGCTCGGCGAGCACGGGCTGCGCATCATCGAAGCGCTATCGGCGCGAGGTCACGACCCGGTGCAGATCCTCACCCACTGCAACGCCGGCGCGCTCGCCACGCTCGGTTGGGGAACCGCCACGGCGCCGATCTATCTCGCGCGCGCCGCCGGCATCCCGATCCACGTCTGGGTCAGCGAAACGCGGCCGCGGCTGCAGGGTGCGCGGCTCACAGCCTGGGAATTGCGCGAGCAAGGCGTGCCGCTCACGCTCATCGTCGATGCCGCCGGCGCGGCGCTGATGCGACAGCACCGCGTCGATCTCGTGCTGGTCGGCGCGGACCGCGTAACGAGGAACGGCGATGTGTGCAACAAGGTCGGCACTTACGAAAAGGCGCTCGCGGCGCGCGACAACGGAATTCCGATGTACGCCGCGGTTCCGTCGGCGACCTTCGACTGGACGCTCGCCGCCGGCGAGGATATCCCGATCGAAGAGCGCGACGCCCAGGAAGTGTTGCATCCGTCGAGCGGCGAGGCGATTGCGCCTTCCGACACTGCGGTCGCAAACCCGGCCTTCGATGTGACGCCCGGGCGCCTTCTCACCGGGCTCATCACCGAGCGCGGCGTTTGTGCGGCAGATGGGCGGGCCATCGCCGCATTGTTTCCCGAGCAAGCGCGATGAGCGACGCCGAGCTCAGGCACGAGATCATCGCGACGGCATTGGCAATGAACGCGCGCGGCATCAATCGCGGCAAGTCCGGCAACGTAAGCGCGCGCATCGAGGACGGTTTTCTCATCACGCCAAGCGGCCTCGCGTACGACGCGCTTGAGCCGCACGACGTCGTGGCCATGACGCTCGAAGGAGAGGCGCGAGGACCGCGGCAGCCTTCGTCGGAATGGCGCTTTCATCGCGACATCTATGCTTCCCGCGCAGATGCGAGCGCGGTCGTTCACGCGCATTCGTCGTTCGCCACCACGCTCGCCTGCCTCGGGCGCGGCATCCCGGCATTCCACTACATGATCGCAGTGGCCGGAGGCAATGACATCCGCTGCGCGCCCTATGCGACTTTCGGCACACAGGCGCTGTCGGATCATGCGTTGCGCGCGCTCGAATCGCGCAAGGCCTGTCTGCTCGCCAACCACGGCATGATCGCCGTCGGCTCCACCCTCGCCTCAGCGCTCGCGCTCGCGGTCGAAGTCGAGGCGCTTGCCGAGCAGTACTGGCGCGCGTTGCAGATCGGCGAGCCGACGCTACTGTCTGAGCCCGAGATGGCGGTGGTTCTCGAAAAGTTCAGGACCTACGGCCAGCCACGCTGACCCCGCGCTGCCAGCCAGAGTTCCTCGCCCCGCGCGTTCTGGGGTCGCCCGTTTGGCGTCTCTGACGTTCCAAAGGGGCACCCGACCTGCCACGGCACTAATGGGCGCGCGAGCGCCCGTCCAGGGTCCGGACGCCGCCCGGTGTGGTCCACATCACCAGCGGTAGCCGCGGGGCGCCCTTCCCGCCTCGCAACGCACGAAATGGCAATAGTGCGAAGTAACACACTGAAATATAGCTATAATTTAGCATTGCTTCGACGTTGCCCTGCGGCGGCGCTTGTGGACTTCTTTTTGTAGCTCGGCCGGGTCATCAGAGATTGCGCGCTTCTTGCTTTAGCAATCCGGGAGTCGCATCAGGACGCTGTCATAATGGGAAACTAGGACAATGTCATAATCGCGCGGCGCGTGGCTCCTTCGCCCGCGGCCGCCTCAGGGATAAGACAACAATGCCGACCTTCTCCAAACCTGCTCTTGCGCGATCGCGCGTGCGCTCCGGTCTGGTGGCGCATTCCGGAGCCCGATTCACCCTGCCCTTCGCGCTTGCGGTGCTGCTTGTCTTGCCGGCTCTGTCGGCCAATGCGCACGAGGACGTGGATCCTGCGCTCGCTCGCCCCGCCGCTCCGGCCGCCGACGCGCTTCCGGTGGTTGTCGGCGGGACCGTGACTGACCTGGTCGTCGAGGATCGGGTATCGAACAAGACTCAGCGCTACGTCGCCCTGCGTCTTGACGACGGGACGAGCATCGCGCTGGTCGGGTCCGGACTGGAGAGCCTGCCCGCGGGGGCACGCGCTGAAGCGGTGGGCCGCAACGCCGGCGACACCTTGTTTGTTACGGACGCGCACGTCCTGCCTCAAGCGCCGACCCCGACACTGCGAGAGAAGCAGGGAGCGAGCAGGACGGTCGAGGGCACGCTGACGATCGTCCACGTCGACGATTTCGCGCGGGGCAAGGGACGCTACGACCTCGTCGTCATCGGAGACGATGGACAAGCGACGCCGATGAAGCTCGCGGTCATCCCCGAATCCGTCCGCCGCGGAATGCGGGTGATCGCTTCGGGCTCGACGGCGGCCGACGGTTTCTCGCTCGACACCAGCACGATCACGGTCGTCGCTCCGGCGGCGCCGGCCTTCGACCAGCCCGCCGCGGCACCGACCACGAATAACGTGCTCGTGCTGCCGGTCAGGTTCACCGACACGGCCAGTGAACCTTTCACCCCGAGCCAGATCAACACC
>DATJWL010000009.1:0-5602 GCA_035501215.1 Casimicrobiaceae bacterium
GTTCTTCGAAGCCCCCGTGATCATGAGCTCCACCGGCTTCATCCAGTCGTACACCAACAACTTGAACTGGGTGAATTTCAGCGTATTCCCGAGCACGCCCGTGCGGGCGTTCGTGCTCCTGCGCAACGCGGACAACACCGCGAGCTTCGCGCCATCCGACGCCGTCACGCCGCACCTGAACACGTATTCGGTGCTAATCAACGCGGCCGCGCAGGGACAGTGTTGGAACCCATGCCTCATCAACTCGCAGCCGGTGAACATGTTCGGGCCATGAGGACGCATCCGATGACGATCCGGCATTGGCTCAAGCGCGGCACGGTGCTCGCTGCGTTCGCCGCCTGCACGGCGGCGCTCGCGGCGTGGCCCGACCGCGTGATCACCTACGTCATCCCGTTCGCGCCCGGCGGCGAGTCGGACGTCGCGGCGCGGCTGCAGGCGGAAGTGTTCAAGGCCAAGTACGGTAAGGACATGATCATCGTCAACAAGCCGGGTGCCGGAGGCGGGCTCGCCTGGTCGCAGATGAACAGTACGCCGGGCGACGGCTACACCATCACGGGCGTCAACCTGCCGCACATCGTGCTGCAGCCGCTCGAAGGCACGGTCAACTTCAAGACCGAGGACACGACCCCGGTCTACTTCTTCCATTACACGCCGGACGCCGTGATCGTCGCCGACAGCAGTCCGTTCAAGACGCTCGACGATCTCATCAAAGCGGCGCGCGAGAAGCCGGAGGTGGTCACCTTCGCGGGCTCGGGCACCAACAGCGCCAATCACGCGGCATGGGCGCGCTTCGACCGCGACTTCGCCGTGAAGACGACGTACGTGCCGTTCAAGGGCACGGGCGACATGGTGTCGTCGATCCTCGGCGGTCACGTGTCGGCGGCGATGTCGTACTCCACGCTCGCCATCCAGCAGAAGGGCAAGATGCGCATGCTCGCCGTCGCCAGCGACCGCCGGCTGCCGCAATTTCCCGACGTGCCGACGTTCCGCGAGCTCGGTGTAGATTGGGTCGACGGCGCCTACCGCGGCATCGGCGTGCCGAAGAGCACGCCGCCGGAGCTGCGCAAGCAGATCTCGGACATGATGGACGCGATCAACAAGGACCCGGATTCGCGCCGCAAGATGTTCGAGCTGGGCTTCGAGGTGACCGACATCGGCTACGACCAGATGCCGAAGTTCCTCAAGGAGCGCACGGCCGAATATATGAGCTCGGCGAGGTTGCTGGGGCTTGCGAAGTAGCTCCCGCCCGCCACCGGCAGTTGGGCGAACGGCCATTGCGCCGCTTCTCAGATTCGCGGCCGTGGCGTTGCTGCTGCTCGGCCACGCCGCCACTGCGGAGCAACCGAGAAACGTGCTCGTGCTCCATTCCAACAATCGGCTGGCGCCGGGCAACATCGCCGCCGACGCCGGCCTTCGCGAGACGATCGCCGGCACGGCCGATCGGCCGGTGCGGATCTTCTCCGAGTTTCTCGACCAGCCCGCCTTCGGCGGCGAGGCGTACGAGCGCACCATGACGACCTACCTGCGGGAGAAGTACGCCACGCAGCCGCCGAGCGCGATCGTCGCGGTGTCGGACAATGCCTTCGACTTCCTGCTGCGCCACCGGGCGGAGCTGTTGGGGCCGGCGCCGATCGTGCACGTCGGTGTCTCCAAATCCCACCTGGATTCAATCCCGAAGCTACCCGCCGACGCGATCGGCGTCCCCATCGAGTACGACTTCTCCGGCACGATCGAGCAGGCGCTGCGCTGGCACCCGGCGGCCCGGCGCCTCGTGATCGTGACCGGCGCCGCCGAGCGGGACCGCGGCTGGGAGGCGCGGCTGCGCCGCGAAGTCCCGCTCGTCTCCGGCAGCGTTCCGGTCGAGTTTCTCACGGGACTCCCGACCGCCTCGGTGCTGCAGCGGCTGCGCGGGCTGGGCGCGGACTCCGTGGTGTTCACGCCCGGCTACTACGAAGACGCCGACGGCCGGATATTCAGTCCGCGCGAGTCGGCCGCGCTGATCGCCGGGTCGGCGAATGCGCCCGTTTACGGACCGCTCGACGGTTTCATAGGAATCGGCGTGGTGGGCGGACGCGTGCCGAGCTTCGAGGGCATGGGACAGGAGGCCGGGCGTATCGTCAACGCGCTGCTCGCCGGTGCACCGGTCTCCGAGATGCACCTGCCGAAGATCGAGCCGACATCGCTGCAGGTCGATTGGCGCCAGGTCAAGCGATGGGGAATCGACGAAGCCGCGATCCCGCCGGGAACCGTAGTCCGCTACCGCGAGCCGACCTTCTGGGAGGCTTACCGAAGCGCGGTCGTCATGACGGCCGCCATCATCCTGCTGCAGGCGGCGCTGATCGGCGCGCTGCTGCTCGAGCGCCGCCGCAGACGACGCGCGGAGCTCGCCGTGCAGAGGCAGCGCATGGAGCTCGCGCATGCGTCGCGCCTCGCGGTTGCGGGTGAGCTGACGGCCTCGATCGCGCACGAGATCAACCAGCCGCTCGGGGCCGTTCAGACCAGTGCGGACGCCGCCGACCTGATCCTGCAATCGGGCGCGGATCGCCGCGACGATCTCACGCGCATCGTGGCGCGCATCCGGCGCGACAACTTGCGAGCCAGCGAGGTCATCCGGCGGTTGCGAGCGCTGTTCGCCAAGCAGGAGCCGGAGCGCGTGCGGCTCGACCTCAGCGCGGCGGTCGGCGATGCCGTGACGCTGCTGCGCACGGAGGCGCGCCAGCGGGACTGCACCGTCGACCTCCGCCTTGCATCGACGCCCGCGTACGTGCTGGGGGACCATACCCAGATTCAACAGGTGGTCATCATTCTCCTGATCAATGCCATGGAGGCCGCGGACGGATTGCCCGCTGACCGGCGTGCGATCGTCGTCTCGCTCGACAGGCTCGCGCACAGTGCCACGATCACCGTGTGCGATCGCGGTCGCGGCCTCGCCGCCGGTCACGAAGGGAAGCTCTTCGACTCGTTCTTCAGCACCAAGGCGCGCGGGATGGGGCTTGGATTGTCGATCGCGCGAACCATCGTCGAAGCGCACGGCGGACGGATCTGGGCCGAGAGCGGCGCCGGCGAAGGCGCGGTGTTCCGTGTCGAACTGCCCGCGATCGATTCGCTCGCGGCCCACGCCGTGGTCGAAGGATCGTGAAGCCGCTCGTCCACGTCATCGACGACGACGACTCGCTGCGCGACTCGCTTCTCGAGCTGCTCGACGCGGCGGGCTTCGAGGCGCGCGGCTACACGTCGACGGGCGCGTTCCTGCTGCAGCCGCTTCCCGATCGTCCGGGTTGCGTCCTGCTCGACGTGCGCCTACCGGGACCCTCCGGACTCGAGCTGCAAGCGGCGCTGTCGCACCATGGAATCGCGCTGCCAGTGATCTTCCTGACCGGGCACGCGGACGTGCCTACCAGCGTGCGGGCGATGAAAGCGGGCGCGGTCGACTTCCTCGAAAAGCCGGTCGAGCGCGACACCCTGTTCGACGCGCTTGCGCGCGCACTGACGCGTGACGCTTCCGAACGCTCGGCGCGCGAAAGCGCGCTGCGGCACAGAAGCCGCCTGGCGGTGCTGACCCCGCGCGAGCGGGAAATCTTCGATCGCATCGTGGCCGGAAAGCTCAACAAGCAGATCGCGGACGAGCTCGGCATAGGACTTCGCACCGTCAAGGCGTATCGCGCGCAGTTGATGGAAAAGCTGGGGGTTTCCTCGGCGGCCGAGCTCGGCAGGATCAAGGGCGAGCTGCGCGACGCGGACGCCTGACCTTTACGCCGCATCCCTTGCCCCTTGGTGCAACGGCGTTGCACCTCCGACCGCTTTCCTCGCAACCGGTGCTGCGTGACTATCCGCATCGCAGCTCGGCGTGGTCGACAAGCGGACGAAAAGGCCGAGGATTCGCGATGGGGATGGTTGGAGGCGGGGCGGTGCTCGTGGTCGAGGACGACGAGGGAATGCGAGAGGCCATCAGCGAGCTGCTGGGCGCCGCCGGCATCGAATCGACGGCCTACGGGTCGGCGGAGGCGTTCTTGGCCGGAGGCGACCTCGACCATGTCGCCTGTGTCATCAGCGACCTCAAGCTTCCCTCGATGTCGGGCTTCGAGCTCCTCTCGGCGTTGCGTGCCCGCGGTCCCCGGCCCCCGGTCATCGTCATCACCGCCAACGACGCGCCGGGGGTGCGGCAAGAGGCGCAGCGTCTCGGCGCCGCAGCGTATCTGACCAAGCCGTTCGATGCCGGCACGCTCTTGTCGGCGATCCGAAGCGCCACGGCGCCGTCCGGGCCGGCCTGAATGCGGCCGCCACCCGAAGCGCCGGTCGTTCACCCTCACCTTCGAAGGAGCACCTCATGAACAAGCGCGTTTGCATTGCGGTCGTCGTCGTTACCCTGTGCGCCGCGGGTCTTGCCGGCGGCCAGGGCATGATCCTCGACATGGTCGCCAACAAGGTGATCCAGAAATACCAGAGCGCGAGCTGCCAGCAGCTGTGGCAGCAGAAGGGTCAGCCGAAATCGCCGGAGGAGCAGCGCGCCGTGCAATTCCTGAGGAACGATCCGCAGGCGCGGACCGCCTTCCTCGACAAGGTCGCCGGGCCCATCGCGAACAAGATGTTCGAATGCGGAATGATTCCGTAGATCCCGCACACGATCACTTTCACGTCTTGCGAGCACGGGGGTTATCGAGCATGAAGCCGAGATCGAGAAACGCGAACCACGCCGCGGAAGCGGCGGCGCTGCTGCTCGCTGCAATGGTTGCGGCGGCGCCGGCCACCGCCCAGCAGGTCACGGGCGAGCTGGGCTCGCCCAGTGCCACGACCACCATACCCGGCAACCAGCTCCCGCCGCCGCCTCCGAAATTCGGCGGCGTGATCAAGGAGAGCGCCAAGGATTCCACGCCGTGGTGGCCGCCGCGCGTGGTGCCGCCGAAAGGCGCGCCGAACGTGCTCCTCATCATGACCGACGATCAGGGCTACGGCGTGCCCGGCACCTTCGGCGGCGTGATCCCGACGCCGGCACTCGACCGGATCGCCAAGGCGGGGTTGCGCTACACGCAGTTCCACTCGACCGCGCTGTGCTCGCCCACGCGGGCCGCATTGATCACGGGACGCAATCACCACGCCGTGGGCTTCGGCGTGATCTCGGAGCTGTCGACGGGTTATCCAGGCTACGACTCGATCATCGGGCCGGAGAACGCGACGATCGGCAGGATCCTCGCTGAAAACGGCTATGCGACGTCGTGGTTCGGCAAGAATCACAACACGCCCGGCTTCCAATACAGCGTTTCCGGTCCGTTCGACCAATGGCCGTCGGGCATGGGCTTCCAGTATTTCTACGGCTTCATGGGCGGCGAAACCGACCAATGGCAGCCGTATCTCTTCCGCGATCACACCCAGATCTTCCCGTGGGTCGGGAGGAAAGACTACAACCTCACGACCGACATGGCGGACGAGGCGATCAAGCACATGCGCGACCTCAATGCGGCCGCGCCCGATCAGCCGTTCTTCGTCTACTACGCGCCTGGCTCGACGCATGCGCCCCAGCAAGCCCCGCCGGACTGGATCGCCCGCTTCAAGGGCAAGTTCGATCAGGGCTGGGACAGGATGCGCGAGGAGACCTACAGGCGCC
>DATJWL010000010.1:0-35437 GCA_035501215.1 Casimicrobiaceae bacterium
ATCGACACTCGCGGGAACGAACGGCGTATTTGGCAGAATGGCTGCATCGCTATAACTGGCATCGGCCACATTCAGCCTTGGCCGGACGTCCGCCCATCAGCCGATTGAGCATCGATGGGGACAACCTGTTGAGACTCCACATCTAGCGACCGGAAAATGATCGCCGAACCTAACCTGGCGGCGTGAGCGTCAACGTCGCGTGGAGCGCCGTTCCAGATCGAACTCGAAGCTCGCCTCTCCGGTTCGGCGGCCGACGGAATCGAAGCTGCGCTCGACGAAGCGCGCGCGGCCCCTCTCCGAGATTGCGAGGACCGTCGAGCAGCGTGTGCCGTAGCGCGGATCGACGATAAAGGAGCTCGAGAGCAAGCGTTCCCATTCCGGCGCCACGCCTGTCGAGGGCAAAGCAGACGGTTCAGCCTGAGCGCGATCTGCGAGCAGCTCGAACAGCGGCTCAAGATCGACGCTCCCGGTCGCGAGCCATGCCGCCAATCGCTCCTTGCTGCGCACGACTTTCGGCCAGGGAGTTTCCAGCAGATGGTTGGAGAGGCCGTGCACGCCCGGGCCGAGCGCGATCGCCCCGCTCGCGCGATTCGATGCGTAGGCCGCCTCGGTGCCTTCGCCGAGCAGCAGATTGAAGCCGTGGTACCGCTCGCCGTCGCCGGCAATCGCTGCAGCGGTGACGAGCGGCCGCGCGTCCTCGGAGAGCGCGCGCGTCACCAGCTCGCCGCGCGACGGCGCCTTTGGGTCGCGCGGCACACCTTCGCGATAGTTGGTGACGAGCGCCCAGCGTCCCATCTGCGCGACGCCGAACCAGGTTCCGCCGCCCAGCCGATCCACGCCTGCGATGATGCCGGACGCCCAGCAATGCGCGGGCTCCGCGGCGCGCTCATGGAATTCGTCGCGGTTGGCGGCGATGACGAGTGGCAGCCGCGGATGCGCCGCAAGAGCGATCAGCGCGAGGCACACGTCACGGCCGATTCAAGGTCGATCGATGCACGCGCGCGGCACCGGAAGAAGCCGGCAGCTCGTAAGGCAAGGGCAGCAGCGATAGCGGCACGCCGTCGGCCGCGCCGAGGCGCACGTCGCCGCTCGCCGAGGCCGCGACCTGGCACACGGCCAGAAAGTCCGTCCCGCCGCCCGGCGCGCTCGCCGCGTTGAGCAGCGATCCGCACGGCTGATCGCCGAAGCTGCTGTTGAACAGGCGCGTCCCCGGCGCGATCGTGGTCGCTTCCGCGTGCGCGAGCACCATGCGTTCCTTGAGTCGCCCGAGATACTGCGTTCGCGCGACGATCTCCTGCCCGGTGTAGCAACCCTTCTGGAAGCTGACGCCGGCAAGCGCGTCCAGGTTGATCGCCTGCGGAATGAACTGATCCTGCGTGGCGGGAAGAATCACGGGCACGCCGGCCCGGATGGTAAGCCACCTCCAGCACTCGAAGCCCGCAGGACGCGCGCGTTCGGCCAGTCGATCCCAGCATGACGCCGCGCTCTCCGGCGCGACGATGACCACGAAGCGCCTTCCCGGCACCTGAAACAGCGCCCCTCCAGTTAGGGCCACTGACCGGTACATGGGCGGCGCGCCGACGCCTAGCGATTCGACCGCCTGCCGCGCCGCCGGGCCGGCGATGCCGATGCGCACGCTTGTCGCGCTCGCGTCGTCGAGCGCGACCTTTGCGCGCAGCACGAACATGCCGAGCCGCTTGCGAATCGGCGCGAGCAGCGGCGCGGGCAGCAGCAGCTCGAAGCTCGTGGCGTCGATTCGCCGCAGGAGGAAGTTCGCAAGCACGCGCCCCTTGGGCGAGCACCACGCCGAATACTGGGTCGCGCCGGGAGCGAGCGCCGACACGTCGTTGGTGAACTGACCCTGAAGAAAGGCTTCCGCGTCGGGACCGGCGATACGCAAGGCCGCGACCGGCGCGAGGTCGCAGAGAGCCGCAGCATCGCGCGCCGCGGCAAACTCGGCGGCGGGATCGCCGAACCCGGAAACCACGGAGCCGTCAAAGCTCGCGCCACGGGTGGAAAGCGCTTCGTGCCAATGGGTCATCACGCGTCGGGGATGCGCCTGTGATCGAGCGGGCAGCGCTGGGCGGACACCGGAAAAACTATGCTAAAATGTGCAGTTAGCTCGGTCGGCGACCCCCGTTCGAACTCACTCGAGGGCGCGGCGGCCGGGCAATTCGCAGATCTGCCCGTTCAGGGTGCCCGGCATCGAAGCCGGGCCCGGTGGCGGATCGAGGCTCAACCCTGACAAGGAGTGTAGTGATGTCGGTCACGATGCGTCAAATGCTGGAGGCCGGGGTCCATTTCGGCCACCAGACGCGGTACTGGAACCCGAAGATGGCGGATTACATCTTCGGCCAGCGCAACAAGATCCACATCGTCAACCTAGAGAAGACGATGGCGATGTACCAAGAGGCGATGAAGTACGTCCGCCAGCTCGCCGCCAATCGCGGCACGATCCTGTTTGTAGGCACCAAGCGGCAGGCGCGCGATATCATCGCCGAGGAAGCGCAGCGCGCCACCATGCCCTACGTCGATCATCGCTGGCTCGGCGGCATGCTGACCAACTTCAAGACGGTCAAGGCTTCGATCAAGCGCCTCAAGGACCTCGAGGCGATGGCGCAGGACGGCACCTTCGAGAAGATGAGCAAGCGCGAGGCGCTCACGCTCCAGCGCGAGATGGACAAGCTCAATCGCAGTCTCGGCGGCATCAAGGAGATGACTGCGCTGCCCGACGCGCTGTTTGTCATCGACGTCGGTTACCAGAAGATCGCCGTGACCGAGGCCAAGAAGCTCAAGATCCCGATCGTCGGCGTCGTCGACACGAACCACTCGCCCGACGGGATCGCCTACGTCATCCCGGGGAACGACGACTCGAGCCGCGCGATCCGCCTTTACGCGCGCGGCATCGCCGACGCGATTCTCGAAGGACGCAGCCAGGTGATCCAGGAAATCGTCCAGGCGGACGAGTTCGTCGAAGTGTCGGGGGACGAAGCGGCCCGTTGACCCATCGCGGGGCGAAAGCCCTTCTCTGCACGAGGAGCAGCACAGCATGGCGGAAGTGACCGCAAGCATGGTGATGGACCTGCGCAGCCGCACCGGGCTGCCGATGATGGATTGCAAGAAAGCGCTCATCGAAGCGGGTGGCGATCCGGGGAAGGCGGAGGATCTGCTGCGCATCAAGTCCGGCGCCAAGGCCATGAAGACGGCAGGGCGCATCGCCGCGGAAGGCGTGATCGGTCTGTGGGTCGCACCGGACGCGAAGACAGGCGCCATGGTCGAGCTCAATTGCGAGACCGACTTCGTCGCCCGCAATGATGACTTCAAGGCCCTTGCTGCGGAGATCGCGCAGGTGGTGGCCCACAAGAATCCGTCCGATGTCGCTTCGCTCGGTGAACGAAAGCTCGCTTCGGGCGAAACGATCGAATCGCGGCGGGTGGCGCTGGTCCAGAAGATCGGAGAGAACATGTCGATCCGGCGCTTCGTGCGCCGCGAGGCGAAGGGAACGCTCGCCTCCTACGCGCACGGCGTGAAGATCGGCGTGCTGGTCGACATTTCCGGCGGTGACGCGCCGCTCGGCAAGGACCTCGCGATGCACATCGCCGGCACGCCGACGAAGCCGCTCGCAGTCGACAAGGCCGGCGTGCCGTCGCAGATTGTCGACAAGGAACGCGAGATCGCGGCTGCGCGCGCAGCCGAATCCGGCAAGCCGGCCGACATCGTCAAGAAGATGGTGGACGGCGCGGTCGCCAAGTACCTGTCGGAGGTGACCTTGCTTGCCCAGCCGTTCGTGAAGGGGGACGGCAAGCAGACGGTCGGCGAGCTGCTCAAGTCGCGCGGCGCGACGGTGCACGGCTTCAGCCTGTACGTCGTCGGGCAAGGGATCGAGCGAAAAAAGGATGACTTCGCCGCCGAGGTGGCGGCAATGGCGAAGACTGCCTGATCCAGAGGGCGACCAGGCGCAGGGATCAATTTGCCCAGGGGAGCGAAAGCCATGACCGTACAGACCACTGCGCCCAACGTCGCGACCCTGCATGGCGTGGCTCCCGCGGCGCGCGCGGCGCCCGTCTACAAGCGGATTCTGCTCAAGCTATCGGGCGAGGCGCTGATGGGCGACGACGCCTACGGCATCAACCGCGAGGTCATCGATCGCATCGTGGCCGAAATCGCCGAGGTGGTGCAGCTCGGCGTGCAGGTCGCGATCGTGATCGGCGGCGGCAACATCTTCCGCGGCGTCGCGCCGGGTGCGGCGGGCATGGACCGCGCAACGGCCGACTACATGGGTATGCTCGCCACGCTCATGAATGCGCTCGCGCTTCAGGATGCGATGCGCCGTGCCGGGCTTGTCTCCCGCGTGCAGTCCGCACTTTCCATCGAGCAGGTCGCCGAGCCCTATATCCGCGGCAAGGCGCTGCGCTACCTCGAGGAAAACAAGGTCGTCATCTTCGCGGCCGGTACCGGCAACCCGTTCTTCACGACTGACACGGCGGCTGCCCTGCGCGGGCGCGAGATGGGCGTGGACATCGTGCTCAAGGCGACCAAGGTCGACGGGGTGTATACCTCGGACCCCAAGCGCGACCCGAGCGCGAAGCGCTACCCGACGCTCACGTTCGACGAGGCGATCGTCAAGAACCTAAGGGTGATGGATGCCACGGCGCTCGCGCTGTGCCGCGACCAGAACATGCTGCTCAAAGTGTTCAGCATCTACGTTCCCGGCGCGCTCAAGCGCGTGGTGATGGGTGGGGACGAGGGCACGCTCGTTCAATGTTAGGCAAGGAGGGTTGCTGACGATGATCGACGAGGTAAAGAAATCCGCCGAGCAGAAGATGCACAAGACGCTGGAGACCCTCAGGCACGATTATCAGAAGGTGCGCACCGGGCGCGCACACACGGGACTCCTCGATCACATCCGGGTCGATTACTACGGCTCGATGATGCCGATCAACCAGGTCGCCAACGTGACGCTCGGCGACGCGCACACCATCGCTGTGCAACCGTGGGAGAAGAAGATGGTCGCCGTGGTCGAAAAGGCAATCCGCGATTCCGACCTGGGGCTCAACCCCGCGACCTCCGGCGACGTGATCCGCGTGCCGATGCCGGCGCTGACCGAGGAGCGTCGCAAGGAATTGATCAAGGTCGTCCGCCACGAGGCGGAGAACGCGCGCGTGGCCGTGCGCAACATTCGCCGCGATGCCAACGAGCATTTGAAGAAGCTGTTGAAGGAACACAAGGTCTCCGAGGACCAGGAGCGCCACGCGCAGACCGACGTGCAGAAACTCACCGACCGCTACATCGCCGAGATCGACAAGGTTCTGCAAGGCAAGGAAGCAGACCTGCTGGCGGTGTGATGTTCAACAGTTCCACGCGCGAGATTCCCGAGCCCGCCTCCGTCCCGCGGCATATCGCGATCATCATGGACGGCAACGGCCGCTGGGCCAAGCAGCGGCTGCTGCCGCGTGTGGCGGGACACCGCAAAGGCGTGGAAACGGTGCGCTCGACGGTGCGCGCCTGCATCGAGCACGGGGTCGAGTTCCTCACCCTGTTCGCATTCTCGAGCGAGAACTGGCGCCGGCCCCCCGATGAAGTTTCGATCCTGATGCAGCTCTTCCTGCGTGCGCTCGAGCAGGAGGTGGGCAAACTCGACGAGAACGAGATCCGCTTTCGAGTCATCGGCGACACTTCCCGCTTCGAGCCGCGCATCCGCGCGTTGATCGAAGCCGGCGAAGCGCTCACCGCCGGGCATACCCGTCTCACGCTCACGATCGCCGCCAACTACGGCGGCCGCTGGGACATCGCCCAGGCCGCGCGCAAGCTGATCGCGGCACACCCCGAAGCGGCCGCGGGATTCGAGCCGGAAGCGATCGAGCCTTATCTGTCGATGGCCTATGCGCCGGAGCCCGATCTGTTCATCCGTACCGGCGGCGAGCAGCGCATCTCGAACTTTCTGCTCTGGCAGCTTGCCTATACCGAATTCTATTTCACCGATCTCCTCTGGCCTGACTTTGACGCCGGCGCGCTCGACGCAGCGATCGCCTCGTACCAGCAGCGCGAACGCCGTTTCGGACGAACCAGCGAACAAGTCCGAGCGGCGGAGCATCAACCAGGCTAGGGCCTGTCAATGCTATGGGCGCAAACGCGAACAGGCCCTGATGCTCCGGATCCGCATCGTCACCGCGGCGGTGCTCGTTCCGCTCACGCTCGCTGCGCTGTTCCTGCTCGGGCCGCGGGGCTGGGGCATCGTGAGCCTCGTCGTGGTGGCACTCGCGGCGATCGAATGGGCGGATCTCGCCGGCTACCCGCAGCGCGCCTGGCTTCCGTTCGCTGCCGGAACCTTTCTCACCGGCTTCGGATTGTTGTTCACTCGCGCGAGCGGCTTCGAGCCTCAGTCGGGCTGGCCCGATACCGTGCCCCTCGCCGTATGCGGATTCGCGACCCTGTTCTGGGTGCTCATCGCGCCGGCCTGGCTGGCGGGAAACTGGCGCGTCGATTCGAAGATCGCGCTGGCCCTCGTGGGCTGGCTCGTGCTCATCGCAGCCTGGGTTGCAGTCGTGCAGCTCCGGGCGCGCTCGCCGTGGATGCTGTTGGCACTGATGGCGGTCGTATGGATTGCGGATACCGCCGCGTACTTCGCCGGCCGCGCGTTCGGTGCGCGCCGTCTGGCGGCGACAATCAGCCCGGGCAAGACATGGGAGGGCGTTTACGGCGCGCTCCTTGCGACCGGCGTCTATGCTGTCGTGCTTACGCAATTCGCGCCGGAGGCCGGCTACGCACGCGAGCTTTCCGCCGTGGCGGCGCTTGCTTGGGTCGCGGTGATCCTTGCTCTGACGGCACTTTCCATCGTCGGCGATCTTTTCGAATCGTTTCTCAAGCGCCGGCGCGGCGTGAAGGATAGCGGGAAACTGCTGCCGGGACACGGTGGCATCCTCGATCGCATCGACGCGCTGCTGCCCGCGATGCCTGCGGCTGCACTCTTCGTGCAATACGCGCTACGATGAGCGCGATGCAGAATCAGCGGCAGATCACGATCCTCGGCGCGACGGGGTCGGTCGGTGCATCGGCGCTCGACGTGATCGCGCGGCATCCCGATCGCTTCTGCCTGACCGCTCTCGCGGCCAACCGCAAGTGGGAAGCGCTGCTCGACCTTGCGCGACGCTTTCGTCCGCCCTACGCCGCGCTTCTCGACACGAAGGCGGCGCTCGACTTCGAAGCTGCGGTCGAGCGCGAGGGCTTGCCGACGCGTGTTCTCGCCGGCGTCGACGGTCTGCTCGAGGTCGCCACGCTTCCCGAAGCCGATACCGTGATCGCGGCGATCGTCGGCGCCGCGGGACTCGCGCCCACGCTCGCGGCAGCGCGCGCGGGCAAGCGCATCCTGCTCGCGAACAAGGAAACGCTGGTGCTGGCAGGGGATCTGTTCATCGAGGCGGCGCGCAGTGGTGGCGCGCTGCTGCTGCCGATCGACAGCGAGCACAACGCGATCTTCCAGTGCCTTCCCGCGCAGGCTCCGAGCGGATGCAAGCCTGCCGGCGTGCGCCGCATCCTGCTCACGGCCTCTGGCGGTCCTTTCTGGTCGAGGACGCAGGCCGAGCTCGCGCACGTCACGCCGGACGAAGCCTGCGCGCACCCGCGCTGGCGCATGGGTCGGAAGATCTCGGTGGACTCCGCGACGATGATGAACAAGGGCCTGGAAGTCATCGAGGCGCATTGGCTCTTTGGCTGCGCGCGCGGCGAGATCGAGGTGGTTATCCATCCGGAAAGCATCGTGCACTCGCTGGTGGAATATCTCGACGGCTCGGTGCTCGCCCAGCTCTCGCATCCCGACATGCGCACGCCGCTCGCGCAGGCGCTCGCGTGGCCTGAGCGCGTCGCGGCCGGCGTGTCTCCGCTCGATCTTGCGCAAGTCGGTGCGCTCACCTTCGCGGCGCCTGATCGCCAGCGTTTTCCGTGCATCGAGCTGGCTTATCAGGCGCTCGCCGCGGGCGGCAGCGCACCGGCTGTGCTCAACGCCGCGAATGAAGTTGCCGTCGGCGCCTTCCTCGAAAGACGCCTCGGCTTCCTCGACATTCCAGACGTGTGCGCGGAGACGCTCTCGCGCTTCCCCGCCTGCACGATCGCTTCGCTCGAGGATGCGCTCGAGGCCGACCGCGCGGCGCGTTCGCTCGCTCGCGGGCTCACTGAAGAACACCCGCTGACCGCATGATCGACATCGCTCAGAAAATCCTCGCCTTCGTGGTGACGCTCGGGCTGCTCATCACCTTTCACGAGCTGGGCCACTACGTCGTCGCGCGACTCGCGGGCGTGAAGGTCCTGCGCTTCTCCATCGGCTTCGGTCGCGTGATCTGGTCGCGACAGCTCGGATCCGACGGGACGGAATGGGCCATTTCCGCCGTTCCGCTCGGCGGCTACGTGAAGATGGCCGACGAGCGCGAGGGTCCTGTTCCCGCGGCAGATCTCCCGCGAGCGTTCAACCGGCAGAACGTGTGGAAGCGCAGCGCGATCGTCGCTGCCGGACCGCTCGCCAATCTCCTGCTCGCCGTGCTGCTCCTCTCCGGCACTTACCTCGCCGGCGTCACGGGCCAGCGCGCCATCCTTGCGGATCCTCCGGCAGGCTCGCCTGCGGCGGAGGCCGGGCTCGCGAGCGGCGACGTCGTCACCGCGGTGGACGGCGATGCGGTGCGCTCGTGGCAGGACTTGCGCTGGCGCCTGCTGCGCGCGACCGGCGCCGAGCGCGTGACGCTCACCCTCAATCAACCCAACGGCGCATCGTCGACGCGCGTTCTGCCGCTCGGGTCGCTCACCTCGGCCGACTGGGAAGGCAACTATCTCGGCGTGCTCGGGCTCAAGATCGATCTCGGCGCCCCGCTGGTGCGCGATGTTCTGCCCGGAAAACCCGCGGAGACCGCGGGACTTCGCGGCGGCGACGCCGTGCTCGCCATCAATGGCAAGCCGACGCGCTCGCCCTCCGACGTCGCGGCGATAACCAACGCCCATCCCGGAGAAGTGCTGCGCTTCACGATCCGTCGCGATGGAAAAGAGCTCGAGACCGAATTGACGCCGGAGGCGAGCGAGCAGGGCGGCCGCACGATCGGACTCGCCGGCATGCGTCTGTCCATCGACCCGGACACTCTGCAGGCGCTCTCCGTCACCGTGCGCTACGGTCCGATCGGCTCGCTTATCCAGGGCGCAAGGAAAACCTGGGAGCTGTCGGTCTTCACCGTGAAGATGCTCGGCCGCATCATCACCGGCGATGCGTCGCTCAAGAACATCAGCGGCCCGCTGACGATGGCCGATTACGCTGGACAATCGGCGCAGGCCGGAGTGCTCACCTTCATTGGTTATCTCGCGCTGATCAGCATCAGCCTCGGTGTGCTGAACCTCCTGCCCGTGCCGTTACTCGATGGCGGACACTTGTTGTATTATCTCGTCGAGATTTTCAAAGGCAGTCCCGTTTCCGACCGCGTTCTCGAGGTCGGCCAGCGCATCGGCATGGCCGTCCTGGCCTTGCTGATGGCTTTGGCGCTATTCAATGATCTTTCGCGTTTGCTCTGACGCCCGCGACGTGCGAGCGGGCGTTGGGCGGTGGGCACTGCTCCTCGCGTGCCTCGCTGCCTGGTGGGCGCTCCCGGCGCTCGCCTTCGATCCCTTTACGGTCAGGGACATCCGCGTCGAAGGCGTGCAGCGCACCGACGCAGGCACGGTGTTCAACTATCTGCCGATCAAGGTCGGCGACCGCGTCGACAACGAGAAAGCCTCCGAAGCGATCAAGGCGCTGTACGCAACCGGGTTTTTTCGCGACGTGCGCCTCGACGTTGAGGGCGACGTGCTGGTCGTCTCCGTGCAGGAGCGTCCGACGATCAGCCAGATCGATATCGTCGGCGTAAAGGAATTCGACAAGGACACGCTGAAGAAGGCGTTGAAGGACATCGGGGTGGCCGACGCGCGCATCTTCGACCGGTCAGCGCTCGATCGAGCCGAGCAGGAATTGAAGCGCCAGTACATCAATCGCGGCTATTACGCGATGACGGTGACCACGACCGTAACGCCGCAGGAGCGCAACCGGGTCGCGATCAACTTCACGGTCGAGGAGGGCGAGGTCGCGAAGATCGCGAGCATCAACCTCGTCGGCGCGACCGTGTTCCCCGAGAGCACGCTCATCTCCCAGATGCAGTTGTCGACGTCGGGTTGGTTCACCTGGTACACCAAGAACGATCAGTATTCGAAGCAGAAGCTGCAGGCGGACCTGGAAACGCTGCGCAGCTACTACACCGACCGCGGCTACCTCGAGTTTCTCGTCGACTCCACGCAGGTGTCGATCACGCCGGACAAGGAGCACATCTACATCACCGTCAACATCACCGAGGGGCCGAAATTCACCATCTCCGACGTGCGGCTGGCCGGTGAGCTGCTTCTGCCCGAAGCCGAGCTGCTGCGTCTCATCCAGGTCAAGCCGGGCGACGTGTATTCGCGCGCAAAGCTGACCCTATCGACGAAGGCGATCTCGGACCGGCTCGGCAGCGATGGCTACGCGTTTGCCAACGTCAATGCGGTACCCGAGATCGATCGCGAGCAGCGCACGGCAGCGTTCACTTTCTTCATCGACGCCGGCCGGCGCATCTACGTGCGCAAAGTCAACGTCAGCGGCAATCAGAAAACGCGCGACGAGGTGATCCGGCGCGAAGTGCGCCAGCTCGAGTCGGCGTGGTACGACTCGACGCGCATCGAGCGGTCGAAGGTACGGATCACACGGCTCAACTTCTTCGATGACGTCAACATCGAGACGCCGTCGGTGCCGGGCAGCCCGGACCAGGTCGATCTCGACATAACGGTGACCGAGAAACCCACGGGGAATCTCCTCGCCGGCGTCGGCTACTCCAGCGCGGACGGCGTGGTCTTTACTGGGTCGGTGTCGCAGAACAACGTCTTCGGTACCGGCAACTCGCTCGCCGCAACGTTCAATACCAGCCGCATCGGGCGCAACATTGCGCTCACCTACGTCGAGCCGTACTGGACCGCGGACGGCATCTCGCGCAGCTTCGAGCTCTACGACCGGAACCTCAACCCGTCCTCGCTGCCGATCGCCCAGTACACGTCCGAGACCTTCGGCGCGGCGGTCGGCTTCGGCATCCCGATCACCGAAACGGACGTCATCACGGTGGGGTTCCGCTACGAGCACACGCACCTGTCGATTGCGCCCGGCAGCCCGCTGATTTACGTCGACTTCGTCCGGGAATTCGGGTCGGTCACGAACAGCTACATCGTGAGCGGCGGCTGGTCGCGCGATACCCGCGACAGTATCCTGTTTCCGAGCCGCGGGCTGGTGCAGACCGTGTATGCCGAGATGGGAACGCAGCTCGGCGACCTGTACTACTACAAGACGAACTATCTGATCCAGTGGTTCACGCCGCTGCCGCTCAATACCGTGCTGATGCTGCGCAGCGAGCTGGGCTACGGCGGCGGTCTCGGCGGCAAACCGTTACCCTTCTTCAAGGCGTATTATGGCGGCGGAGTGGGGTCTGTGCGCGGTTACGAGACGGCTTCGCTCGGTCCGCAGGACGCGGCCGGAAACACCACGGGCGGCAGGCGGAAGATCATTGGCAACGCCGAGTTGTTCTTCCCGCTGCCGGGCGCCAAGACCACGGACCAGTCGGTGCGGCTGTCGGTATTCCTCGACGCGGGCGAGATCTACGACGAGGGAACGCAACCGCAGTTCGAATCGTTCCGCTACTCGACAGGTGTGGGGGTCGCGTGGAATTCGCCGGTAGGGCCGTTGAAGGTAAGCTACGGTTACCCGCTCAACAAGAAGCCCGGCGATCGCATCCAGCGCTTCCAATTCCAGGTCGGCACGGTGTTCTGAGGACCATGCATTGAAGCAGGAGAGAACGTTGAAACAGGCAATGAAGCATTCGATGATCCTGGCCGCCGGCCTGCTCATCATGGCGCTCGCCGCCACCGCGGGCTACGCGCAGGTAGGCGACTACAAGATCGGCTTCGTCAATACCGAGCGCTTGTTCCGCGAAGCGGCGCCGGCCAAGCGCGCGCAGCAGAAGCTCGAGAAGGAGTTCGCGAACCGCGACACAGACCTACAGAAGCTAGCCAAGCAGGTGCGCGACCTGCAGGCTCAGCTCGAGCGGGACGGCGTTACGATGAGCGAGGCAGAGCGGCGCAACAAGGAACGCGATCTCGCCAACATGACGCGCGACATGCAGCGGCAGCAGCGGGAGTTCCGCGAAGACCTCAACCTGCGCCGCAACGAAGAGCTGGCCGCAGTGCAGGAACGCGCCAACAAAGTCATTCAGCAAATCGCCGAGTCCGAGAAGTTCGACCTCATCCTGCAGGATCCCGTCGTGTTCGCCAGCACGCGCATCGACATCACCGACAAGGTCATCAAGGCGCTCGCCGACAAGTAGCCGCTCCTCGCGCATGGCTCAGGAATCCACGGGGATTTCCCTCCGTCAACTGGCCGAGCGCTGCGGCGTGGAGCTGGCCGGTGACGGCAACGTCATGATCGACCGCGTAGCACCGCTCGACGCGGCGGAGCGCGGAGCGATCGCCTTCCTCTCGGATCCGAAGTACCGCAGCCATCTCGCCGCGACGCGCGCGAGCGCGGTTATCGTCACGCCGGCCGACGCCGCGACCACCACGCTGCCGCGGCTTATCACGCGCAATCCGTACGCGGCGTACGCGCGCGTTGCAGCCATCCTTCACCCTGCGCCTGCGCCTGTGCCGGGGGTGCATCCGACGGCCGTTGTCGCCGCGAGCGCCCGCATCGCGCCGAGCGCGAACATTGGGCCGTACGCGGTGGTCGGCGAGCGCACGACGATCGGCGCCGATGCGCAGATCGGAGCCAGTGCCGCGATCGGGGACGATTGCGAAATCGGGCCGGGCAGCGTGCTGCATCCCAACGTCGTGCTCTATGCGCGCTCGTCGATCGGCGCTCGCACCATCGTGCACGCGGGCGCGGTGATCGGCGCCGACGGCTTCGGCATGGCCGAGCACGAGGGACGCTGGGTCAAGGTGCCGCAGCTCGGGCGCACACTCATCGGCGCCGACGTCGAGATCGGCGCCAACACGACGATCGACCGCGGCGCGATCGGAGACACCGTGATCGAGGACGACGTCAAGCTGGACAACCAGATCCAGATCGGGCACAACTGCCGCATCGGCGCCCACACCGCCATCGCGGGCTGCGCTGGAATCGCCGGCAGCACGAGCATCGGGCGCAACTGCAAGATCGGCGGCGCGGCGATGATCGGGGGACATCTCGAGATTGCCGATGGCACGATCATCGCCGCGGCGACGGCAATCGCGGATTCGACGACCGCGGCGGGCGTTTACACCGGGGTGTTGCCTGGCCTGCCGCAACGCGAATGGATCCGTCTCATCGCTTCGCTACGGCGACTGCACTCGCTTTTCGGACGGGTGCGTGCGCTCGAGCGCGGAGCGAGCAAAGGGGAGCCGTGACCATGCCGGCGATGGACATCAACGAGATCATGCGGCACCTGCCGCACCGCTATCCATTTCTGTTCGTCGACCGCGTGCTCGAGTGCGAACCCGGCCAGCACATCAAGGCGATCAAGAACGTATCGATCAACGAGGCATTCTTCCAGGGCCATTTTCCCGGGTATCCGGTGATGCCCGGCGTGCTGATCGTCGAGGCGCTGGCGCAGGTCTCCGCGATCCTCGCCTACTTCACGCGTGGCGATACGCATGAGCGCGGAGAGCTGCTGTTCTTCGCCGGCATCGACAAGGCGCGCTTCAAGCGGCCGGTCTTCCCGGGTGACCAGCTCCTGCTCGAATCGACCGAGTTGAACGTGGTGCGCAGCGTGTACAAGTTCTCCGCGCGAGCCAGCGTTGCAGGCGAGCTGGTGGCCGAAGCCGAGCTGATGGCGGCGGTGCGCGGCGTGGGGCCTTGAGCAGCGTGACGGGAAACATCCATCCCACGGCGATCGTGGCCGAAGGGGCGCAGCTCGCCGCGGACGTGCGCGTTGGTCCGTACTCGGTGATCGGACCCGAGGTAAGTGTCGGCTCGGGCTCGACGATCGCGAGCCACGTGGTGATCGCCGGGCGCACGACGATCGGCCGCGGCAATCGCATCTTCCAGTTCGCCTCGGTGGGCGAGATCCCGCAGGATCGCAAGTACGGCGGCGAGCCCACGGCAACCGAAATCGGCGACGGCAACGTGATCCGCGAGTTCGTGACCATCCACGCCGGCACGGGGCAGGACCGCGGCAAGACCACCATCGGCCATCGCAATTTGCTCCTCGCGTATTCGCACGTCGCGCACGACTGCGCGGTCGGCGACGACACGACATTCTCCAACAACGCCCAGCTCGCCGGGCACGTGGTGGTCGGCGACTACGCCGTGCTCGGCGGCTTCGTCGGCGTGCATCAGTTCTGCCGCATCGGTGCGCACGCGATGGTGGCCGCGGGGTCGATTGTCCTGCAGGACGTGCCGCCGTTCGTCACCGCGGCGGGTTACCCGGCGAAGCCGCGCGGCAGCAACAGCGAAGGGCTGCGCCGGCGCGGTTTCAGCCCCGACGAGATCGCCGCGGTGCGCAGCGCGTACAAGATGCTCTACCGCAAGGCGCTCGCTCTGGAAGATGCGCGCGCGGCGATTGCCGCGGAAGCGAAGACGTCGCCAGTGTTGAATCCGCTGGTTGCGTTTCTGGAGACCCCGGGACGAGGCATTATTCGCTGAGCCGATGGAGGACGAGGGGATCAGGATCGGCATCGTCGCCGGCGAGGCCTCGGGCGACGCGCTGGCGGCCGACCTGGTACGCGCCGTGAGAGCGCGCGTTCCGGCCGCGCGCTTCGCCGGCATCGCCGGCCCGGAAATGATCTCGGCCGGTTGCGAGGCCTGGTACCCGATGTCGATGCTCGCGTTGCGCGGCTACGTCGAAGTCGCTTCGCGGGTGCCGGCCCTCTTTAACGTGCGCCGCGCGCTCAAGCGGCGGCTGCGGCGCGAGGGAGCGCGGCTGTTCATCGGCGTGGATGCCCCGGACTTCAACCTCGGCCTCGAGGCGCAGCTCAAGCGCGCCGGAGTGCGCACCATCCATTACGTGAGCCCGTCAGTGTGGGCGTGGCGGAGCGAGCGCATCGACAGCATGGCACGAACGGTCGACCGCCTGCTCGCTCTCTTCCCGTTCGAGCCGCCACTCTATGCCGACGCGCGGCTCGCCGTGACCTTCGTGGGACATCCGCTTGCGGCTCGGGCCGCCACTGCGGCCACGCGGCGCGAGACGCGCGAGCTGTTGCGGCTCGGCGCCAAGCAAGCAATCTTCGCGCTGCTGCCCGGCAGCCGCATGTCGGAACTGGAGATGCACACAGAGCTCGTGCTGCGCACCGCCGCCGAGCTCTTCGAAGCCCAGCCGGACGCGGGATTTCTCGTCCCGCTGGTGAGCCGCGAAGCGCGGAATTACTTCGACGTCGTGCGCTATCGCCTGCACCTCGAATCGCTGCCGATCCGGGTGCTCTACGGTCATGCCGACGATGCGCTCAGAGCCGCTGATGTCGGCATCGTAGCTTCGGGCACGGCCACGCTCGAAGCCGCGATGTCGCGCTGCCCGCACTTGATCTTCTATCGGGTCAACGCGTTGACGGCCTGGATCGTCAAGCGCAAGCTGTTGCTGCCCTATGTGGGGTTGCCGAACGTGCTTGCCGGGCGCTTCGTGGTTCCCGAATTCCTGCAAGGCGATGCCACGGCCGGCAATCTTGCCCGGGCTGCGCTCAACCTCTATGACGACACCGTGGTCCGCCGCCGACTCGAAGCACTGTTCGCCGCAATGGCGCAGGAGCTTTGCGCAGACACCCCGACGATCGTCGGCAACGCCGTGACCGAAGAACTCCGAGCCGCGGGGGTCAGGTGTTAATCGCGGGCGTCGATGAAGCGGGCAGAGGGCCGCTCGCAGGACCGGTCGTCGCCGCGGCGGTCGTGCTCGATCCGGCCTGGCGCGTGAAGGGCCTGCGCGACTCCAAGGAACTCACCCCGGCGGCGCGCGAGGAGCTGGCAGTGGAGATTCGCACCCGCGCCGTTGCGTGGGCCGTCGGTGCGAGCGATGTCGCCGAGATCGACGCGCTCAACATCCTGCAGGCGAGCCTTCTCGCCATGCGCCGCGCGGTCGAGGCGCTGGCGATTCCGCCCGACGTGGTGTGGATCGACGGGCTGCATTGTCCGCCGCTCGCCTACCCGGCACGCGCGATCGTCGACGGCGATCGCTCGGTCGCGTCGATCGCGGCGGCGTCGATCCTCGCCAAGACGGCGCGCGATGCGCTGCTGGTCGAGCTCGATCGGAGCTACCCCGCCTATGGCTTCGCGCGGCACAAGGGCTATTCGACGCGGGAGCACCTGGCCGCGCTCGCGACGCACGGGCCATGTCCCGCGCACCGCAGGTATTTCGCGCACGTGCTGCAGATGGATCTGCCGCTCTGAAGCTTGAGGATCGACCGGCGGCGCGCGGCCCGGTAAGATGGAGGCCGCGCGTCGAAATCTCCTCCAACCATCTCATGATTCACTGCGTATTGCACGACCCCGAGGACTCCGTGGCGGTCGTCGTCGTCGAGGGCGTCAAGGCCGGTCAGACCCTCACCGGCCTGATCCTGGATGAAGACCGAACGATCACGCTTTCCTGCATCCAGGACATTCCGCTCGGCCACAAGGTGGCGTTGAAGGACATGAAGGTCGGCGACACGGTGATCAAGTACGGCGTGGACATCGGCAAGGTGGTCGCGCCGATCAAGGCCGGACAGCACGCGCACGTCCACAATATCAAGACGAAGCGGTGGTGACAGCTATGCAGAACACGTTTCAAGGTTACCGCCGCGAGAACGGCAGGGTCGGCGTCCGCAACCATGTTGTGATCCTGCCTGTCGACGATCTTTCCAACGCTGCCGCCGAGGCGGTCGCCAACAACGTCAAGGGCGTGCTGGCCATTCCGCATCCCTATGGCAGGCTGCAATTCGGCGCCGACCTCGAGCTGCACTTCCGCACCCTGATCGGCGCGGGCAGCAATCCCAACGTAGCCGCCGTGGTCGTGATCGGCATCGAGGAGCAGTGGACGAAGCGCGTGGTCGACGGCATCGCGCCGACGGGCAAGCCCGTCACCGGCTTCGGCATCGAGCTGCACGGCGATCACGACACGATCATGCGCGCGTCCAAAGCCGCGCGCGAGTACCTGCAACGGGCGAGCGAGAAGCAGCGCGAGCCGTGCGCAGTGAAGGAGCTATGGGTGTCGTGCAAGTGCGGCGAATCAGACACGACCTCGGGTTGCGGCTCCAATCCAACCGTCGGCGATGCGTTCGACAAGCTCTACGCGGCGGGCAGCACGCTCGTGTTCGGAGAGACGACCGAGCTTACCGGCGGCGAACAGATCGTCGCGGCGCGCTGCCGCAACGACAAGGTGCGCACCGAGTTCATGGGCGTGTTCGATCGCTATCAGGAGGTGATCGACCGCCACAAGACCACGGACTTGATGGATTCGCAGCCGACCAAGGGCAATATCGCCGGCGGCCTCACGACGATCGAGGAGAAAGCGCTCGGCAACATCCAGAAGATCGGCAAGAAGTGCATGATCGACGGTGTGCTCGACAAGGCGGAAACGCCGACACACCCCGGCCTGTGGTTCATGGACAGCTCGTCGGCTGCCGCGGAGATGGTCACGCTGTGCGCGGCCGCAGGCTTCGTGGTGCACTTCTTCCCCACCGGACAGGGCAACGTCATCGGCAATCCGATCCTGCCAGTCATCAAGCTGTGCGCGAACCCGCGCACGGTCAGGACCATGAGCGAGCACGTCGACGTCGATGTGACCGGGCTCCTGCAGCGCGAGATCACGATGGACCAGGCCGGCGACAAGCTGCTCGACATGATGTTCCGTACCGCCAACGGCCGACTCACCGCGGCCGAAGCGCTCGGCCACCGCGAGTTCGTGCTGACGCGCTTGTATGAAAGCGCGTGAACGGAGAAACGCCGTGACGCGCTCGTCGCTTGCATCGGCTTGCTGTGCGATCGTCCTTGCGCTTGCGTCGGCGCTACCGCTGGACGCCCGCGCGGAGATGTCCGAGATCACCGTGGCGCAGCAGTACGGGATCAGCTATCTGCCGCTGATGGTGATGGAGGAGCAGAAGCTGATCGAGAAGCATGCAAAGGCCGCCGGTGTGGACGTGACGGTCACATGGAGGAAGTTCGCTGGCGGCGCCGTGATGAACGATGCGCTGCTCTCGGGGAGCCTGCAGTTCGCCTCCGGCGGCGTGGGACCGTTCGCCACGCTGTGGGCGCGCACGCGCGGAAGCCTCGACGTAAAGGCGGTCTGCGCGATCAACTCGATGCCGCTCTACCTCAACACGCGCAACCCCAACGTGAAGACGATCCGGGACTTCACCGACCGCGACCGCATCGCGCTGCCCGCAGTGAAGATCTCGATCCAGGCGATCACGCTGCAGATGGCGGCCGAGAAGACCTTCGGCGAGGGCCAGCAGAACCGGCTCGACCCGCTAACGGTTACGCTCTCGCATCCCGACGCGCAGACGGCGCTGCTTTCGGGGGCGTCCGAGATCACCGCGCATTTCGGCTCGCCACCCTTCCAATACCAGCAGCTCAGGAATCCGGCGATCCACACCGTGCTCAATTCCTACGACGTGCTGGGCGGCCCGGCGACCTTCAACGTCGTCTGGACCACGTCCAAGTTCAGGAACGAGAATCCCAGGCTCTACGATGCGTTCGTCAAGGCACTCGACGAGGCCACCGCGATGATCAATCGCGACAAAAAATGGGCGGCCGAGACCTACCTGCGCCTCTCGAAGGACAAGGACAGCGTGGCCGACATCCTGGCAATGCTCAACGATCCGGCGATCGTATACACGACGACGCCGCAGAACGTGATGAAGTACGTCGACTTCATGCTCAAGGCCGGCGCCATCAAGTCCCGGCCGGATTCGTGGAAGGACATGTTCTTTCCCAACGCGCACGGCCTGCCCGGCAGCTGAACACACCTTCATTCCCTGACGAGTCCGCATGGCCGAAAGCGCAGCGCTGATCGACCAGGCGCCGGACCTGGCGGCAATCCGCGCCGCCCGCGAACGCATTCGCGCCTATGTGCGGCGCACGCCGGTGCTCACCTCCGCCGCGCTGGATCAGCTCTGCGGCGCACGGCTCGTCTTCAAGTGCGAGAGCCTGCAGGAGATCGGCGCCTTCAAGGCACGCGGAGCGAGCAATGGGGTGCTCTCGCTCTCGGAGGCCGAGGCGGGGCACGGCGTCGTCACGCATTCATCGGGCAATCACGGCGCGGCGCTGTCGTGGGCCGCGACGCGGCGCGGCATTCCGGCATGGGTCGTCATGCCTTCGAGCGCGCCAGCGGTCAAGCAGGACGCCGTGCGCTATTTCGGCGGCACGGTGCGCCACTCCGGGTCGACGGTCGACGCGCGCGAAAAGGCCTGCGCCGCAGTCCAGGCGGAGACGGGCGCGACGCTCATCCATCCGTACAACGACTGGCGGGTGATCGCGGGGCAGGGCACCGCCGCGCTCGAGCTGCTAGAGGAGGTGCCCGATCTCGACGCGATCATCGTTCCGGTCGGCGGCGGAGGACTCCTTTCCGGCACCGCGATCGCTGCCAAGGGATTGAAGCCGTCGATGAAGGTCTATGGGGCCGAGCCCGCGGGGGCGGACGATGCATTTCAGTCGCTGCGCGCGGGACGCATCGTGCCGCAGACCGACCCCCGCACTATCGCCGACGGCCTGCGCTCCTCGCTCGGCGAGAAGACTTTTGCAGTTATCCGCTCTCGCGTCGACGGCATCGGCACCGCGTCGGAGGAAGCGATCGTGCGCGCCATGCGGCTATTGTGGGAGAAGCTCAAGCTGGTCATCGAGCCCTCGGGAGCCGTGCCGGTCGCGTGCCTGCTTGAAAAGAAGCTGCCGGTGGAGCGACTGCGGGTGGGCGTGGTCCTGAGCGGCGGCAACGTCGATCTCGATCGCCTGCCTTGGCAGCGGCATGATGGAAAATGAGTGCGAACTGAGTGCGCGATGAGCGCACGATGAGTACGCAATGAGCGACGCGCTGCTCGACGTGCGCGGGGTGACGCTGCAGTACAAGACGCGCGACCACCTGGTGACTGCGACCTACCGCGTCGATTTCCAGGTCTTCGCTTCCGACCGCTTCGTGCTCCTCGGCCCGTCGGGCTGCGGCAAGTCGACCCTGCTCAAGGCGGTCGGCGGCTATCTCGAGCCGGTCGAGGGCGAGATACGGCTCAAGGGCGAACGCGTCACGCGTCCGGGTCCCGACCGCATGATGGTGTTCCAGGAGTTCGATCAGCTCCTGCCGTGGAAGACCGTGCAGGAGAACGTGGTGTTTGCCCTTACCGCGAGCGGCAGGCTCGCCGGGAAGGCGGCGGTGGATAAGGCGCGCGACGCGATCGAGCGGGTCAAGCTCGCCAAGTTCGCCGGCAGCTTTCCGCACACGCTCTCCGGCGGCATGAAGCAGCGCGTCGCGATCGCGCGCGGCATGGCAATGGAGCCCGACATTCTGCTGATGGACGAACCCTTCGCGGCGCTGGATGCGCTTACGCGGCGAAAGATGCAGGACGAGCTGCTGCAACTGTGGGACGACACCCACTTCACCGTGCTCTTCGTGACACACTCGATTCCCGAAGCGGTCAAGATCGGGAGCCGCATCCTGCTCATGTCGCCGCATCCGGGGCAGGTCAAGGCCGAGCTCAACAGCCTGCCGCGCGAGCGCGGCGACGGCGTGGCGGCGCGCTCGCTCGAGGAGCGGATTCATACCATGCTGTTCGCCGACGAAGTCGAGGAACACGAGGAGCACCATCATGACTGACAGCGTCACTTTGCGCCCCGAGCGCCAACGGGAAACCGTCGATGCAACGCGGCTCGGCGTGGTCGAAAAGCCGCTCTCGCCCTTCGAGCGCGTGTACAACCTCGCCGCTGTGCGCAAGCTCGTCATCCTCGTTGCGCTGGCCGCGCTGTGGGAGGTCTATGCCCGGATACTGAACAACCCCTTGCTCTTCCCGACGTTCAGCGCGACGGTGGAGGCTTTCGCGGACGCCCTCGTGCACGGGACTTTGCTGCTCAAGGCGTGGACCTCGATCCGGGTATTGCTCGTCGGCTACACCGCCGGCATCGCGCTTGCCGCGCTGCTCACTGTGATCGCCATCAGCTCGCGCATCGGCACCGATCTTCTGGAGACGCTCACCTCGATGTTCAACCCGCTGCCGGCCATCGCGCTGCTGCCGCTCGCGCTGATCTGGTTCGGACTCGGCGCGGGCAGCATCGTCTTCGTGCTCATCCACTCGGTGCTGTGGGCGGTCGCGCTCAACACCCACTCCGGATTTCTCGCCGTGTCCACCACCTTGCGCATGGTGGGACGCAACTACGGGCTGCGCGGCCTTCCCTACGTGGGGCGCATCCTCATCCCCGCGGCGTTTCCCAGCATCCTTACCGGACTCAAGATCGGCTGGGCCTTCGCGTGGCGCACCTTGATCGCCGCGGAGCTGGTCTTCGGCGTCTCGTCGGGCTCGGGCGGCCTCGGCTGGTTCATCTACGAGAACAAGAACCAGCTCGAGATTCCGAGCGTCTTCGCCGGACTGCTTACCGTGATCATCATCGGGCTTCTGGTCGAGAACGTGATCTTTCGCACCGTCGAAGCTCGAACGGTGCGCCGCTGGGGCATGCAGAGCTAGGTAGCGCGGTTAGGTCGTGCGTATTGTCATCCCCGAATTCATGGACGAAGTCGCGGTCGCATCGCTGCGTCGGCGATTCGACGTTCTGCACGATGCGGGTCTCGTCGAGCGGCGCCGCGATCTCCTCGCATCGCTCGAGGCCGCCGACGCGCTGATCGTGCGCAACCGGACGCAGGTCGACGCCGCGCTGCTGGCCGCGGCGCCGCGGCTCAGGGTCGTCGGAAGGCTCGGCGTGGGCCTCGACAACATCGACCTCACCGCCTGCGAAGCGCGCGGCATCGAAGTGATCCCGGCCCGCGGCGCCAATGCGCTCGCCGTGGCCGAGTATGTGATCGGGGCGGCGCTCGTGCTTCTGCGCGGTGCTTATTTCGCGAGCGAGGCGGTCACCTCGGGCGAGTGGCCGCGCACGGCGCTCGGCAACGGACGCGAGCTCGCCGGCAAGACGCTGGGAGTCGTCGGCTTCGGCAGCATCGGCCAGCTCGTCGGCAGGCTCGCTCGCGCGCTCGGCATGACGGTGATCGGCTTCGATGTTGACATACCGGCGTCGGCAGCGCTGTGGGCCGAGCAGCAGACGACTCCGCGCCGGTTCGATGATCTCCTGCGCGATGCCGACGTCGTGTCGCTGCACGTGCCGCTCACGCCGGCGACGCGCCATCTCATCGACGCGGGGAAGCTCGAGCTCATGAAACGCGAAGCCGTCCTGATCAACACCGCGCGCGGCGGCGTGGTCGACGAAGCAGCGCTTGCCGCGGCGCTCAAGGCCGGGAAACTGGCGGGCGCCGCGCTCGACGTGTTCGAAACGGAGCCGCTGCCGGCGGGATCGTCCCTGGTTGGCTGTCCCGGACTCATTCTGACCCCGCACATTGCGGGCGTAACGCGCGAATCCAACCTGCGTGTGTCCACGATGATCGCCGACAACGTGGCGGCCGCGCTCGACGCGCAGCGCGCCGCCCCATGAGATAGCGGTGCCGCGCCTGTCCGTCGATGAGCTGCACGATCTCGCCGCCCGGGCGCTGGCGCTCGCCGGCGCCAACCCGGATATGGCGGCAACCACCGCGCGCGCGCTCGTCTACGCCGATGCGCGCGGGCTCGCCTCGCACGGCGTGGCGCGCGTGGCGCAGTACGCCACGCATCTGAAGAACGGACGCGCCGACGGGACGGCGCGTCCGAAGGTGGCGTTGGCGAAAGGCGGCGCGGTGCTGATCGACGCCGGGTTCGGCCTCGCTTATCCGGCGTGCGCGCTCGCCGTGCACGAGGCGATCCGGCGCGCACGCGATTTCGGCGTGTCGTTCGCGGCGGTGCGCAACAGTCATCACTTCGGCGTGGCCGCGTATCATCTCGAAGCGGTCGGCGCCGCCGGACTTGTCGGGCTCGCGTTCGGCAATTCGCCGGCCGCGATGCCGGCGGCGGGGGGCAAGCGGCCGATCTTCGGCACGAACCCGATCGCCGCGATCTTTCCGCGCCCCCATGCGCGGCCGCTCGTGGTCGACCTGTCGTTGTCGGAAGTGGCGCGAGGAAAGCTTATGGTGGCCGCGAAGGAGGGCAAGAAGATTCCGGCCGGCTGGGCTCTCGACAAGGACGGCCAGCCGACCACCGATCCGAAGGCTGGCCTCGAAGGAAGCATGCTCGCGATGGGGGGGACCAAGGGCGCCATGCTGGCGCTCGTCGTGGAGGTGCTGGTCACCGCGCTCACCGGATCGGCGATCGGCTTCGAGGCCGGATCGTTCTTCGTCGACGAGGGCAATCGCCCGCGTCTGGGACAGGCCTTCCTCGTCATCGATCCGGCGGCGCTCGCCGGGCGCGCGACCTACGACGAGCGCATCGAAGCGCTGCTTGCCGCGATGCTCGCGGATCCGGACGTGCGTCTACCGGGAGAACGTCGCCAGGCGCTCGCGGAGGAAGCGATGCGCGAGGGCATTGCGGTTGCGGCGCCGCTGCATGCGCAGTTGAAGGCGCTCGCAGACGCGTAGGGGTTCATCCAGCCTCCCTACCCGAAACATTGGCGGAGATCACCTCGCGCATCGCCACGAAGATGCCCGGTGCGGCGGCGATCACCTCGTTGTTCTTCAGGAAATCAGTGCCGCCGGCCAGATCGCCGACGCGTCCGCCGGCTTCGCGAACGAGGAGCGCGCCCGCCGCGATGTCCCACTTCTTGAGACTGAGCACCCAGAACCCGTCGAGCCGTCCCGCGGCGACGTAAGCGAGGTCGAGCGCGCACGATCCCGAACGCCGGACGCCGACGGAAAGGCCCATCAAGGCATTGAGGCTCGGGAGATAGCCCGCGAGCTTGCGGCTTCGCTGGGTCGGAAACACCGTACCGATCAGCGCATCCTCGAGATGCGTGCACGCCGATACCCGGAGCTGGACGCCGTTCAATTGCGCGCCGCGCGCTTTGAGCGCCGTGAAAAGCTCGTCGCGCACCGGGTCGAGGATCACTGCGTGCGTGATCTCGGCGCCGTGCATCAGCGCGATCGACACCGCGTAATACGGATAGCCGTGCGAGAAGTTGCGCGTGCCGTCGATCGGGTCAACGATCCAGCGCCAGCTGGAATTGGCGTTGCGGCCGTCGCGCACGCTGCCGTCTTCGCCGAGAATCGCGTGATCGGGAAACGCGGCGGCGAGCGTCGTCGCGATCGCATCTTCCGCTTCCCGCCTTGCTCGTATCACGATGTCGGCGTAGTTTCCCGAAAACGTCGGCAGCCGAACGAGGTCGCGCGCGGCGTCCTGGATCACCGCTGCGGCGTTGCCGGCGGCGCGGACGGCGACGGCGAGCGACGGATCGTTCATCGCGTTCAGACGACTCTCACCCCGAGCATCATTCCGCCGTCCTCGTGCTCCAGGTTGTGACAATGGAACATGTAGACCTGGTCGCCCGCAAAGGATGCCGCCGCGGGCAGCGAGAAATCGATTGCGACGCGCACCGTCTCGCCCGGCCAGACCAGCACCGTATCCTTGCGGCCGAGGTCGGTGGCGAGCCGTCCATGATCGTCGATCTTCAACGCGGCGATCTGGTCGGGGCTCGTCTGGCGTTCCAGCACGTCGAAATGGAAGCCGTGCAGGTGCATCGCGTGCGGCATGCTGTTGAAGTAGTTGCGGATGAGCCAGGTCTCCACCGTTCCGCGTTTCACTTCGATCGGCGTCTCACCCATCACGAACACGCGATCGTTGATGCGCCAGCGCCCCTTCGCGAAGCCGAGCCGCAGTGGACGCTCCGAAGCGCCGGCGACATCGATCGGTTCGAGATTCGAGAGCCGTGCCGGGACGCGCGCGGCGTAGCTCTCGCGCCGGCGCACGCGCAGCTCCAGCAAGGCCCGCGCCGCGCCCTCGGGGAACGCGCCGCCGTGGCCCATCGCGGCATGATCGACGTGGGCGGCGCCTTGCGGCATCGCATGTCCCATCGCGGCGTGATCGACCGGTGCAGCTTCCTTCGCCGTTGCGGCGGGCATCTCCATGTGCATCGGGTCAAAGGTGCGCGTGTCGAGATAGAGCGTGTCGCCAACGGCAGCCGTCGAGAGATCGAGCAGCAGATCGAGGCGCTCGGCGGACGCGAGGAAAGCCTCCGCGCAGGGCTGCGGCTTGGGGAGCAGTCCGCCATCGTTGCCGATCAGCGTGAACGGCACGCTCCGGCCCGCGGCGGTCCGGAAGCCGAGCCGATAGGTGCGCGCATCGGATGCATTAAGCACACGGAAGCGATAGAGGCGCGTGGCGACGTCGAGATGCGGGCACGCGGTTCCATTGATAAGCACACTGTCGCCGACGAAGCCGTGCATTCGATCCGCGTCGCTGGGGGTGTAGTCGCCGCCCGCGCGCCGGTCCTGCAGCATCAGCGGAATCTCCGTCTTGCCGGGGGTCAGATCGAGGGCCGTGCGCAGCGCGCGCTCGTCGGCATCCTCGATCTCGATCAAGCCGAAGAGCCCGCGATAGGCCTGTCCCGCGGTGAGCCCGTGCGGGTGCGGGTGATACCAGTACAAGCCACCGCGATTGCGCACCTCGAAGTCGTAAGCGTAATGCTCTCCCGGTTGCGCGAGGATCGTGCCGCCGCCGTCATTGCGCGTGTCGATGGTGAATCCGTGCCAGTGCACGATGGTCGGCTCGCCGATCGCGTTGTCGAGCGTGATGCGTACCCTCTCGCCGGGCGAGAGCACGAGCGTCGGATCGACGAATCGCTGGCCGCCCAGTTCGACTTGGTAGGCAAGCGACCACGGGCGCGGCGATGGATCAGTGGGCGCGGCGCGCATCGTGAACGGCACACCTCGCGGCGCCAGGCGGCCGAGCGGCCCGCTGGCTCCGGGAATGAAGAGGGGCGAACCGGCATCCCCTGTGCCGCAGAACGGGTCGATCTGCAGATTCTTCGGGGGCTCCTGCGGCCAAGTCGCACGAGGGAGTGCCAACAATCCCAGCGCGCCGAGCGAGCGCAGGAAGTCCCGGCGTCGAGTGGCCATGATGAAGTCGGATGATTTGAGTGACGGAAGTCGAAGCCGATTATCGTTCAATCGCCCGCGCGCGTGTTGCCGAAGCTGTAGCGCAGTCCGACCCAGAACCCGCGCGGCGCACCCAAGCCGCGAAACTGCTCCGACTCCGGCGCGATCCCTTGCACCGGGCCGAAGCTGCGGTCGGGGCCGGTGAATGCATTGGCGCCGAGCAAGCCGAAGTTCTGGTAGCGACGGTCCGTCACGTTGGTCACGGTGGCGAAGAGCAGCAAGTCCGTCGTCAGCGTGAATTGCGCGTCGAGATTGGCAACGGCGTAGCCCGGGACGCGGCCGTGGCGATCCTGGTTGTTCTCGTCGCCGTGTGCATATTGGCTCGACGCATAGACCAGTGTGGCGCCTAGCGCGACGCGCTCGCTCGGGTCCCAATCGATGCGAAGCTTTGCCGAATCTGCGGGAATCCCCGGGATGCGATTGCCTGGACTCACGGCAATGGCGCCGTTCGCGTCGGCGCTCGAATTGTTCGGGCTGGCCGCGGTAAATGCCGAGCGGAAGGTTGCGTCGATGTGGTTGTAGCGCAGCGTCAGCGTCAGCTCGCCCCAGCGCGTGGTGCCCATCAGCTCGACTCCCTGCCGGCGCGTCTGGCCGACGTTCTGGAAATAGCCGACGTTAGCGGCGCCGGCGCCGCTCGCGATGAATGCGATGTCGTCGTCGAGGTTCGTTCGATAGACGGCGGCGGCCCATTGCGCCGTGAGGCCGACCCGGCCGCGCGCGCCGATTTCGAAAGTCTTCGACACGACCTTCTGCAACGGCGGATCGGCGAGGAAGACGTTGGGCAGCTTGCATGGCGCGGCGGCGTTGGAGCAGGTGAGCTCGATCGGCGTCGGCGCGCGCATGCCCTCGTTGTACGTCGCGTAGGCGGTCAGTGCCGGCGAAGGGTTGAAGTTGATGCCCGCTGCGGGATTGAAGCGCGCGAAGCTGTACGCCCCGTTCAGACCGGGATCGTTGCCGCTGCGGTCGGCAATCGTGACGCGCGCGTGGTTGTAGCGGCCGGCCAGTGTGAGCGTCCAGGCATCGGTTAAGGCGAGGGTGTCGGCGAAGTAGGCACCAAGATAACGGTTGTCGCTGCCGACATCGGTCACCGGGACGTAGGGTCCCGTCGCGATCGTGCCCCGATCGGCGCTGAAATCGGCCGTTTCCGATTGCTGCGTGAAGCCGGTGTTGCCGAAGTCGCCGCTCGCGCCGGCGATGAACTGGTTCCTGCGCCCGGCGAGCGGGTCCGTCACCGTGAGCTGCGCGCCGACTCCCCAGCTGGTCTGAACGATAAGCGATCGATCATTCGTCGCCTCGTTGGTCTCCGGCATGTTCGTCACCGGATCGAGGCTGCCGTAGTCATTATTGACGTTGCTGCTCGTGTTGTCGTTGCGGTAACGGCGGTAGTAGGCGTTGCCCCCGAGCAGCGTCGACTCGTTCAGGAAACGACTGCCCTTGGTGGTGACGAAGACCAGGCGATTCTCGTTGATGTCGGGATAGGTGTACGCCTGCGTCGGTGTATCGAGCCACGGCTGCGGCAGCGTCTGCGTTCCCTGCAGTGTGTTGTCGGCAAGCGTGAGGCTCACGTCGACATCGGTAAGATCGTCCTGGTAACCGAGCTTGCCGAAGAACTGCTTGATGCGGCTCGGGTTGTGCTCCGCCCACCCGTGCTCGTCGGAGAAATTGGCTGTCGCATAGTAATCGAGCCGGTCGCTCTTGCCGCCATATTCGAGCTCGGCGGTCTTGCGTCCGAAGGATCCGCCGGACAGCTCGATGGCGCCTCCGGGATGTTGCGCACCGCTTCGGGTGTAGATCGCGAGCGCTCCCCCCAGCGTGTTGAGCCCGAAGACCGGATTCGAGCCGGGAATGAGCTGCACGCTGGAAATCGCGGATCGGGGCAGGAGGTCCCAGTTCACCACGTCGCCGAAAGCTTCGTTGATACGCACACCGTCCTGGAACACAGACAGGCCCTGCGCGGCGCCGAGCAGCGGCGAGGCCGTGAAACCGCGGAAGTTGATGTCCTGTTGATAAGCGTTTCCCTGCGCCGCGCCGACGCCGACGCTGTTGGCGTTCGCGCCCAGAAAATCGGTGAGGTCGAGCGGTCGTTGCCGGTCGAAATCCCGGCGGCCGAAGATCTGGACGTTCGCCGGTACGTCGCGGAGCGCCGTGCCGAGTCCGGGCAGCGGTGTGGTGCCGATCACCTGCACCGAGGGCAGCTCGAAGACCTCCGCCGGATTGTCGGCGCGAGCAAGCGGCGCAAGCAAGGCAAGCGCGCACGCGAGCAGGGGCCAGCGAGGACTGGCGCTATGGCCGCGTAGGAGCAAGCCTCAGCGGATCGCCACACCCCAGGGCAGCTCGCCCACGGCGATGTCGGCGATCTTGGTGTTGGTCTCGGTGTCGATCACCGCGACCGCGTTGGAGCGGCCGCAGGCGACGTAGAGCTTCTTTCCATCCGGCGTGATGGCCATGTTCCAGGGACGCTTTCCGACAGGGATCTTCGCGACGATCGCATTGCTCGCGACGTCGATCACCTGGACCGTCCCCTCGCCTCCGGAACTGACGTAGACGCGCTTGCCGCTCGGGTGGATCGTCACGCCGTTGGAGCGGCTGCCGGCCTTGATGCGGGCGATGACTTCCTGCGTCGAGACGTCGAACACGTTGACGAGGTCGGCGTTTTCCGCGGCGACATAGGCGCGACTGCCGTCGGGCAGGAAGCCGATGCCGCGCGGGCGATCGCCCACCTTCACGGACTTGACGACCTCACCCTTCCCGAGATCGACGATGTCGACACTGTCCGCTTCCTCGCTGCTCACGTAGAGCCACTTGCCATCGGGGCTGAACACGGCATGCTCGGGGTTCTTGCCGTGCATGGTGATCCGGCGTGCGACCTGGCCGCTGGCCGTGTCGACGAGCAGTACCTGATTGTTCTCCTCGATCGCTGCCGAAAGCCAGCGGCCGTCGGCGGAGAGATAGATCCCCTCGGGTGAATCGCCGAGTCGCGTGCGGCCAATGGTCTCGCCGTTTCCGGTATCGACGGTGAGTAGCGAGTTGCTGGTCTGGTCGCTGATGTAGAGCTTCTTGCCGTCGAGCGACACGGCGACGCCGCGCGGCCGCGCGCCCACCTTGAACGTGGAGGCGATCCGATCGGTTGCGGTGTCGATGACCGAGACGCTCGCGGAGCCCTCGTTGGGCACGTACGCGAGCGGCGCCGCCATCGCTCCGAACGCGAGCAGCCCGCCTGCCGCGATCGCGAGAGGGGTCATGATGCCGGGACGTAGCAGGTGCAATTCGTAGCCTTGGTAGCGCTCAGGGCGATCGGCTATGCTACACGAATTCCGCCGCGGCCTTGCGGCGCAGACGGCAGCAGAAAAAGGATGCGACTGAGGAGGGCCATCGCGTCGGCGGGAATGCTCGCGCTCGTCGCGGCGGGCGCAGCCGTGGCCCAAGCGCCGACCAAGCTCGATCCGGTCGTGGTGACGGCGACGCGAACCGAAGAGCATGCCTTCGATCTGCCGGTCGCGATCGACAGCGTCGACGCCACGCAGATCCAGCAGGATCAACTGCAGGTCAATCTTTCGGAGTCGCTGGTGCGCGTGCCGGGCATCTCGGTGGTGAACCGCTGGAATTACGCGCAGGACCTGCAGGTTTCGGTGCGTGGGTTCGGCGCGCGCGCGAACTTCGGCGTGCGCGGCGTTCGCCTCTATCAGGATGGCATCCCGGCGACGATGCCCGACGGACAGGGCCAGACCGGCAGCTTCAGCCTCGTCTCGGCCCAGCGCATCGAAGTGCTGCGCGGCCCGTTCTCGACGCTGTACGGGAACGCGTCCGGAGGCGTGATCTCGGTGTTCACGGAGGACGGTACCGAGCCGGGCTTCGCGCAGGGGCAGGCGATCGGCGGCAGCTACGGAACCTGGAATGCGGTGGCCAAGCTCGAAGGTGCTTCAGGCAGCGCGAACTGGGTGCTCGCCGGAAATCATTTCGAGACGCAGGGCTATCGCGACCACAGCGAAGCGTCGCGCGATCTCGCAAACCTGAAATTGAAGTTCGCACCGGGCCGCGACACGACGGTGACCATGATCGGCAATTTCCTCGACCAGCCCGAAGCGCAGGATCCGCTCGGGCTGACCCGTGCGCAGTGGGAAGCCGATCCGCGCCAGGCCGACCCGGCAGCGACGTTGTTCGATACGCGCAAGACCGTGAACCAGGGGCAGGGTGGAGTGGCCATCGAGCAGCGGTTGAGCGCCGACAGCGTGGCGCGCGTCGTCGCCTATGGCGGCGAGCGCTTCGTGCGCCAATACCTGGCGCTCACCGGCACGGCGCAGACGTCCTCGGGCGGCGTCACCGATCTCGACAACGATTTCGGCGGAGTCGACGCGCGGGTCACCACGCGCTTCATGCTCGCGGGCGCGCCGCTTCTCGTCACGCTCGGCGGCGACTACGATCGGCAGCACCAGCGCCGCAAGGGCTACGTCAACAACTTCGGCAACCTGGGCGATCTTCGGCGCGACGAGGACGATTACGTTAGCGATACCGACGCCTATCTTCAGGCCGAGTGGACGCCGCTTGCCGCCTTGTCGCTCCTTGCCGGCGTGCGCTACAGCGACGTGCGCTTCAAGTCGGAGGACCATTACATCGTCCCGCCGCTCAACCCGGATGACAGCGGGCGGGTGGGTTACACGCACACGAGCCCAGTGGTCGGCGCCGTCTGGCACGCCGCGGATCGCATCAACGTCTATGCCAACTGGGGCACGGGATTCGAGACACCGACCTTCATCGAGCTCGCGTATCGGAACGTGGGCACGGGGCTGAATTTCGATCTGAAGCCAGCGGTGAGCCATTCGGCGGAAATCGGGCTCAAGGCGTATCCGGTGCAAGGTCAGCGCGTGAACCTCGCGTTCTTCGCGGTCGACACGACGAACGAGATCGTGATTGACGCGGCGACCGGCGGGCGCACCACGTACAAGAACGCGAGCAAGACCCGGCGGCGTGGCGTCGAAGCGGAGTGGGAGGCGAGGCTCGGCGGGGGCTTCGGTGCGTACGCCTCGTACACCTATCTGTCGGCGAAATTTGCCTCCGACGCCACGACGGGCCTGCCACCGCAGCCCATCCCCTCCGGTTCGCGTCTTCCCGGAGTGCCTGCGGCCAACGCCTACGCCGAGCTGACATGGTCGCGGCCGGAATGGTCGGGATTTTCCGCGGCGATCGAAGGCGTCTATGCAGGGAAGATGTACGTGAACGATCGCAACTCCGACGCCGCACCTGCCTACGCCATCGCCAACATCCGCGCCGGGATCGAGCAGCGCTCGGGGCCATGGACGCTGCGCGAGTTCGTGCGCGTCAACAACCTCTTCGACAAGAACTACGTCGGCTCGGTCATCGTCGGCGACACCAACAGCCGCTACTTCGAGCCCGCCGCGGTGCGCAACTTCTTCATCGGCGCGAGCGCGAATGCGACCTTCTGATCCGGTTCCCCGTTATCCGCTCGCCGTGATCGTCATGCACTGGGCGGTGGCCGCGGCCGTGGTCGGGCTGATGATCCTCGGGTGGTGGATGCAGACGATCCCGAAGAATCCCGTCGGGCCGCGAGCCGACGCTTATAACCTGCACAAGTCGATCGGGCTCACGGTGCTGCTGCTGATGGCGCTCCGCCTCGCCTGGCGCGCTTCGCATAGGCCGCCGGAGCTTCCGCCGCTGCCGCTGTGGCAGGCGCGCGCGGCGCACGTCGTCCACGCGCTGCTCTACGTGCTCATGTTCCTGGTCGCATTCAGCGGTTATCTCGGATCGGCGGTCAGCGGCTATCCGGTGAAGTTCTTCGGTCTCACTCTTCCGGCCTGGGCCGCTGCGAACAACACGCTCAAGGACGCCTGCAGCGTCGTGCACGAGCTCGCCAGCTGGGGATTGGTGGTGGTGATCGGCATACACCTGCTTGCCACGCTCCACCACCAGTGGGTCCTTCGCGACGGTCTCCTGTGGCGGATGTGGCCCGGGGCACCCGCACAGCGGCCGACTGAACTCGGCCCCGGAAGCTAACGACTCGCTGCGCGCTGCAGCAGCTCGACGGTCTCGCGATGGTTTTCCTCGCGGGCGATGTCGAGGGCGGTCTTGCCGCGGTCATCGCGCAGCTCGGCACGCGCCCCGGCGGCGAGCAGTGCTTGGACCGTGTCGCTGTGGCCGTACCCTGCCGCCCACATCAGCGCCGTCAGGTCGTGCGCATAGACCGCGTTCGGATCAACCCCTGATTTGAGGAGCAGCAAGACGATCTCCGTATGCCCCTGACCCGCCGCGTAGGTCATCGCATTCTTCTTCAGCCGGTCCAAGGCACTGACGTCGGCCCCACGCTCGAGCAATAGCCGCACGATCTCGACGCTGCCCGCATGAGCCGCGGCCATCAGCGGCGTGACACCGTTCGCAGCAGCGAGGTTGACGTCGGCTCCGGCTTGGATCATCTGCTGCGCTAGCCGGGGACGATCGTTCTTGATCGACATCAGCAGCACTGTCTCGCCGATGCGCGTCCGGGCGTCGGGAGACGCTCCGTCCTTAAGCGCGCGGGCTACGGCTGCTTCGTCGCCGGCGCGGCCCGCGGCAAGGATGCTGAGATTGGGGCTTTCCTGTGCGCCGGCAGGAAGCGCAAGCGCTGCGAGCGCCAGCGCCAGGAAGTCCCGGACAGGACGCCACGACATGAACATCACTCTCCCTCGCAAGCGAAACCGGCCACAGGCCGGCGACGCCTGCGCCCGTCCCGCTGTGGCCCACAAGTTTGCAATCACCCTCGATTTGGACTATAAATCATTTCCTTGAGAGCGGCTCCAGCCAAGCGCTGGGCGCGCTCCGACAATAAGAAATTTCCAGAGGAGAGACCCATGAAAGCTCATTGCTTGCGGCTCGCGACTGCAGTGCTCGCATCCGCCTTCGCCATCGGCATTGCTGCTTCGGCGACTGCGCAGGAGGCCGGTGGCAGCGCGACGACGACCACGAGCCCGATGTCCTCGAATCTCGTGCCGGTGACCCAGGCCATGCTCGACGGGGCCGCCAAGGACGCCAAGAATTGGATCCATTCGAACGGGAACTACGACAACAGCCGGTTTTATCCAGGCCGCCTGATCACACCTCGCGACGTCGCGGCGCTCGCGCCCGCGTTCGTGTTTCAGACCGCGGTGCTCGAGTCGATGGAGACCGCGCCGATCGTGGTCAACGGCGTGATGTTCCTGACCACCTCGTTCAACCACGTCTACGCGATCAACGCGGCGACGGGTGAGGAATACTGGCACTACAAGCACAAGCTCGGGCCGATCGTCACCGTGTGCTGCGGCAACAATAACCGCGGTGTCGCGATCTCCGAGGGCAAGCTTTTCATGGGCACGATCGACGCTAAGCTGGTCGCGCTCGACGCCAAGACCGGAAAGCTGCTGTGGGAAGTGCAGATCGCCGATCCGAACCTTGGGTACTCGGAGACAATGGCGCCCGCGTATGTCGATGGCAAGGTGATCATCGGCACCAATGGTGGCGAGTACGGCATCCGCGGCTTCGTCAAGGCATTCGACGCCAACGACGGCAAGCTGCTGTGGACCTTCTACACGATTCCCGAAAAGGGCCACGAGGGCGTGTGGGACCCGAAGGATGCGACCGGCCGCGACATGCACCGGGACATCGCGGCGGAGAAGGCAGCCTTCGCCAAGGACAGCTCCTTCTATCAAAGGCTCGGCGGCGGGGTCTGGATGACGCCTGCGATCGACAAGAAGACCCGCACCGTCTTCTTCGTCGTCGGTAATCCCTCGCCCGACCTGTACGGGGCGATCCGCCCGGGCGACAACCTTTATACCGATTCGCTAGTCGCCATCGACCTCGACAAGGGCACGTACAAATGGCACTTCCAGTACATCGCGCACGATGTCTGGGATCTCGACGCGGTGAGCCCGCCGATCCTCACGCAGGCGAAGGACAAGAGCGGCAAGATGGTTGACGTCGTCATCCACGGCGGCAAGACCGGCCACATTTACGTGCACGAGCGCAACACCGGCAAGCTGATCCGCTTCTCCGAGGCGATGATCCCGCAGGAGAACATGTGGGTTCTGCCCACGAAGGACGGCGCGCGCATGCTGCCGGGCGCGAACGGGGGCGTGGAATGGTCGCCGATGGCGATCGATCCGAGCCTGCGCATGGCCTTCGCCGCGAACCTGCACCAGCCGATGACCTACCACGTCGAGGAAGTGCCTTATCCCGGAGGCAAGCTCTGGTTAGGAGGCGCTTTCAAGGTGATCCCGACGGAAGAGCAGTGGGGCCAGCTGGTCGCGGTCAATCTCGACACGGGGAAGATCGCCTGGAAGCACAAGACGCCGCAACCTCTGATCGGCGGCGTGCTCGCCCTCGCAACCGGCGTTGTCTTCAACGGCGAAGCCAACGGTTGGTTCAAGGCCTACGACTCCAAGACCGGCAAGGAACTCTGGAAGTACAACTGCGGCGCCGGCGTCAATGCTCCTGCGGTGTCCTACATGGTGGGTGGCAAGCAGTACATCGCCGTGGCTGCAGGCGGGAACAACCAGATCGACGCCAAGCGCGGCAACAGCGTGTTCGTGTTCACGCTGGTCGGCGGCGAGGCCATGCACGAGAAGTAGCCGATTCGAAGCTCGCGGGCGGCCACCCCGTCGATGCGGGGTGGCCGCCTCATTTTTTGAGTCTCGACAATGAAGACACTCCTGCTCGCGGCCGCCGCAGGGATCTCAGCGCTGACGGCGCATGCCCAGGACGATGCCGCCGTCCGACAGAAGGCGGCGGTATGCGTTGCTTGCCACGGCCCGAACGGCAATTCGGCCAATCCCGACTATCCGATCCTCGCCGGGCAGACGTGGCGCTACCTCTACATCGAGCTGAGAGATTTCAAGGCAGGTCGTCGCAGCGACCCGCAGATGTCGCCGATGACAGCGAATCTGTCGGACGAAGACATGGTGGCGCTCGCCAATTTTTTTGCCGCGCAGAAGCAGGCGCCGATCCCATTCAAAGCCGATCCCGCGAAAGTCGAAGCGGGCCGCAAGACCTCGGACACGGTGCTCTGCCCGATGTGCCATCTCGGCGGGTTCGTCGGGCAGAACGAGATTCCGCGCGTGGCCGGGCAATGGCCGCAATACATCAAGAAGCAGCTCGAGGACTTCAAGGCGAAGCGGCGCACCAACGACGCCGGGAACATGACCAGCGTCGCCTACGGCTTGAGCGAGCAGGACATCGACAACCTGGCGCAGTACATCGCCAACCTCTACTGAGGCATGGCAGGCCGGGCCAGGGAGTCTCGCACCGCAGACCCGGTCCCA
>DATJWL010000011.1:0-4741 GCA_035501215.1 Casimicrobiaceae bacterium
ATCGACACTCGCGGGAACGAACGGCGTATTTGGCAGAATGGCTGCATCGCTATAACTGGCATCGGCCACATTCAGCCTTGGCCGGACGTCCGCCCATCAGCCGATTGAGCATCGATGGGGACAACCTGTTGAGACTCCACACCTAGATGGCGGAACCGGAAAAAATCGGCAAGTACCGCATCGACGGAGTGCTCGGCAAGGGCGCGATGGGCGTCGTGTACAAGGGCTTCGACCCCGGGATCGAGCGCAGCGTGGCGATCAAGACCGTGCGCAAGGACCTGGTCGATCCGGACCTCGCCATGCAGGTGATGGCGCGCTTCAAGAACGAGGCCAAGGCCGCCGGACGGCTCCTGCACCCGAACATCGTCAGCGTCTACGAGTACGGCGAAGACGACGCCAACGCGTTCATCGCGATGGAATACGTCGACGGCACTGGCCTGCGCGAGTACCTCAATCGCAAGGCCAGCTTCGACCTCGGGCAGATCGTGGCCATCGTCTCGCAGGTGCTCGAAGCGCTCGACTTCGCGCACGAGCGCGGCGTGGTCCATCGCGACGTGAAGCCGGCGAACCTCATCCTCACCGCGTCCGGCGCGGTCAAGGTCGCGGACTTCGGCATCGCGCGCATCGACACCTCGAACCTCACCAACGCGGGCATGGTGATGGGAACGCCATCGTACATGTCCCCCGAGCAGTGCCAGGGCAAGGACATCGACCGGCGGTCGGACTTATTCAGCACCGGCGTGGTCCTGTACGAGCTGCTGACGGGCGAGAAGCCCTTCGGCGGCTCGATCGAAGCGATCGCGTTCAAGATCTGCTACGAGGACCATCGCCCGCCCTCCGAGATAGCCAAGCTCCCGGTCACGCCGGCGCTCGATGCGATCGTCGCCGCCGCGCTCGCGAAATCGCCCGAAGCGCGCTTCCAGAACGCGCGCGCCTTCAACCGGGCGCTGCGGCAGGCGCTCGACCCGCAGCTCACCTGGAAGGCCGAAGCGGTCGATGCGACGGAACTGAACCTCGCCGCCGTGTCGATGCAGACACCCGCGACGCCGGGATGGGACGACACGATCCTGCAGACGGTCGAGCGTCAGCTCGCGCGCATCCTCGGCCCGATGGCGAAGGTGATCGTCCGCAAGGCGGCGGCGAAGACCGGCGATACCGCGGAGCTGTACACGCTTACCGCGGAGAGCATCGCGGATGTCGAGGAGCGGCGGAAGTTCCTGGCGGCGCTCACCGGCGCCCCGAGCCCGAGCACGACGGGAAGCGGGATGTCGAGCACGCAACCGATCTCGGTGCGCAAGGGCAGGTCAGGACAGACCGCGCCGCCGCAGGCGCGCTCGATGAGCGGCATGACGCGGCCCCTTGCGCCGCTCGATCAGGAGTTCGTCGACCAGACCACCTCGCGGCTCGCCATCTATCTCGGCCCCGTCGCGAGGATCGTGGCGAAAAAGGCGGCGCAGAAGGCCGGCACCCAGCAGGAGTTCGTGCACCTCGTCGCGGGCCACCTCGGCGCGCAGGAGCGCGGGGCGTTCCTGCGCGAGCTGGGCTACGACGACGCGGCTCCGTCGTAAGCCTGGAATCGGCTACCTGCTCTTCGGATCGAAAGCGTCGCGCAGCCCGTCGCCGAGCAGGTTGAACGAAAGCACCAGCAGAAAAATAGACAATCCCGGCCACACCGCCATCCACGGTGCATTGTCGATGTAGTTCTTCGCGGTGTTGAGCATGCTTCCCCACGAGGGCGCGGGCGGCTGCTGGCCCAGGCCGAGGAAGGAGAGCGCGGCCTCGGCGATCACCGCCGCGGCGATTGCTAGCGTGGCCTGCACGATGAGCGGTGGCACCGCGTTCGGCAGGATGTGCCGCAGCGCGATGCGAAGGTGCGAGTTTCCGACCGCGCGCGCGGCTTCGACGTAGTCCTCGACCTTGACCTGCAGCACGGCCGCACGCGTCAGGCGCACGAAGATCGGCGTCGCCGAGATGCCGATGGCGATCATCGCGTTGGTAAGGCTCGGGCCCAGAAATGCCGCCAGCGCGATGGCGAGAATGAGGAAGGGGCAGGCGAGCATCGCGTCGGTCATGCGTGAGATGAGGCCGTCGATCCAGCCGCCGACATATCCGGCCGCGAGCCCGATCGGCACGCCGAACGCGAGTGCGATCGACACCGACACGACGCCGGCCAGGAGCGAGGCACGCGTGCCGAAGATCACGCGCGAGAGCACGTCGCGTCCGATCTCGTCGGTGCCAAACCAGTGCGCGGCGCTCGGTGCCTTGCGCACCGCGCTCCAGCTCGTCGCCAGCGGATCGAACGGTGCGAGCTGCGGCGCAAGGAGCGCCAGCAGCGCGAAGAAGACGACTACGCCGAGCCCGACCATTGCGCCGCGCCGCCGCGCGAGACGACGCATGGCGCGCCGGCCGGGCGAGATTTCGCGCGGGAGCGCGCCGATGTTTGCGGTGGCGCTCGTCATCTCACGCTATCGCGCAATCGCGGATTGACGAGGAAATACGCGAGATCGGCAAGCAGGTTGAGCGTGATGTACGCCGTGGCGGTGCACAGCACGACGCCCTGCACGACCGCGTAGTCGCGATTGAACACCGCATCGACGATGAGCTTGCCGAAGCCGGGAATGGTGAACACCTGCTCGGTCAGCACCGCGCCGGAAAGGAGCGTACCGAATTCGAGCGCGCCTAGCGTGATCACCGGTGTCAGCGCGTTGCGCAGCGCGTGCTTGAGCACGACCACGTGCTCGTCGAGGCCCTTGGCGCGCGCGGTGCGCACGTAGTCCGAGCTCAGCACCTGCAGCATCGCGCTGCGCGTGTGGCGCATCAGCACCGCGGCGATCGCGTTGCCGAGCACGAACGCGGGCAGGATCATCGCCGCGAGGTTCGCCTTGAGGTCCTCGAACGGGCTCACGTACCCGGATGCCGGGAGCCAGCCCAGTGTCACCGAGAAGAGCAGGATCAGCATGATGCCGAGCCAGAAGTTCGGCGTGGATAATCCCCATAGCGCGAACACGTTCGCGGCGTAATCCCAGACGGTATCCCTGAACACTGCGGACACCACGCCCGCGGTGACGCCGATCGCGAGCGCGATGACGATGGCGAGCGCCGCCAGTTCGATCGTCACCGGCAGCTTCTCGGCGACGAGATCGAGCACCGGTTTCTGGATGCGTTGCGAGTCTCCGAGATCGCCCTTCAGTACGCCGCCGACCCAGTACAGGTAGCGCACCGGCAGGGGCTCGTCGAGGTGGAGCTTCTGATGCAGGTAGGCGATGACCGTCGGGTCGCGCTCCTCCCCGGCGAGAATCATCGCCGGATCGCCGGGCAGGAGTTGCTGCAACCCGAAGATCAGGACCGAGACGAAGAACAGCGTCGGGACGATCTGCGCCAGCCGCCGGATGAGGTAACTGCCCATCGGGTCAATTCATCTTCAGTCCCTGCACCCGCACCAGCCCGTCGGGTATGGTGCGCAAGCCCGAGAGCTTGTTCGTGTACGCCCACAGCCAGTGGCGGTGAAAGACATAGATGTCCGGCCGATCCTTGAGCAAGAGCGCCGCGAGCTGCTCGTAGATCTTCTTCCGCTCCCCGGTGTCGAGCGTCGTGCGCGACTTGGTGAGCAGCTCGTCGATTTCCGGCTTGCATATGCCGGAATAGTTGAGCGGCTGCTTGCAGGCGGCGAAGCTGAAGATGTTGCCGTCCGGGTCGGCGCGCCCGCTCCACGCGAGCACGTAGGCTTCGAAATCGCCCTTGTCGGCCATGTTGAGCGAGGTCGCGAACTCCGTCGCCTGGATCTTCACGTCGAATCCCGCCTCCTTGGCCATCGACTGCACGACCTGCGCGATCTTCTGCGCGTCGGAGGTGGTGGGCGTCATCAGCGTGAACGACGGATTCGGCACGCCGGCTTCGGCGAGGAGCGCCTTCGCCCGCGCGACGTCACGCTTCGGGATCGGCATGTTCTTCGCATAGAACGAGTTGGTCGGCGCCACCCATTGGTTACCGATGTCGGCTTCGCCGTCCATCGCGACCTGCACGATCCCTTCGCGGTCGAGCGAGAGCTCGAACGCCTCGCGCACGCGTGGATCCTTGCCGAGTGGATTCTTCTGCGCGAGGTCGCTCTTGCCGATGTTGACGGTGATGCCCTGATAGCCGATCTCGGTGATGCGCGAGATCTTGAACCGGCTGTCGGTCTTGAGCGAAGGAATATCGGAGGTTCCTACTCGCTCGATGAAGTCGAGCTGTCCCGACTTAAGGTTCGCGAGCCGCACCGTTGCATCGGGAATCGGCACGTAGACGATCTTGTCGAGGTGGATCTCGGCCTTGTTCCAGTAGTTCGGATAGCGCTCGACGACGATCCGGTCCTGCGCGACGCGCTCGACGAAGCGGAACGGGCCCGAGCACACCGGCTTCGCGCCGAACTTTTCGCCTTCGGCTTGCGCAGCTTTCGGCGAAACCATCATTCCGGCGCGATCGGCGAGCTGCGCGAGGAGCGGAGCGAACGGAGCCGAGAGGTTTAGCCGCACCGTCGCGGGATCGATCACGTCGACGCTTGCGACCGGCGCCAGCTCGCCTTTGCGGTTCGAGCCCGGCATGTTCTTGTGTCGCTCGATGTTGAACTTGACCGCGGCCGCGTCGAACTTCTCGCCGTCGTGGAACGTCACACCTTGCCGCAGCTTGATCGTGAGCGCCTTGCTGTCTGCCGACCATTGGTACGAGGTCGCGAGCTGCGGCACGATGTTGAGCTTCTCGTCGA
>DATJWL010000012.1:0-2375 GCA_035501215.1 Casimicrobiaceae bacterium
CAGGCGCAGGCTGACCCAGCGGTTCTCGCTCTCGACCCAGAACCGGCGCCGCTGCAGGTTGGGAAGAAACCGCCGCTTGGTCTTGTTGTTGGCATGCGAAACGTGGTTGCCCACCGTCGGCGCCTTACCGGTGACTTGACATACTCGAGCCATGGCTCGCTCCTTCTTTGCGTACTCGATCTGTACGCCCTGGCGCTGAGGTAATCCGGGCCGTAAGGCGTTGTAAAGTTTTATATTATCGCCCGAAAAGCCATTCCAATCAAGCCCCGCGCCGGGAGCCTTCCGGCGTGTGGCCGGTGGCGATACTCTCGAGGAAGTCCTCCAGGGCGCGGACGGGCGCCAGGTCGCGCAATGCCGCCCCGCGGCGTTGGGCAATGCGACTGCCCACTGCGGTCCGATGGCCGATGTCCGCACACAGCCTCACGGCGGTCCCCACGTAGTCCGACGGTGTGGACGCCACCAGCTCGTCCATCCCGATCGTTCTGAGTATGCCGCTTGCAAGGCGTCCCCGCGCGAAGCGGCCCTCGCATGCCACGACGGGCAGGCCGCACTCGATGGCCTGCATTGCGGTGTTGAAGCCCGAGAATCCGAGCGTATCGAGGTACACGTCCGCACCGCGCATGAGTTCGAAGAACGCAGGCCGCGACTGCCGCGGCAGGAAGCGAATATGGTCCCGCGGGTCGAGTCCCGCGCGGCGGAAAGCGAGCGCCATTCGCTCCTCGATCTTCCGCGAAAGAAGCGGAGCCACATCGATGAAGAACAGGAACCGGCACGCACCCAGTTCACGCGCAATGTCTATAAGAAGCGCGTCGTGTCGGGGCGTGTATTTGTACGGCGTCCCGGCGCAGATAATGTACGGCACGCCGTCGTTACCGGAGAACCCCTCCGGTACTGCGAAATCCGGTCGAAGCTCGTCGTAGTAGCAGCCGAGGTTCGGAAGCGCGACGAGCCGCTCGCGGTAATGCGATGCGCCATCCGGCGGCTCGAAGCCCTGCGCCGACAGGAAGTAGTCGATCGTCGGCAGTCCGGACGTCTGCGGATGCCCCCAGGCAACGACCTGCGACGGCGCGAGGCGCATGCTCGCGAGGCGCGCGGACGTCGCGTCCATGCCGATCTCGGGGTACAGCACGACGTCGGGGTCCACGCTTCGGATCGCCGCGACCCACTGGTCGAGATCGCGCGGGCCGCCGAAGAAGCTGGCGGCGCTCGCGCGGGCGAGATCGGTCTCGGCGTCGTGCTGCGTTCCGGTATGGAACACGTGCATGCGGACGCGACCGCGATCGACCTGCGCGCAGAACCCGCGCATGACCGCGGTCCACACCGAATGATCATAGAAATACGCGGATACGACGGCCACGCTCACGGGCGCGCCCACACGGGAGCGCGTCCGGACCTGCGCCGCGGGCGGTGACGCGCTCCGCATGAGACGCGCACAGAGGTCGCCGTAGCGGCTCATCGGATCGCGTACGTCGACTTCATGGAAAGCGAGGTAGAAGGGCTGCCGGACGGCGACGGCACTCGCACCCTGCGCCTCGCGGGAGGCGTCGAACCACTCGTCGAGCCTCTGGAGCGCGGTTGCGAATCGATCTACCGCTCCTTCCGGAGACTCGTGGGGACCGTATGCGAGCGGCAACTCCGTGATGGCTTGCATCCAGCGCGCGCGCCCGTGGTCGGAGTCGCGCGCGAGCGCATCGGCGAACGCCTGGAGCGCTTCCTCCCGCAGGCCTTGGGAATGGAACAGCATGCCGGCGTGGAAATACGTCGAAGCCGGCGCAGGCCGCAGCAGCAGTAGCGATCGCATGCGGTCGATCGCGTCCAGCGGACGACCCAGGTACCCGAGCGCCTGCGCCGAATTGAAGAGCGCATCCTGCCGGTGCGGATCGATGGCGAGGGCGCGGTCCCACGCGGCAAGGGCGTCGCCGCGCCGATCGAGCTGCCACAGGAGCGCGCCGAGATTGCTGTGCGCGGCGGCCGATTCCGGCCGGAGCCTGGCAACCTCGGCGAACTGCTCCGCCGCCTCCGCAAATCGCTGCTGGGCGTAAAGCGCGAACGCGAGCGACTCGCGAGCCTCCCAATAGTCGGGAGCGAGGCCGACCAGCGCCTCGTAGTCGGACACGGCGCCGGCGAGATCGCCCGCGCGATGCCTGGCTTGGGCGGCCTCGAGTGCGCTTGCCTGGGTGAGTGGAGCGTTGCCCATCGCGCAGCCATTATGCCGCGCCATGCCTCAGAGCAATCCGCGCTCCGCGAAAGAGACGACGCGCTGGCCCGCGACGATGAAGTGGTCGAGCGTGCGGATGTCCACGAGCGCGAGCGATTGCTTGAGCGACGCGGTGAGGAGCTCGTCCGCGCGCGACGGCTCGGCAACGCCGCTTGGA
>DATJWL010000013.1:0-10331 GCA_035501215.1 Casimicrobiaceae bacterium
TTTCCCCCACGGCCTTGCTGCAGGAGATTGCGGAGCTCGAGGCCGGCGGCGTCGAAGTACGCTCGCGCCTCGCGATCTCGCCGGCGTGTCCGCTGGTGATGCCGTATCACGTGGCGCTCGACCAGGCGCGCGAGAGCGCGATGGGCGATACGCGCATCGGCACGACGGGGCGGGGCATCGGGCCGGCGTACGAAGACAAGATCGCGCGCCGGGCACTGCGCGTGCAGGATCTTTTCTACCGCGACCGCTTCGCCGGCAAGCTCGAGCCACTGCTCGAATATCACAACTTCCTGCTCACCCAATACTACAAGCGTCCGCCGATCGATTATCGCGAGACACTCGACGCGACACTCGCGCTGGCGCCCGCCATCCAGCCCATGGTGGCCGACGTCGCGGCGCTGCTGCAGGCTGCACGCCGTGCTCGTGAATCGCTTCTCTTCGAAGGCGCGCAAGGGGCGCTCCTCGACATCGATCACGGCACCTATCCCTATGTCACTTCTTCCAACTGTCTCGCCGGTGCTGCAGCGCCCGGCAGCGGGATCGGTCCGCAGATGCTCGATTACGTGCTCGGGATCGTGAAAGCGTACACGACGCGCGTCGGCACCGGCCCCTTTCCGACCGAGCTGACCGACGCGGTGGGAGCCCGCCTGGCTGAGCGAGGCAACGAGTTCGGATCGGTCACGGGGCGACCGCGCCGCTGCGGCTGGCTCGACATCCCGGCGCTCGCGCGCTCGCTGCAGCTCAACGGCGTCGACGGGCTGTGCATCACCAAGCTCGACGTGCTCGACGGCCTGCCTTCGATCCGGATCTGCACCACGTATCACGTGGGCGAAGAGACCATCGCGCTGCTGCCCACCGGTGCCGAGGCGGTCGCGGAATGCAAACCCGTGTACGAGGAGCTGCCGGGGTGGAGCGAGAGCACCTTCGGCGTCAAGAGCTTCGCCGCTCTCCCAGCCGCCGCGCGCGCGTACCTGCGGCGAATCGAAACGCTCACGGGCGTCCCGATCGCGATGGTATCGACCGGCCCCGAGCGCGACGAGACGATCGTCGTGCATCATCCCTTCCATTGATGCCCATGACCCTGAACGTAAGCTGGGAGCAATACAACACGCTGATCGAACGCCTGGCGCTCAGAGTCCACGAGTCGGGATGGCGCTTCAATCAGATCATCTGCATCGCCCGCGGGGGCTTGCGGGTCGGCGATGTCATCTCGCGCATCTTCGAGTTGCCGCTGGCGATCCTGTCGACCCATTCGTACACCGCAGAAGGCGGCACGATCCGCGGTGAGCTGGTTGTAGCCGAGCACATGACGATGACCTCGCCGCGGCTCGGCGACAGGGTGCTCCTCGTCGATGACATGGTCGACTCCGGACACACGCTGGAAACGGTGTACCGCACGCTGCCCGTGCGCTTCCCGCACATGAAGGAGGTGCGCAGCGCGGTGGTCTGGTACAAGGGCCACTCGGTGTTCAGGCCCGATTATTTCGTCGAGCATCTGCCCGACAACCCCTGGATACATCAGCCGTTCGAGGTCTACGACACGATGCGGCCGGACGCGTTGAAGGCGCGGCTCACCTGAGCGCGCGATTTACGCATCTTCGGATCGCCTGTCTGCGACGGCATTAAGAACGAAAAGCCCCGCATCTGCGGGCCTGCTCGATCGGCATCGAATGAAGTTGCTTCGCGATGCTTCGAACGTTATCTTGGTGCCCAGAAGAGGACTCGAACCTCCACAGTGTTGCCACCGCTAGGACCTGAACCTAGTGCGTCTACCAATTCCGCCATCTGGGCGACGGCAAACCAAATAATTTTACGAAAGAGCCTCAGTGTTGTCAAAGAAGACGCACCGCCAAAAATCAAAAAACGAGTCGCATTCGAACCGCCGACGCGCCGTGCCGCAGCGCGCTCGAGTAACGATTCCGAGTCGCGAGCAGATCCTCGATTGCCTGCGTGAAACCGGTGCGCCACTGCACGCCGATGCGCTCGCGGCGGCGCTGGGCGTCCGCGGGGACGCGGAGCGTGAAGCATTGGCCGCGCGCCTCGCGGCGATGGAGCGCGACGGCGAGCTTCTCACCGATCGCAAGGGCCGACTGTGCGTCGCCGCCAAGCTCGATCTTGTGACAGGCACGGTGCAAGGACATCCCGACGGCTACGGCTTCGTCGTTCCCGACGACGGCGGCGCGGATCTATTCCTGGCGCCGGCGGAGATGCGCAAGGCGCTGCACGGCGACCGCGTAACGGCGCGGCGCATCGGCGTGGACCGGCGTGGACGTCCGGAGGGCGCGATCGTCGACGTGCTCGTGCACGTCAATCGCGAGATCGTAGGGCGACTCTACGAGGAGCGCGGCGTCACCTTCGTCGTTGCGGAGAACCGGCGCATTAATCAGGACATACTCGTGCCGCCGGAGATGCGCGGAGAAGCCAAGCCCGGACAGGTCGTGGTCGTCGAGCTGATCGAGCAGCCTACCGCGCATCGCGAAGCGCTGGGGCGCGTCAAGCAGGTGCTCGGCAGCTACGCCGATCCGGGCATGGAGATCGAGATCGCGTTGCGCAAGCACGCGCTGCCGCACGAATTCTCCGCCCCGGCGAAAAGGCAGGCTGCGCGGCTGCCGCCCGAAGCGCGGGCGAGCGACCGCAAGGATCGCGTCGATCTCACCGCGCTGCCGCTGGTGACGATCGACGGCGAGACAGCGAGGGACTTCGACGATGCGGTCTACTGCGAGCAGAGCGGAAAAGGCTTCCGCCTCGTGGTTGCAATCGCCGACGTGAGCCATTACGTGCACGACGGCGACGCGCTCGACCGCGACGCCCGCGAACGCGGCACATCGGTGTATTTCCCGCGCCGCGTGATCCCGATGCTCCCGGAGGCGTTGTCGAACGAGCTCTGCTCGCTCAAGCCGGACGTCGACCGGCTGTGCATGGCCTGCGACATGACGATCGACGCGCACGGGCGGATTCGCAGCTATGGCTTCTACCCCGGCCTCATGCGCTCGCGCGCGCGCCTTACGTACACGCAAGTCTGGGAATGGCTGTCGCAGCCGCCGCTCGCCGCGATGCAAGAAGCCAGGGCGCTGCTGCCGCATCTCGCAAAGCTGCACGCGCTGTACCGCGTGCTCGTGGCGGCGCGCGCAAAGCGCGGCGCGATCGACTTCGAGACCGTTGAGCTCAAGCTCGAGTTCGATGCACACGGAAAGATCGAGGCGATCGTGCCCGAGCCGCGCAACGACGCACACAAAGTGATCGAGGAATGCATGCTGGCTGCGAACGTGTGCGCCGCTCAGTACCTGATCGAACAGCAGCATCCGGCGCTCTTTCGCGTGCACGAGGGCCCCACACCGGAGAAGCTCGAAGCCTTGCGCGAGTTTCTGGGCGGTTGCGCGCTAACGCTCGGCGGCGGCGACCGTCCTACGCCGAACGATTATGCGCGCCTGCTCGAAGCGATCCGCGACCGGCCGGATTTCAATCTGCTGCAGACCGTGCTGCTGCGCTCGCTGCAGCAGGCGGTTTACAGCCCGGTCAACGCAGGTCACTTCGGACTGGGCTACGACGCGTACGCGCATTTCACCTCCCCGATCCGTCGCTATCCGGACCTCCTGGTGCATCGCTGTCTCAAGGCCTGCCTCGCGAAGTCGCGCTATCAACCCTCCGGCGCGTCGTGGACGGAACTCGGCGTGCACTGCTCGCTCACCGAACGCCGCGCCGACGAGGCCACGCGCGACGTCGAGAGCTGGCTCAAGTGCTATTTCATGCAGGACCGGGTCGGCGAGACCTTCACGGGCACGGTGAGCGGCGTAACGCATTTCGGCCTCTTCGTTACGCTCGATGGGTTCAACGTCGACGGGCTCGTGCACGTCACCGATCTCGGCAACGACTACTTTCACTTCGACGCGATCCAGCACCGTCTCCAAGGCGAGCGCACGGGCAGGATCTTCAGGCTCGCAGATCGGTTGGCGGTGAAGATCGCGCGCGTTGACCTGGAGCAGGCGAAGATCGACTTCGAGCTTGCCGGCGACGACGGCGCCGAACGACAGACGACCGCCGCAATTGCTGCGCCCGGCCGGCCGGCGCGTTCGCGGACGAAGAAGTGAAGCTGCCGTGACTACACCCCAAAGCGCTTCTCGAAGCGCGCCGGCCGCTGGCGATCTCGTCGTGCAGGCGCCGGAGATCGGCACCCCGGAGCTGAAGGAGCTGGCGAAGCTCGCGGGTGCGCGAAGCATCGTCGCGCTCCCCGGCGGGGAGACGCAGGCTTTTCGTTTGGCAGATGCAGGCAACGCCGATGACGTCGCACGCTATTGCGCACGCGCGGGCTTTGACTTCGGCTTCGTCCCGCGCGAGCAGCGGCTCGATCGCGTGCGGCTCGTGGCGATGGACATGGACTCGACGCTCATCACGATCGAGTGTGTCGACGAGATCGCGGAGCTCAAAGGCATCAAGCGAGAGATTGCTGACATCACCGCAAGCGCGATGCGCGGCGAGATCGATTTCGCCCAAAGCTTGAGGCAACGCGTTGCCCTCCTCGCGGGGACGGAGCTTGACGGCCTCGAGCGTGTCTACGGCGAGCGCCTGCGACTATCGCCGGGCACAGAGCGGATGCTCTCCGGCTTCAAACGCGTCGGCGCAAGGACGCTGCTCGTGTCGGGCGGGTTCACTTTCTTCACGGATCGGCTGCGCGCACGACTTGGCTTCGATGACACGCTCGCGAACACGCTCGAGATCATGGACGGCCGGCTTACCGGGCGCCTCGTCGGGAGCATCGTGGACGGCGCGGCGAAGGCACAGCGCTTCGCGCGCCTCGCCGGCGAGCTCGCAGGGGCGGACTCGCTGATGGTGGCGATCGGCGACGGCGCCAACGATCTGCCGATGCTCGAGCACGCCGACGTCAGCATCGCCTACCATGCGAAACCGGTGGTCAGTGCGCGCACGACCTACGCGATCGAGCATTGCGGGCTCGATGCGGTGCTGAATCTCTTCGTCTGATCGATTAGAACCGCAGGCCGATGCGCAGAAACGCGACGAGGTCCCACACGGCGAGCGCGGCGATGACGGCCCAGGTTCCGGCCATGCCCCAGAAGCGCGCGCTCGACCCCTTGGACGTTCGCGACAGGCCCGTGGCGTGCGCCACCCGCGCGATCACGAAGATCACGCCGCAGGTGTGCAGAAAGAGGCGGCTCGCCCCATCGACCTCGCTCACCAGCATGAGGATCAGCATCGGCAGCGTCCATTCGACGGCGTTGCCGTGCGCGCGTATCGCGCGCGCCAGCCCCGGGTCGTTGCCGTGTCCGATGCCGATGCCGAGCCTGCTTCGAGCGAGCGAGATACGCCCGGCGAGCACGAGAAGGAGCAGCGCCAGCAACGCGCCGTAGAGTGCGGTGACCGGAGCGATCACCGGTCGTCCTCGTCATAATCGCCTTCGTCGATCCAGATCATCTGGATCGCTTCGAGAACCTTCTCCCCGCCGCGCTTGGGATCGTCGTCGAACCCCGGCAGCTCGAGCACCCAGCGGTGCAGATCGGTGAAGAGCACGCGCTCCGGATCCACCCCGGGATGCGCCTCGGCAAGCGCGATTGCGATCTCGCGGGTATCGGTCCATTTCATTTCGCATTCTCCTTGGCATAGTTGATCGTGTATTTCGGAATTTCGATCACCAGCTTGGAGTCACCGACCTTCGCCTGGCAGGAGAGCCGAGAAACGGGCGTCAGTCCCCATGCGCGATCGAGAAGGTCGTCCTCGTCCTCCGACGAGGGCGAGAGCGAGGCGAAGCCTTCGCGCACGATCACGTGGCATGTCGTGCAGGCGCAGGATTTTTCGCACGCGTGCTCGATCTCGATGCCGTGCTCGAGCAGGTTGTCGCAGATCGACTCCCCCTTGGTGGCCTCGAAGGTCTTGCCTTCGGGGCAGAGCTCGGCGTGCGGCAGGACGACGATTTCCGACATCGCCTTGACTCGATCGATAGGCGCGCTCAGTCGTCAGCCAGCGTGTCGACGCTGCGACCGGTGAGCGCGCGCGCGATGCTGCGATTCATGCGCTTCTCCGCGAAGGGCTCGGTCACCCGGTTCAGCGCCGCGGTGGCCGCGGTCAGCGCGTGCCGATCCGAGGCGTCGAGCAGGCGCCGCACTTCGGCGATCGCGGCGTCGATCGAAGAGCGCTCGGATGCGGCGAGGAGATCGCCGTCGGCGGCGAGCGCGCTCGCCGTGGCCGCGAGCACTCGCTCGGCTTCCACCTGCGCCTCCGCGCGCGCCCGCGCCTCGACGTCTTCCGCAGCGTGCGCCTGCGATTCCTCGATCATGCGAGCGATGTCGGCGTCGGCGAGCCCGTACGACGGCTTGACGATGATCGCCGCCTCGACACCCTTGGTCTGCTCGCGCGCCGAGACGGAGAGAAGCCCGTCCGCATCGACCTGGAAGGTGACGCGGATGCGCGCGGCGCCCGCAATCATCGGGGGGATTCCTCGCAGCTCGAAGCGGGCGAGCGAACGGCAATCGGCGACCTTCTCGCGCTCGCCCTGCACGACGTGGATCGCCATCGCGGTCTGCCCGTCCTTGAAGGTCGTGAACTCCTGCGCCCGCGCGATCGGGATCGTCGCATTTCGCGGAACGATCTTCTCGGTGAGGCCTCCCATCGTCTCGAGTCCGAGCGAGAGCGGGATGACGTCGAGCAGCAGCCAATCCTCGTCGTGCGCGCGGTTGCCGGCCAATACGTTGGCCTGAATCGCCGCGCCGAGCGCGACGACCTGGTCCGGATCGAGATTGTTGAGCGGTGGTGCGCCGAAGAAGTCCGCGACCGCTTTCTGGATCTGGTGCATGCGGGTCGCGCCGCCCACCATCACCACGCCCTTGATCTCGCCCGGCGTGAGCCGCGCGTCGCGCAGCGCCTTGCGCATAGGCGTAAGCGTCTTGGCGACCAGATTCGCCGTGATGGTGGCGAAGGTCGAAGCGTCGAGCGTCGCGTCGATGCGCTCGCCGGTGGACAGCGTGGCGACGACCGGCGTCGCGGCATGCGCAGTGAGGTTCTCCTTCGCCTCGCGCGCCTTGAGCATCAGGAGCCTCGTGTCCGACGGCGAGACCGGCCCGACGCGCGAGGTCTCGAGCATCCAGCAGTAGATGCGGTGATCAAAATCGTCGCCGCCAAGCGCGGTGTCGCCCGCCGTGGCGAGCACTTCGAACACCCCGCGCGAGAGCTTCAGGATCGAGAGGTCGAAGGTCCCCCCGCCGAGATCATAGACGGCGTAGGTGCCCTCGGCAGCGTTGTCCAGGCCGTAAGCGATCGCGGCGGCGGTCGGCTCGTTCAGGAGCCGCAGTACGTTCAATCCCGCCAGACGCGCAGAATCCTTGGTCGCTTGGCGCTGTGCATCGTCGAAATAAGCGGGCACGGTGACCACTGCGCCGGCGAGCACGCCTCCGAGCGCAGTTTCAGCGCGAAGGCGCAGGGTTTTCAGAATTTCCGCGGAGACCTCGACCGGGGTGCGCCGTCCGACGCGCGTCTCGAGCTGGACCATGCCGGGCGCGTCGATGAAGCGATAAGGAAACCGCCGCGCGTCGGAGAGGTCGGCGAGGCTGCGCCCCATCAAGCGCTTGACCGATACGATCGTGTTCTGCGGGTCGGCGACGAGCGCATCCTGCGCGGGGTATCCGACCGCGTTGCGATCGGCGCCGTAGTGCACGATGGACGGAAGCAGCGGCCGGCCTTCGCCATCGGGCAGCACGACAGGGATGCCGTTGCGCACGGTTGCGACGAGCGAATTCGTCGTGCCTAGGTCGATGCCCACGGCGAGCTGATGCTTCCGCGGCGGCGGCGACGCTTCGGGCTCGGTGATCTGCAGCAGCGCCATTAGGGCCTGTTAACGCTATTCTTCCAGCTCGGCGATCGCCGCCTCGATGTCCGATGCAACCTTGGTGAGGAAACGCAGCTCGCGCACGGCCTCGCGCGCCGTGCCGAGATCCTGCGGCGCGTCGAAGCGCTCGGCGAGGCTCGCCTCGAGCGCGGTCATGTCGGCACGCGTCTCCGCGAGCAAGGCTTCGAGCTTCGGCATGTCGCCTTCCGCGTGCGCTTCGGCGATCGCTTCGCGCCGGGCGAGTTGTTGCTGCAGAAATTCCTGGGCCAGCGCCGTGTCGGTCTCGCCGAGTGCATCGATTCCGTGCAGCGACAGGAGGTATTGCGCACGGCTCACCGGGTCCTTGAGCGCGCGGTAGGCCTCGTTGACGCGCGCCGAGGATTGCAGCGCGAGCCGCCGCTCGGCCTCGCCGGCCGAGGCAAATCGATCAGGATGGATGTCGCGCTGCAAGGCGCGGAAGGCCGCGTCGAGCTGAGCGCCGTCGAACCGGAAACGCCGGGGCAGGCCGAACAGTGCGAAGTAGTCTTGCGAGAAGTCGATCAAACGTTGAACGATTCACCGCAGCCGCACTCGTCCTTCACGTTCGGGTTGTTGAACTTGAAGCCCTCGTTCAAGCCCTCGCGCGCGAAATCGAGCTCGGTGCCGTCGAGATAAGGCATGCTCTTGGGGTCGACGACGACCGTGATGCCGTGGCTGTCGAAGCGGTGATCATCGGGACGGATCTCGTCCGCGTACTCGAGCTTGTAGGCGAGACCCGAGCAGCCGCTCGTGCGCACCGCGAGTCGAAGCCCGACACCCTTGCCACGTTTCGAGAGCGAGCCGGCAACGTGCTTCGCCGCGCTCGCGGTCAGGGTAATCGCCATCGCTTGCGTCACTCCGCGGCCGCTGTAGCCGGCTGCGCGGTCGATCCTTCCTTGCCGTCTGCCGCGTCGACGTGCTTCTTGCGGTAGTCGGCCACGGCCGCCTTGATCGCGTCCTCGGCGAGAATCGAGCAGTGGATCTTGACCGGCGGCAGCGCCAGTTCCTCGGCGATCTGCGTGTTGCGAATCGACATCGCTTGGTCGAGCGTCTTGCCCTTCACCCACTCGGTGACGAGCGACGAAGAGGCAATCGCCGAACCGCAGCCGTAGGTCTTGAACTTCGCGTCCTCGATGCGCCCATCTGCGCCGACCTTGATCTGCAGCTTCATCACGTCGCCGCAAGCGGGCGCGCCGACCATTCCGGTTCCGACGCCCGACTCGTCCTTGGCGAACGAGCCCACGTTGCGCGGGTTTTCGTAGTGGTCCAGTACCTTGTCGCTGTATGCCATGTCTATACCCTCACTTCGCTATCAGTGCGCTGCCCACTGCACCGTTTCGAGATCGATGCCTTCCTGATGCATCTCCCACAGCGGCGAAAGCTCGCGCAACTTGGCGATCTTGCGCTTCAGCAGATCGATCGTGTAGTCGATCTCTTCCTCGGTCGTGAAGCGGCCGACGGTGAAGCGGATCGAGCTGTGCGCCAGTTCGTCATTGCGGCCGAGCGCGCGCAGCACGTACGACGGCTCCAGAGAGGCCGAAGTGCACGCCGAACCCGACGACACCGCCACATCCTTGATCGCCATGATCAGGCTCTCGCCCTCGACGAAATTGAAGCTCACGTTGAGGTTGTGGGGCACGCGCTGTTCCAGGTCGCCGTTGACGTAGACCTCATCGATTCCCTCGAGTCCGGCGCGCAGCCTGTCGCGCAGCGCGCGGATGCGCTCGTTGTCCTTCGCCATCTCGAGCCGAGCCAGCCGGAACGCTTCGCCCATGCCGACGATCTGGTGGGTGGGAAGCGTCCCCGAGCGCATGCCGCGCTCGTGGCCGCCGCCGTGCATCTGCGCCTCGATGCGCACCCGCGGCTTGCGCCGCACGAAGAGCGCCCCGATGCCCTTCGGGCCGTAGGTCTTGTGCGCCGAGAAGCTCATGAGATCGACCTTGAGCGCCGCGAGGTCGATCGGCAGCTTGCCGCTCGCCTGCGCGCTGTCGACGTGGAAGATGATGCCGCGGCTGCGGCAGATCTCGCCGAGCGCCGGAATGTCCTGGACCACGCCGATCTCGTTGTTGACGTACATCACCGAGACCAGGATCGTGTCGGGCCGCAGCGCGGCCTTGAACGCTTCGAGGTCGAGCAAGCCGTCGGGCCGAACGTCGAGATAGGTGACCGCGAATCCCTCGCGCTCCAGCTCGCGCATCGTGTCGAGTGTGGCCTTGTGCTCGGTCTTGACGGTGACTAGATGTTTGCCCTTCTCCTTGTAGAAGTGCGCCGCGCCCTTGAGCGCGAGGTTGATCGCCTCGGTCGCGCCCGAAGTCCACACCAGCTCCCTCGGGTCGCAATTGACCAGCTTGGCGACCTCTTCGCGCGCTTCCTCGACCGCCTTCTCGGTTTCCCAGCCGAACGAGTGCGAACGCGAGGCCGGATTGCCGAAATGCTCGGTGAGATACGGAATCATCTTCGCCGCCACCCGCGGGTCGACCGG
>DATJWL010000014.1:0-4956 GCA_035501215.1 Casimicrobiaceae bacterium
GCTTGAGCGTCGCCGGCGGCGTCGATTGCGCGGGGACCGACGTCGGCGAGTCTGGCCCTTCCGGCTGCGCGAGCGGCCGGCCCGGATGCTCGCTGCAGTATTCGGTCGGCTCGGAGCCCTCGGCGAAGAGCTCGGTCGTCACGTTTGGACACGCGTCGGTCGCGAGCATGCCGGATTCCGCGCAAACGATGCGGCTCGTCGTGCCCGCGGGGACGGGGAAATCGTCGACGGGCCGGCCGCGTGTCGCGCCGAGCATGAACTCCGTCCACGCGGGCAGCGCCGCGCGCGCGCCGGTCATGCCCGGGCCGATCGTGCGCTTCTCGTCGTAGCCCACCCAGACGCCGCAGACGAGGCTCGGCACGAAGCCCACGAACCACGCGTCCATGTACTCGTCCATCGTCCCGGTCTTGCCCGCCGCGGGCAGCGTGAAGCCCATCTGCCGCGCCGGGTACCCGGTGCCATGATCCATGACGCTCTGCATCATCGACGTCATCGTCGCGGTGGTCCCCGATGACAGCACTTCGAACGGTCGCAGCGCCGAGCGCTCGAGCACGTTGCCCGCGCGATCCTCGACCTTCAGGATGTACACGGGCTCGTTGCGGATGCCGCCGTTCGCGATCACCGCGTAGGCCGACACGAGCTCGAGCAGCGTGACCTCGCTGCTGCCGAGCGCGAGCGAGAGGTTCTGGCCGAGCGGGCTCTTGATGCCCATGCGGCGCGCGTACGACGCGACGAGCGAGACGCCGACCTTGCGCAGCAGCTTGATCGCCGGAACGTTGATCGACTGCTGGAACGCGTAGCGCAGCGTGACCGGGCCGCGGAACGTGCGGTCGTAGTTCTGCGGCTCGTAGAGCTCGCCATTGCCTGCGGGGAAGCTCACGGGCTCGTCGACGATCATGTCGGTCGGCTTGAAGCCGTTGTCCATCGCGGCCGTGTAGACGAACGGCTTGAACGCCGAGCCGGGCTGCCGCCGTGCCTGCGTCGCACGGTTGAAATTGCTCTCGTCCCAGTTGCGCCCGCCGACCAGGGCCCGGATGTAGCCGTTGTGAGGATCGAGCGCGACGAGCGCGCCCTGCAGGTACGGCATGCGCGTCGTCGCGCCTGCCGCAGCCGCAGCGGCGGGGGGCACGACGTAGTTGGCGAGCGTCACCTTGGGTTTCGTCTGCGCTTCGAGCGTTTCGAGCTGATGCTCGAGCGAGTGCTCGGCCAGCTCCTGCAGGTCCATGTCGAGCGTCGTGTAGACCTTGAGCCCGCCCTCGTAGACCGAGTTCGAGCCGTATTTCTCGTCGAGGTGGAGCCGCACCATCTCGACGAAGTACGCGGCTCGGTCGTTCTTGTAGCGCACGGGGGTGACGTCGAGCGGCGCGTGGATGGCGTTGTCGAACTCGACCTGCGTGATCGCGCCGGTCGCGAGCATGTTGCGCAGCACCTTGGAGCGTCGCAGCAGCGCCGCCTTCGGCGCGCGCCGGGGCGAATAGAGGCTCGGGTTCGCGGGGATGCCCGCGAGCAGCGCGGCCTCGGCGAGCGTCAGCTCGCGAAGCGGCTTGTCGAAGTACGTCTTCGCGGCGGCCTCGACGCCGTACGCGCCCTCGCCGAAGTAGATCTGGTTGAAGTACATCTCGAGGATCTGGTCCTTCGAGTAGTTGCGCTCGAGCTCGATCGCGAGCGCGATCTCCTTCAGCTTGCGCGTGAACGTGCGCTCCTGCGTGAGAAAGAGGTTGCGCGCGAGCTGCTGCGTGATCGTGCTGCCGCCCTGCGTGCGCCGCATGTGGAGCACGTCGGTGGCCGCCGCGCGCGCGACGCCCCAGAGGTCGACGCCCCAGTGGTGGTAGAAGTTGCGGTCCTCGGTCGACAGCGTCGCATTGACGAGCATGCGCGGGATGTCGTGGAGGCGCACCGGCGAGCGGTTCTCGCGGTAGAACTCGTGCAGCACGCGCCCGCGCACGTCGTAGACCACAGTCTTGACCGGGGCCTGGATCGTCGCCACCTGCGCGGGGCTCGGAAGGTCCCGGCGCAGGAACTGCACGAGTCCGAAGACGGCGCCCGCGGACCCGAAGACGACGATCAGGACGACCGAGAGGAAGAACTTCCAGGGAAAGCGCCGCGCGGCGTTCAGCGCGGGATGGGCGATCGAGAGCAAGCGCGACTCCTTTCGCTCCGCGAGCCTAGGTGGCGGCGCGGAAACGGGTCAAGCGCGCTTCCGGCGTGGCGGACGGCCCGGCGTGACGCGGGCCTCACTCGGCGAGATCGAGCAGCGCATAGCTCTTCTTGCCGCGGCGCAGCACGATGAAGCGCCCCGCGAGCAGGTCGGAAGCCTGCAGCAGCCTTGCCTCCTCGCGGACGATTTCGTGGTTGACCGAGATGGCACCCTGCTGAATCGAGGTGCGCGCCTGGCCCTTCGAGGTCGCGAGCTTGCAGCGCACCAGCGCCGCCGCGAGCTCGAGGCCCGCGGCGAGCTCGGCGCTCGCGAGCGGAGCGCGCTCGGTTTCGCCGAGGCCAGCGACCAGCTCGGCGGGCGAGAGCGTGCGCAGGTCGCCGCCCTCGAAGAGCACCGTGGTTGTGCGGCGCGCGCTCTCGAGCGCGTCCGCGCCGTGGACGAGCCCGGTCACGCTGGCGGCGAGCGCGCGATGCGCCTCGCGTCGCTCGGGGTGCGCGGCGTGGAGCGCGGCGAGGCCGGCGATCTCGTCTGCGCCCAGGAACGTGAAGAAGTTCAGGTAGCGCACGACGTCGGCGTCGTCGGTATTGAGCCAGAACTGGTAGAACGAAAACGGGCTGGTTCGCGCGGCGTCGATCCACACGTTGCCCGCTTCGGATTTTCCGAACTTGCTGCCGTCGCCGCGCGTGACCAGCGGCATCGTGAGCCCGAACGCCACGCCCTGGCGCAGGCGGCGGATCAGCTCGCAGCCGTCGAGGATGTTGCCCCACTGGTCGCTGCCGCCCAGCTGCAACTGGCAGCCGAAGCGATCGTAGAGCTCGAGGAAGTCGTAGGCCTGGAGCAGCGCGTAGGTGAACTCCGTGAACGAGATGCCGTGCTCGCGGCCCTCGAGACGCAGCTGCACCGAGTCGCGCTGGATCATGGCGTTCACCGAGAAGTGCTTGCCGACATCACGCAGGAACTCGATCACGCGCAGCGGCACGAGCCAGTCCGAGTTGTCGACGAGCCGCGCCGCGTGCGCACCCGAGAAATCGAGGAAGCGCCCCAGCTGGGCGCGCAGGCCGGCGACGTTGGCGTCGATCTGTGCGCGGTCGAGCATTGTGCGCTCGCTCGTCTTTCCGCTCGGATCGCCGATCATCCCGGTTCCACCTCCCACGACCGCGATCGCACGATGCCCGGCGCGCTGCAACCGCATCAGTGCGAGGACGGGCAGCAGGCTGCCGACGTGGAGGCTGTCGGCGGTCGGGTCGAAGCCGATGTAGGCCGCGACCGGGCCCCCGGCGAGGAGGCGCCTGACCTCGTCCGACGTCGTCTGGTGGACCAGGCCGCGGGCTTCGAGGTCCGGGTAGAAGGATGCGTGCATGGCGTGACCGTAACACATTCCACCGCAAGGCGTTGGAACAAAATGCCCACCCGGGCTTGACGATCCGGTCGAACGCACCTATATTGCCTGTGCTGCAGGAACAAGCCCTCCTTGAAAAAGTCGGTTGACTTCTTCCAGAGACTACGGCAAGTTCCCCGTCCGCCTCTCGCCACGCGGGAGGCGTTCGACGTGTCTCCGATCTTTGAAAACTGAATAGCGCGCGTGACTTTGAAGGCCCGGCAAGTCCGCGTCGGCAGCCCGCTTTGGTCTGTCGACGTGTTTACCTTGCAATGATCCATGCGCGTGGAGCTTCGGCTCTGCGTGCGTGATCTCCATTTTTACCATGGAGAGTTTGATCCTGGCTCAGAACGAACGCTGGCGGCGTGGATTAGGCATGCAAGTCGTACGCGAAAGAGGGGGTAACTCCTCGAGTAGAGTGGCGAACGGGTGAGTAACGCGTGAGAAACCTGCCTTTGAGCGGGGGATAACACTCCCAACGGGGTGCTAATACCGCATGAGACCACGGGGTTGCATGACCCTGCGGTCAAAGATGGCCTCTATTTATAAGCTATCGCTCGAAGATGGTCTCGCGTCCCATTAGCTAGTTGGCGGTGTAACGGACCACCAAGGCGACGATGGGTAGCTGGTCTGAGAGGATGGTCAGCCACACTGGGACTGAGATACGGCCCAGACTCCTACGGGAGGCAGCAGTCGAGAGGCTTCGGCAATGGGGGAAACCCTGACCGAGCGACGCCGCGTGAGGGATGAAGGCCCTTGGGTTGTAAACCTCTTTTGTCGGGGAAGAAGTGCGATCAGGTGAACAATCTGGTCGTTTGACGGTACCGGACGAATAAGCTCCGGCTAACTCCGTGCCAGCAGCCGCGGTAACACGGGGGGAGCAAGCGTTGTTCGGAATCACTGGGCGTAAAGGGCGTGTAGGCGGTCAGGTAAGTGGGACGTGAAATGCCCCGGCTCACCCGGGGACCGGCGTCCCATACTGCTTGGCTTGAGTATGGGAGAGGATGAGGGAATTCCTGGTGTAGCGGTGAAATGCGTAGATATCAGGAGGAACACCGGTGGCGAAGGCGCTCATCTGGCCCAATACTGACGCTGATGCGCGAAAGCTAGGGGAGCAAACGGGATTAGATACCCCGGTAGTCCTAGCCGTAAACGGTGATCACTAGGTGTTGGAGGCATCGACCCCTCCAGTGCCGCAGCTAACGCATTAAGTGATCCGCCTGGGGAGTACGGCCGCAAGGTTGAAACTCAAAGGAATTGACGGGGGCCCGCACAAGCGGTGGAGCATGTGGTTTAATTCGACGCAACGCGAAGAACCTTACCCAGACTTGACATGCATCAGACAGGTGTGGAAACACACCCTTCCTTCGGGACTGGTGCACAGGTGCTGCATGGCTGTCGTCAGCTCGTGTCGTGAGAT
>DATJWL010000015.1:0-63550 GCA_035501215.1 Casimicrobiaceae bacterium
GTCTCACGCAGCCGCCTATGCCGCCGTCACCGGGCGGGACTTGGAACCATATTGTTCGGACGCGCCTACCGATGGTTGTCCGGTCTCCGGCCGAAGCCGAAGCGCTCGGTCTTCCCGGGCCGATGCCAGGGACAGATCAGAGCCTCTCGATGGTCAGCGTCCCGATCGTCGGAAGCGATCGAGTGCTCGGCACGATCGCGCTCGAAAACTACGAGCGCGAGGACGCATTCGGCGAGGCCGAGGTACGTCTGCTGAGCACGGTCGCCGCCAGCATGGGCGTCGCACTGGAGAACGCCCGGCTCTTCGATGAGACGCAGCGGCTCTTCAAAGCCGAGCAGCAGCGCGCCGCCGAGCTGGCGGTGATCAACAGCATTCAGCAGGGCATGGCGTCGAAGCTCGACTTCCAGGCCATCGTCGACCTGGTCGGCGACAAGCTGCGGGAGGTGTTCCACACAGGCGACATCGGCGTTCGATGGTTCGACCACCAGACCGGGCTGATGCACTACCTGTACCAGTTCGAGCACGGAGTGAGACAGAACGTCGCACCGCGCAAGCCTCTGGCGGGCGGACCGTGGTCGATGATGTCGAGCACGCGCCAGCCGGTGGTCTTCAGAAATCGCCGCGACGCCGCCGCTGTCGGGGCGGCCGCATTGCCGGGCACCGACGACAGCCAATCCGCGGTGTTCGTCCCCATCCTCGGCAGCGATCGGGTCCTCGGTGCGATCGTGCTGGAGGACTACGAGCACGAGAACGCCTTTGGCGAGGCGGAAGTGCGACTGCTAAGCACGGTCGCAGCGAGCATGGGCGTGGCGCTTGAAAATGCCCGCCTCTTCGACGAGACGCAGCGCCTTCTCAAGGAGACCGAGCAGCGCAACGCCGAGCTCGCGATCATCAACAGCGTGCAGGCTGCGCTCGCCGCGGAGCTCAACATCCAGGGCATCTACGACGCGGTTGGGGACAAGATTCGCGAGATATTCCACAACCAGGACATCTCCATTCGAATCTACGAGGGCCGGACAAACCTCGTGCATTTTCCCTACGTCTACGAGCACGGCACGCGCATCCAGGTTGCCTCCATTCCCATCCCGGCGACAGGCTTCGGCCCGCACGTCCGCCGCACGCGCGAGACGATCGTGGTCAACGAGCGGATGGCGGAGACCATGGAGAAGTACGGCAGCAAGGTGATTCCGGGAACCCAGCCCGAACAATCCGCGGTCTTCGTTCCGCTGGTTGTCGGCGAAGAGGTGCGCGGAATGCTTCACCTGATGGACATGGAGCGCGAGCACGCCTTTTCCGAATCGGACGTGCGCCTGCTGCAGACGCTCGCCAACAGCATGAGCGTGGCGCTCGAAAACGCGCGCCTCTTCGACGAGACCCAGCATCTGCTCAAGGAAACCGAGCAACGCGCCGCAGAGCTTGCGGTCATCAACAGCATCCAGCATGGCATGGCCTCCAAGCTCGAGTTCCAGGCGATCGCCGATCTGGCCGGCGACAAGCTGCGCGAGGTGTTCAAGACAGGCAGTCTGGGCATTCGGTGGCACAACCCGGCGACCGGCCTGCTTCACCATCTGTACGAGTACAAGTATGGCGAGAGAGTCCACGTGGAACCGGGGCCACCTGCGCCGGGAGGAATCTGGTCCAGGCTGCTTCCGACACGGCAGCCGCTTATCGCCAACAACCAGGCCGAGATGGAAGCGCTCGCCATCCCGCTCGTCCCCGGCACGCAGCAGAGCCACTCCATGGCGGCCGTTCCCATTCTCGGCGGCGACCGCCTGCTCGGCACGATCGTCCTCGAGAACTACGAGCGCGAGAATGCCTACGGCGAGGCCGAAGTCAGGCTGCTGAGCACCGTCGCCGCGAGCATGGGCGTGGCGCTGGAGAACGCGCGCCTCTTCGATGAGACGCAGCGGCTGTTCAAGGAAAGCGAGCAGCGGGCCGCCGAGCTCGCGATCATCAACAGCGTCCAGCAGTCGCTCGCGGGCGAGCTCTCGCTGCAGAGTGTCTACGACGCGGTCGGCGACAAGATCCGCGAAGTCTTCCACAACGCGTTCGTTGGCATTCGTATTTACGATCCGAAGACCCGCATCGTGGAATATCCGTATGCCTTCAACGCGGGCAAGAGACACCACATTCCGTCCGAGCCGCTCAGCGAGCGCGGCTTTGGTCCCCACGTGATTCGCACCGGCGAGACGCTGGTGATCAACGAAGACATGAAGGCGGCCTCCGAACGCTTCGGGTCCTACCACTTGATCGACGTGCCGATGGAGAAGTCAATGGTGATGGTGCCGCTGCTCGTCGGCGGGCAGGCCCGAGGCCTGATCCAGCTAATGAACGCCGAGCGCGAGCACGCCTTCTCCGATTCGGACGTGCGGCTGCTGCAGACGCTCGCGAGCAGCATGAGCGTCGCGCTGGAGAACGCACGCCTGTTCGACGAGACCCAGCGGCGGACGCGCGAGACCGCGGCGCTGGCTGAGGTGGGTCGGGACGTCTCCTCGACGCTCGAACTGTCGACGGTGATGGACCGCATCGCCCGTCATGCCAAGGATCTGCTGCGCGGCGACAACAGCGCGATCTTTCTACCCGACGCCGACGGCGAAACGTATCGCGCGATTGTCGCGATCGGCCCCATCGCCGAAGCCATCCAGGCGACTTCGATCAAGGTGGGCGAAGGCATCATCGGCAACATCATTCAAAGCGGCCGCGCGGAATTCATCAACGATTCGAATGCTGATCCGCGCGTCCTGCAGATTGCCGGCACGGAGGAAGAGGAAGACGAGCGATTGATGGTGGCACCGCTACTGGCTGGCAAGGCCGTCAAGGGCGTGATGGCGGTCTGGCGTAACGGCGGTCAATTGTTCGGCCAGAGCGATCTGGATTTCCTGGTCGGGCTTTCCTTGCAAGCTACCGTCGCCATCGAGAACGCGCGTTTGTTCGCCGAGTCACAGCAGCGCGCGGCCGAGCTAACCACCGTCAACACGGTGTCACAGCAGCTCGCGGGAAAGCTGGATCTTTCCAACCTGATCGAGCTCGTGGGCGAGCAGATCCGCACAGTCTTCAAGGCCGATATCGCCTACCTCGCCCTTCACGACCGGCAAACCGGGATGATCGAATTTCCCTATCAATACGGCGACAAGCTCGTCCCGCTCAAGTATGGCGACGGGCTGACGGGAAGGATCATCCAATCGGGCAGACCCTTGGTCATCAATCGCGAGCTGGATCGGCTAAGCCACGACCTCGGTGCGAGGGTCATCGGTAAGCAGGCGCTGTCGTACCTGGGCGTGCCGATCCTGGTCGGAGGTGTCTGTCAGGGCGTCGTAAGTGTTCAGAGCACGACAACGGAGGGCCTCTACGACGTCGACGACGAGCGCCTCCTGTCGACGATCGCGGCGAACGTCGGCGTCGCGCTGCAGAACGCGCGTCTCTTCGAGGAGACGAAGGAAGCTCTCGACCAGCAGCGCGCATCGAGCGAAGTGCTCGCTGCGATCTCGAGCTCCATCGCCGACACGACCCCCGTTTTCGAAACGATCCTCGACCGGTGTGAGCGGCTCTTCGGCGGCAAACTGGGCGTGATCGATCTGGTCGGCGAGGACGGGCTTGTCTACCTCGGAGCCTATCACGGCCCGCGATCCGAAGAAGTCAAGAGCGTCTATCCTCACGCGCTCGCTACGAGCGCCACCGGCGCCGCGATCGAGACGCGCGCAGTCGTGCACTACGCCAGCGCAGGGGAGATTCCGAAGACTGCGGAGGTCGCGCGCCGCGCCTTCGGTGCCTTCGGCAGCAACTCCGCGATGGGCGCACCCATGATCTGGGAAGGCAAGGGGCTCGGGGCGATCTGGGTCGTCCGCGACCATGCCGGCGCGTTCTCCGACAAGGAGACCTCCCTGCTCAAGACCTTTGCCGACCAGGCGGTGATAGCGATCCAGAACGCGCGGCTGGTCAAGCAGACGCAGGAAGCGCGCGCGCTCGCCGAGGCCGCGAACGAGGCGAAGAGCTCGTTCCTCGCCACGATGAGCCACGAGATCCGCACGCCGATGAACGCGGTGATCGGCATGAGCGGGCTGCTGCTCGACACCAAGCTGGACCCCGAGCAGCACGACTATGTGAACACCATCCGCGACTCCGGCGATGCGCTGCTTACGATCATCAACGACATCCTGGATTTCTCGAAGATCGAAGCCGGGCGCATGGAGATCGAGTCGCAACCGCTCGATCTCCGCGAGTGCGTCGAATCCGCGCTCGATCTGGTGACGTCGCGTGCCGTGGAAAAGAACCTGGACATGGCGTACGTGTTCGAGGGTGAGGTCCCGGAGGCGATCGTCGGAGACGTCACGCGCCTGCGCCAGATCATGCTGAATCTCCTCAGCAACGCCGTGAAATTCACCGAGAAAGGCGAAGTCGTGCTGACGGTGACCTCTAAGCCTGCCGCCGTCGGCAAGGCCGAGCTTACTTTCGCCGTGCGCGACACCGGCATCGGCCTGACTGCGGAAGGCATGAGCCGGCTCTTCCAGTCGTTCTCGCAGGCCGACTCGTCGACGACGCGCAAGTACGGCGGTACTGGGCTCGGGCTGGCAATCAGCAAGCGGTTGAGCGAGTTGATGGGCGGGCGGATGTGGGCGCAGAGCGACGGCGCCGGCAAAGGATCGACGTTCCTCTTCAGCATCGTCGCCCCGGTCGGCGAGCTGCCGGCCGCGCGCCAGCGCGAGTTCGTCGGCTTGCAGCCCGCTCTCCAGGGTAAGCGCGTGCTGATCGTCGACGACAACGACACCAACCAGCGCATCCTGAGCCTGCAGACAGCGAAGTGGGGAATGGCGTCGCGCGCCACTGCCTCGCCGCAGGAGGCATTGCACTGGCTCGATAAAAACGAGACGTTCGATGTCGCCATCGTCGACATGCATATGCCGGAGATGGACGGCGTCGCGCTCGGGCGTCAGATTCGAGAACGCAGCGTCACGCTCCCCATCGTGTTGTTCAGCTCGCTCGGCAGACGCGAAGTCGGAGACGGAGAAGCCTTGTTCAGCGCGTACCTCACCAAGCCGATTCGCCAGTCGCAGCTCTTCGACACGCTGGTGGGGCTCTTCGCACAGGAGACCGCTCCCAAGGCACCGGTTGCGCCAGCAACGCCGTCACGCCTCGATCCGCAGATGGCCTCGCGACATCCGCTGCGCATCCTGCTGGCCGAGGATAACGTCGTCAACCAGAAGCTCGCGCTCCGCATCCTGCAGCAGATGGGCTATCGAGCCGACCTGGCATCGAACGGCATCGAAGCGATCGAGTCGGTGCAGCGACAGGCGTACGACGTCGTGCTGATGGACGTGCAGATGCCGGAGATGGACGGGCTCGACGCGGCGCGCGAGATCTGCGCGCGCTGGTCACCGAGCGAGCGGCCGCGCATCGTCGCCATGACCGCCAACGCGATGCAGGGCGACCGGGACATGTGCCTCGCCGCCGGCATGGACGACTACCTCACCAAGCCGATCCGTGTCGAACACCTAGTCGAGGCGCTCTACCAGGTACCGTTTCGGGGAGGGCGCTGATATGGCCGACCCGATCATCGATCGCCCCACTTTCGAAAACCTTAAGGCGACGGCGGGCGCGGATTTCGTCCAGGAGCTGGTCGAAACATTTCTCAGCGAAGCGCCGCGAATGCTCGACGAGTTGCGCAGCGCTCTGGCTGCGAGCGATGCGGAGCGCTTCCGCCGCACCGCGCATTCGCTGAAATCGAATAGCAATACCTTCGGCGCGCTCACCCTCGGGGCGATGGCGAAGAGCCTCGAGCTCGGGGGGCTCGCGGCCGCGCGCGCCGGCGACGGCAAGCCGCTCGCGCAGCTCGCGAGCGAATACGCGCGCGTCGCTCAGGCGCTCTCGGAGCTCAAGCGTGCGTGAGGGCAGCCACGGCGGCGCGCGGCTGCTCGTCGTGGACGACAACAAGGTCAACCGCCTTCTCCTCGCGCGCAACATCGAGCTGATGGGGCATCGCGCGGTGGCTGCCGAGAATGGCCGCGTTGCGCTCGAAATGCTCCGGCACGAGGCTTTCGACCTTTTGCTGCTCGACATCGAGATGCCGGAAATGGACGGCTTTCAGGTGCTCGACGAGCTCGCCCGCGATCTGCACTTGCGCGACCTTCCGGTCATCGTCACTTCCTCGCTGGAAGGTCTCGATAACATCGTTCGCTGCATCGAGCTGGGCGCCGAGGATTATCTGCAGAAGCCCGTCAATCCAGCGCTGCTCAAGGCGCGCATCGGCACCAGTCTGGAAAAAAAGCGGCTGCGCGATCAGCAAAAGGAGCTCGTGCGCCGCTTCGCGACGCGCGAGGTGGCGGAGGACCTGCAGCAGTCGGGCTTTACGCTCGGAGGCAAGCGCGTCACGGGAACAGTGATGTTCTCCGACATCCGTGATTTCACGCCCCTGGTGGAATCACAGTCTCCCGAGGACACGATCGAGCTGCTGAACACCTACTACACGCTGATGTTCAACGCCATCAGCGGCCACGGCGGCATCGTCAGCGAGATTGCCGGCGACGGCCTGATGGCGGTGTTCGGCGCGCCATTGCCGCTTCCGGACCACGGCGACGCGGCGGTCCGGGCGGCCCTGGAAATGATCGAGATGATCGAGTTGTTCAACGTCGATCAGGTGGCAGCCGGAAAGAGGAAAATCCGGATCGGGATCGGCATCGCGTCGGGCGAAATGGTCGCGGGCTACACCGGCACCAACGAGCGCGCGACCTACACCTGCATCGGCGACACGGTGAACCTGGCTTCGCGCCTCGAGCAGCACACCAAGGTCGCCGGGCACGCCATCCTGGTGGACGCCCCGACGCATGCCGCGTTGCGCGCGCCGGTCGCGGTCGAACCGCTCGGTCCGGTGACGATCCGCGGCAAGGCGCAGCCGGTCGAAGTGTTCGCCGTCAAGACCGGCTCGAAGCCGTAACCTGATCGGTGGCGGTTTCCCGCCGCCCGACCCTGACGTTAGCTACTTCGCCGGAGCTTCGGCCTGGCCGTAGCGTTCCTCGTAGTACTTCTTGATCTTTTCGAGCTGCTCCTTGCTCATGCCTTTGACGTACCACTCGTGGCGCACGTCGGGCTCGAGATACTTCTTCACCAGTTCCGCATAGAGCTCAGGCCCGGCAACCTGCTTCACTTCGGGGAGGAATTCCGTATAGAAATTCTTGGCCACGTCGTACATGCCGTGCCACCACGCGTAGTCGGGGCCCGACATCGAGGCGCCGTGACGGGCCCGCCTGCCCTCGTGATGCCACAGCTCGTAATAGATCCAGTCGAGCTTCTCGTCGAAATCAGCGCGCGTCAGCTTGCCCTTGTCCATCAGCTCGTTTCTGATCGCCGTCGCAGGCTTCGCGAACTTGTCGTTGTACAGATTCACGAGGTTGTCGAATTGCGAGTAAAAGCCTTCGACAAAGGGACTTGCGTGGCAGTTGTAGCAGACGTCCTTCATGCTGGCTCGCCGCTCGTCGGCGTTCTCGAGCTTCTTCGATATCGGCGGCCGCAGCGTCCAGCTGATACGAGTACCGACATCGTGCGTGGACGCCTGCTTCGGAGTCGCTCCCATGTGGCGGGTCGTGCAGGTCGGCGCGGCGGTGTAGTCCTTGCCCACGACCCAAGAGTCCTTGTGCATATTGAGGCGGTCCTTGTTCGCCAGGTACAGGATGCCGTGCTTCGACTCCTGATACACCTCGGTCTGCGGATGATCGGGGCCAAGGTGACATTTGCCGCAGGCTTCCGGTTCGCGCGCCTGGGCTTTGGAGAAGTCGTGGCGCGCGTGACAGGCGCTGCACGAGCCGAGGGAGCCATCCGGATTGATTCTGCCGATGCCGGTGTTCGGCCAGGTCGTGATGTCGAGCTTGCCGTTGGCGAGAACCTTGACCTTGGACCCGTGGCACTGGGTGCAACCCACGGCGACCGCCTCGGGCCCGCCGATGACCTCGCCCAAGTAGTTGTCGAGCGAATTCAAAATGTCGCCCGCCTTGGCATGGTGGCTCGAGGTCATCTCCTTGACCTGCTGCGCATGGCACTGCGCACAGTCCTTCGGCGTCACCAGAATGGCGACCGTGAACCCGTTGTGGTCCATCGCATCGGGATCGGTCTTTTCGGCCTTGTGGCAGGTGTAGCAGTCCACGCCCTTTGCGGCGTGCTTGCTCGTCTTCCACTGCTTGACGAACGCCGGAGACTGGCTCTCATGGCAGGCGATGCACGCCTGTCCTTCTTTTGAGATGGGGACGCTGCTGGTCTTTGCCCCTTGTCCCGGGACGGCATATGCGAAGACGCCGATACTCAATACCGCGAGTAACGCTCGAAGACCAGCCGCTTGTCTCATGGAATCCTCCTCGTGCGTTGTTCTGACTGCCGATGTCGCATCGACCAGTGTAAGCGCGAAGGCTCGAGCCTGACTTGACGCAGGACAACACAACATCTCGAGCGCCCGTCCCCGACGGCGCTGGTAGCATGGCGCATGGCTCACATCGACTGGCTGCCGGCCGCGATCCGCGAGCGCTCGAGGTTGCGTGAGCTCGACGCGGGCGAAGCGCTGTTCCGGCAGGGCGATAAGGCGTTCGCGATCTTCGAGATCGTTCAGGGGCGCCTGCGCCTGATTCGCCACTCGATCGACAGCCGCCACGTCGTTCTGCACACCGCGCGGCAAGGCGAGCTGTTCGCCGAAGCCGCGCTCTTCTCGAGCACTTACCATTGTGACGCGGTGGCCGCCGTCGCCTCACGGGTTCGCGTCTACCGCAAACGCGAACTTCTTGCCGCCTTCCGCGCGGAGCCTCTTCTTGGCGAGCGATTCATGGCCGCGCTTGCGCGGCAGATTCACGCGCTGCGAGCCCGGCTCGAGGAGCGCAACATCCGCTCGGCGCGCGAGCGGCTGCTGCATCACCTTGCGCTGTGCGCCGAGCCCGACGGGCGAACGATGCGTGTCGAAGGCACACTCATGGACCTCGCGACCGAGCTTGGCCTCAGCCACGAAGCCCTCTACCGCACGCTTTCGGGGCTGGAAAAGGAAGGCGTCGTTCGCAGGACTCGCTCCGGCATCACACTCAGGAAAATCGGCGAGACATGATCCGGATCATATGCAGGCCGCCGCGTGGGGCGTAACGTCGAGCCACATCAACAACGATGCGAGGTTCTCGTGAGCACGATGCAAAGGAAAGTCTGGACAACGGTTGCAGTGTCGGCCATTGCCGCCGCTGCCGGGATTGCTCTGTCGTCCGCGCCCTTCGCTGCGTCCCCGGCCGACACCCCTGCCGCCGCAACGCAAGGCATGGGTCACCCGGGCATGTCGATGGGTGATCATGCGATGGGCGGCCAAGGCGGTTCGATGCAGGACATGCAGCACGACAGCAAGATGAGCGAGATGATGCAGCAGCACCATCAGATGATGGCGCACATGCAGCAGATGCACGGCGGCATGCTGACCATGCCCGGGCAGGACGCGTTCGGCGCCATCCAGGAGGTCGTGCGGGCCCTCGAGGCGGATCCCAAGACCGACTGGGCCAAAGTCGACCTCGAGGCGCTGCGCCAGCATCTGATCGACATGAGCGACGTGACGCTCCTGGCGACTGCCGCGACGAAGCCGATCGACGGCGGAGTGGAGATCGCCGTCACCGGCAGCGGCCGTACGCTCGCCGCAATCCAGCGCATGGTTCCCGCGCACGCCGCCGAGATCAACGGGCTTCACGGCTGGAGTGTGAAAAGCGCGTCGCTCACCGACGGCGTGCTCCTCACCGTCACGTCGACAGACCCGAAGGAAATTCAGCACATCCGGGGCCTGGGCTTCATCGGCATCCTGGTGAGCGGCTCGCATCACCAGCTTCACCACATGGCGATGGCGAAGGGCGAGTTCCCGCACGGGCGCTGAAACCCGGAGTTGAGCGCTCCGCGACGCGACTACCGTGCCCTTCCCTGCGCGGCAACGGCGGCCATCGCGGCTTCGATCGCCGCAGGGTCGCCGAGGTAGTAATGCCGAATCGGCTTCAGCGCGTCGTCGAGCTCGTAGACGAGCGGCTGGCCGGTGGGGATGTTCAGCTCGACGATGTCGGCGTCCGAAACCTTGTCCAGATACTTGACCAGCGCCCGCAGGCTGTTGCCGTGCGCGACGATGATTACGCGTTGCCCCGAGCGTACGCCGGGCGCGATCGCCTCGTGCCAATAGGGCAGAAAGCGCGCCACCGTGTCCTTGAGACACTCGGTGCGCGGGAAGCTCGCGCGGTCGATCTCGGCGTAGCGCGGGTCGGATAGCTCCAGGCGCGGGTCGTCGTCGGCCAGCGCCGGCGGCGGCGTATCGTAGCTGCGCCGCCAGAGCTTCACCTGCGCGTCGCCGAACTTGGCCGCCGTCTCCGCCTTGTTCAAGCCCTGCAGTGCGCCGTAGTGGCGCTCGTTCAGCCGCCACGAATTCCGGACCGGAATCCACATGCGGTCCATTTCCTCGAGCGCGATCCACAGCGTCTTGATGGCGCGCTTGAGCACCGAAGTGAAAGCGACGTCGAACTGGTAACCGTCCTGTTTCAGCAAGCGGCCGGCCGACCGGGCTTCGGCTTCTCCCTTCTCGGTCAAGCCGACATCGGTCCAGCCGGTGAACCGGTTCTCCTGGTTCCATACCGATTCGCCGTGCCGCAACAAAACGAGCTTATGCATGATCGAGGCCCGTGCGATGAACCGTCCTTCCGCGAATGGTGCATCAATCGCGCTCTGCGGTACAGATAGCCTGGTCGAACCCCCGCTGTCCGGCAGCGATGCACGCCCGGCGCGAGGCCGGCTTCATTTCAAGCATGCTAAAATTACCGAAATGAAGACTTCGCAGGCGGTGCGCGCCCTCGCCGCGCTGGCACAGGATACCCGGCTCGCCATCTACCGGCTGCTGGTGCAGCAGGGTCCAGGGGGACTTGCCGCCGGCGCCATTGCCGAGCGGCTCGAGCTTCCTGCACCCACACTTTCGTTTCACTTGAAGGAGCTGGCCAACGCCGGCCTCGTCGAGCCGAAGCAGGACGGGCGCTTCGTCTACTACTCCGCCAACTACGCTCGGATGAACGGCCTGCTCGCCTACCTGACGGAGAACTGTTGCCAGGGCGCGTGCAACCCGCAATGCGCGCCAAGGCCCGCATTCGCGCGCAGGCGGCCTGGCACCCGCGCTCGCGCCCGGACGTAAATAGCGCCTCTCAGGCTCCCGGCGCGCAGAAGCCCTTCGTGGCCGCCTGCAAAGCGTTTCGGGGCTCGCAGCAAGCAGTCCCCTGGTCGACGCAGCAAGCCGACGCAGATTCGCTCTCTGCGCCGAAGAAGGGAATACTCTCCAGCGAACGGAAGCTCTCCCAGGCGATGCCTTGCGGATCGGTGACCCAATACTTGTCCGAGGTCGCATAGCAGCAGTGCGCGCCGTTCTCGGCGACGATGCTGTCGTCCGCCTTGCGCAGGTTCGCGTGAATCGCCTCCAGCTCGTCGTCGGTCTCCGCTTGCAGGCCGAGATGATTGATCCCGGGCGGCGAGCGGCGCTCCGAGATGGCGAAGTTCAATCTCGGATCGTCCAGCTTCCACTTCGCGTAATCGGGCTTCACCACCGCAGGCCCGGCGCCGAACATGGCCGAATAGAAGCGCACGCTCTCCTGCAGATTGCTGACCGCCACGTGGACATGGAAACGCTTCATGAGATCCTCCACAGGTATCTACATTTCCAACATTATCGAAATAATGCTCCGCCGTCAAGCGCTGCCTCCTCAGGCCCGTGGAACCCATCCCGAGACCCGCCCTCGCGCACGATCATGCGAGCGACGGCCGCGACCTCGACCGCGCCGAGCGCGTCCTCGACTACGTCGCGCGCGTCTGGCGACGGCCCGTGATCCTGACCACCGTCGACGACCGCGGCGCCCGGCGTCTGGACGCGCGTCCGAACTAGTCGCGAAGCTCTTTGGTGGTTCCCCGACGTTGGTAGATCGGAGGCGTGGTTTGCGTTGCCGCCATTTTCATGCCACTATAAATCCCATGAAAGCTACCATCGACGGCGCGGGAAGGATTGTGGTACCGAAGTCACTCCGGCTGACGCTGGATCTGAAACCGGGACAGGCGCTGGAGATCCGCGCAGAAGACGGGCGACTTGAAATCGAGATTGCGCCGACTCCGATGCGCCTGAAGAAGAGGGGCAAGGGCGTCGTCGCCGTCCCGGATGGCGAGCTGCCTCCCCTTACCGCCGAGCTGGTGCGCGAAACCCTGGAGCGCGTCCGGCGTTGAGAGCGGCGGATACGAGCCTGGTCGTCGCCGCTTTCGCATCCTGGCACGAGAGTCACGATGCGGCGCGGCATGCGCTCGACGAAGGGCTCCGCTTGATCGAGCACTGCGCGCTCGAGACCTACTCCGTTCTCACCCGGCTTCCCGCCCCGCACCGAACACCGGGCCCCGTAGTCCGGGATTTCCTCAAGACGCGTTTCCCACTGCCTTATCTGCGTCTAAAGGAACAAGCTTACAGGGACTTCATCACAGGGTTGCCTGAGCAAGGCGTCACCGGTGGTGCGGTCTACGATGCGCTGGTCGCGGCGACCGCCGCCGCTTGTGGCGCCGAACTCCTGAGCTGCCACCGGCATGCATTTGCTGTATACGAGCGCTACGGCGTTCGCGCTCGACTCATTTCACAAGCCTGACCCAGGTCAACCCCCGCCGGGCCCGGTTTCTTGTCTAGAATATGGGCCTTTCGCCCAAAGCGACCCGATGCGGCTCTCCAAACACGTCAAGTTTCGCGAAGAAAAATTCGGTGGGGTCCTGTTCGAGACCCGCACCGAGAAAGTATTCACCCTGAACCCGGTCGCCACGGCGGTGGTGCGGGAGATCGCGGCCGGCAAGTCAGGTCCGGAAATTGTCCGCAGCATGAAGGAGCGCTTCCGCGGCGCCGACCAGGCGATCGAGAAGGAAGCGGCGGACTTCATCGCCGAGCTGCGAGCCAAGGGTCTGGCGGAGGATTGAGAGCATGAATCAGCCGCCGACCACCCCTGCTCAATCCGCAGCGCTGCCGGCCAAGACGCCAGCGGCGACCGAGTCGGGCGATCTCGGCGCGCCGCTGTACGTGGCGTGGCAGATCACCAACGAGTGCAATCTCGCCTGCCTGCATTGCATCGAGGAGAGCGGCCCCGGAAAGGCGTTTCGCGACGAGCTGAGCCGCGACCAGGTGTTCGCCGTGCTCGAGCAGATGCTCGACCAGGAAGTCCCTTACATGTCCTTCTCGGGTGGCGAGCCGATGGTCCATCCGCTGTTCTTCGAGATGGTCGAATACGTGTGTGCGCGCGGCGCCGAGCTCAAGATCGAGACCAACGGCCACTACCTGACGCCGGAGAACTGCGCGCGCCTGAGGGCGCTCGGCGTGAAAGCGGTCCAGGTGAGCCTCGACGGCGCGTCGGCGGCGACCTTCAACCGCATGCGCGTGCGCGGCAATTTCGACGTCACGGTCGAAGGCGTGCGCAACCTCCACGCCGCGGGCGTGCCCATCGAGATCAACTTCTCGCCGACGAAGTTCAACGTCCGCGAGATCGAGGCCTGCGTCGACATGGCGTGGGGGCTCGGCGCCTACAGTTTTTATACGGGCCGCACGATGTACACCGGCAATGCGGTCAAGACCTGGCATCTCGTCGCGCCGTCGGAGGAGCAATACACGGCATTCTTCGAAGCCTTGCACGCGAAAACCGAGGAGTACCGCGGCCGAATGCGCGTCTATTTCCACGAGATGGGGCTGCTCGAGGAGCTGCGCTACCGGCTGCACCATCCCGCGGCCCTTCTGATCGTGCTGCCCAACGGCCTGGTGAAGCTCATCAACGCGCTCCCTTTCGTCTGCGGCGACCTGCGGCGCGAGTCACTGGCGGACATCTGGGGCAACTTTCAGCGGGCCTGGCAGGATCCGCGGGTGGCGAAGTTCGTCGACGATCTGGCGCACGATCCCACCAAGACTTCGGCGCTGCATCAATGGGTCTATCTCTGACGCCGCCGCAGCACCACCACGCAGCGGCCGCGTCACCGCTGGCGAGGCTCGTCGCCGTAGTGAGCCTCGTGCGCTATCGGTTCTTTCTCTACGCGGGGCTGCTGCCGTACCTGCTCGGCGCGGCGTGGGCCTGGGGCATCGCGGGAACGTTCGACCCGCCGCTCTTCTGGAGCGGACTCGCGGGCGTCGTGCTCGCCGTGGTCGGCGTCGAGGCGTTCAACGAGTACTTCGATTCGCGCATGGGCACCGACCGCGTGTTCAACAGCGAGGACCTGCCGCCGATGTCCGACGCGGTCCTGTGGCTCGGCATCGCGGCCTTTGCCGGCGCTCTCGCGGTCGGGATCTACCTCACGTTGCGCGGCGGCTGGCCGATTCTCGCCTTTGCGCTGCTCGGCGGCGCAGCGGCAATCTTCTATGTCGCCCCGCCGATCCGCTGGGCGTACCGCGGACTCGGCGAGACCGTCATCGCCCTGTCATACGGGCCCTGGATGGTGCTGGGAAGCCTTTACCTCCATACGCGCACGATCGCCTGGAGCGCGCTCTGGGCCTCCCTCGTGCCGGGCTTCCTCATCATGGCGCTCGCGGTAGTCAATGCGATTCCTGATTTTCACCAGGACCGGCTCGTCGGCAAGCGTAACCTGGTCGTGCGCCTGGGGCGCAAGCGCGCGGTCGTCCTTTATCTCGGGCTCGCTGCGGCGGGGCTCGTCACGATCCTGATTGGCACCGCCGCCGGCGTGTTTCCGGCGGCAACGCTGGCGGCGCTCGCCGCTGCGCCGCTCCTCATCGCGAGCGCACGCCGTGCTCGCGCGACCTACGAGAGTCCACGCGAATTCGTGCCGGCGATCCGCAGCATCGTCGCCTGCTACGTCGCAGCCGTCACGCTCTTCACCGCGGCGATTGCGCTACAGGGCTGGGTATCCGGGTGAGCTACCGCATCGACCGTCTCGGCGCCCCGCTCTTCGTCGCCTGGCAGATCACGCGCGATTGCGACCTCGCCTGCCTGCACTGTTGCACCGAATCGGCGCCCGGCAAGCGCCTGCGCGACGAGTTGGACGCGGAAGAAGCGCTCCGTCTCGCCGATGACATCGCGCGCAACGAGGTGCCGTATGTGATGCTCTGCGGCGGAGAGCCACTGGTCTCGCCGCACTTCTTCCGGCTCGCCGAGGCGCTCGGTGCTTCCGGCGTGCAGCTCAAGATCGAGACCAACGGGCAGCGCTTCGACGCGAGCGTCGCCGAGCGGCTCGCGCGCCTGCCGATCCGCTCCATCCAGATCAGCCTCGACGGCGATACGCAGGCGGTCTACGAACGGCAGCGTCCGGGGGGGTCGCTCGCCAGCGCGCATGCCGCGTGCCGCGCCGCCCGGGACGCGGGACTGGCGCTCGAGATCACCTTTGCGCCGACGCGCCTCAACATCCAGGAAGCGGCTGCGGTCATCGAACGCGCGCGTCAGTTCGGCGCTTTCCGCTTCAACACCGGCAAACTGATGCGTGTCGGGACGGCCGCCCGCCTGTGGGACCGCCTCGAGCCATCCGCCGCCCAATACGAGCAATTTCTCGCGCTGCTGGAGCACGAAACCTGCAATGTTGGAAGCGCGCTGGAACTCTGCTATAGTCCCCTCGCCCTCGAGGATGGGCTGCGCGCCATGCTCGAAGATCCGCCCGCGACTTTGCTGGTGCTGCCGAACGGGTGGGTGAAGGTCGCTGCGGCGATTCCGCACATTTGCGCGGATTTGCGGCGAGCGACCTTGCAGGAGGCTTGGGAGGCCTACCGCAACGCCTGGCGGGACGAGGCAGTGCTCGCTGCAGTCAGCGCTGCGATGGAAGACCCGTCGCAGCACGCGGAAGCGAACAGATGGCGTGCGTTGACGATTGCCCACGTCTGACCGAACGGAGGCAAGATGAGTGAGTTGAACCTGACGCTGGAAGGCCAGAAAACCGCCGCCGAAACCGCGACCGAGAAGGTCGATCCGAGCGAGAAGCCGGTATGGGAAAAGCCCATCCTGGAAGACGTCTCGGAGCAGGTGATGGCGCAGCCGTACATCCGCTTTACCTGAGATAGACGAGCTGGCGGTAAATGGGTGGGCGCTCGGTCGACGAGTACCGGGCGCCGCTTTTTTTTGCCTGGCAACTGACCAACCGTTGCAGCGCGCGCTGCCTTGCGTGCTGCGAGGACTCCGGTCCCGATAAGGCATGGCGCGACGAGCTTCGGCGCGATGAGGCGCTGGAAATCGCTCGCGGCGTCGCGGATTTCGGCATTCCTTACGTAGCCTTCGGCGGCGGCGAGCCGCTGAGCGTCGCGCATTGCTGGGAGCTCTTCGATCTCCTCGCCGGCGCCGGCGTGGGGCTCAAGCTCGAGACCGACGGCAGCCGCATCGACGACGCCGCGGCCGATCGGCTGGCTGCGCTCGCAGTGAACTGCGTCCAGATCTCGGTCGACGGCGCCACCGCCGCCACGCACGACTCGGTACGCCCGGGATCGAGCTTCGCCGCCGCGGTCGCAGCGATCGAGCGACTGGTCGGACGCGAGCTTGCACCGCAATTCGTCTTCGTCCCCAACCGCATCAATCTGCACGAGATCGTCGCGGCGTACGACCTGGCTAGCACATTGGGCTGCAGCGCCTTCGTCACCGGCCCGATGATGCGGATCGGCCGCGCCGCCGCTGCCTGGAGTCATCTTGCATGTTCGGACGAGGAATGGCGACGCGCCGTAGATGCTCTGCAGAAACGCGCCCAGTCGAGCGCGAGCCGCACTGCGCTTTCGGTGTATCCGTGGGACATTCTCACCGAGGTCGAGACGCGTCTCGCGAGTCCGCAGGCCATGCTGCTGTGCGTCCCGAACGGCAAGGTGAAGCTTCTCAACGCGCTGCCGTTCGCGCCGGCCGATCTGCGCCGCGACTCGATCGCCGAAGCGTGGCAGGCTTATCGAAGCGCATGGCGCGCGCCCGAAGTGCGCGCATTCGTGTCCGCCGTTCGCGCCGATCCCGGGTTGCTCAGACACGCCAACGAGACCTGGCCGCTAAGTCGGGGCGGCTAACCCTTCCGCACTCCCTGCACTCACGGCGCCCCTGATTTGCTGTTGCGCAGCAGGGCGGTAAGATTGGTCGGTATGCATTGGCGTATTTCCACGCTGGCTTGGTTGGCGGCGCTCGCGGCGTGCAGTCCGTCACCCGAGACGGCAGACTCTCGTCATGAGGCAGAGGGCTGGCGCGAGTTCCAGGGCTCCTGGAACGCGGCCGGGAGCCGGCACATCCTGCAGCTCGGCCCAGGCCGCCGGGCAGCGTTGATCGACCTCACGGGCACTTTGTTCCTCGCAGGGCCTTCGCGCCCTGGCGTGGGCTTCGGTGGAGAGGTGATTGCCCTGACCGACAGCGCGACGGGCTTGGTGGGGCGCGCCGTCTGGACCGACGAGCGTGGCGATCAGATCTTCAGCGAGCTGACCGGCGAAGGAACCGCGAGCGGGAATCATCTCACCGGCACTTTCATCGGCGGCACGGGGCGTTACGCCCATGCGAGTGGCACCTACGAGTTCATGTGGCAATACGTTCTCGAAGCGGAGGACGGCACCGTGCAGGGTCGCGCCGTGGGCCTGAAGGGCCGTGTGCGGCTCGGCCAGGCCGAACCGACATCACAGACGCAAGGCGGCAGGCCATGATGCGCCCGATCGTCATCATCAGGGGGGCCGTGCCGTTCGCCATCGCGCTTGCAATTTGGCTTATCCCCATTCCAGCCGGGCTCACGGCCCCCGCCTGGCACCTTTTCGCCATTTTCGTGGCTGCCATCGCCTCGGTGCTCGTGGGGGCGTTCCCGCTGCTCACTTCGACGATGCTCGCCGTCGCGGCGGTGGTCATTACCGGCACCATCTCACCGGCGCAGGCCTTCGGCGGGTTCGCCAACGCCAGCGTGCTCCTGGTCGTGATCGCATTCATCGTCGCCCAAGCCGTGGTCAAATCCGGCCTGGGACACCGCATCAGCCTGTTAATGGTGAGCCGCTTCGGTGGTTCCCCGCTCGGGCTCGCCTACAGCATCGTGCTGACCGACGCGGTCATCGCACCGGCGTTTCCCAGCAATACCGCTCGGGGCGGCGTGCTCTATCCGGTCGTGCTCGCGGTAGCGCAAGGGGCAGGCTCGCGGCCGGAGGACGCGGAAGGTCGCAGGCTCGGCGGATATCTCATGTTCTGTGGCATGGCGAGCCTCGCCGTGTCCTCCGCGCTGTGGATGACCGCCACGTCGGCCAATCCGATCGGCGTGCAGATCGTCCGCGATTTCGGGCTTACCATCGACTTCGGCAAGTGGCTGGTGATGGCTTCCGTGCCCGCGCTCACGACCATTCTCCTCCTGCCGCTGGTCGTGGCGAAACTCTACTCGCCTGGTGTGCGCGCGACCCCTGATGCTCCGGCTGCCGCGCGAACGAGCCTCGCGGCCATGGGGCCGCTGACGCGCGATGAGAAGATCACTGCCGTGGCGTTTGTCCTGATGGTGTCCGGGTGGATCTTTGCCGACCAGCTGAAGCTCAACGTCACGAGCGTCGCATTTGCCGGCCTCGGCGTGCTGCTGATGCTGAACGTGCTGACGCTCGACGACATCGCCAAACAGGGCGACACCCTGGCAACGTTTCTCTGGCTGGCGGTCCTCTTCGCCCTGAGCGGGCAGCTCAACGAACTCGGCTTCATGAGCTACGCGGGCCAGCGGCTGGCCACCGGCTTGGGTGGTCTCTCCTGGCCGGTGACCTATGTCACGCTGGTCGTGCTCTACGTGGCAATTCACTACATGTTCGTGAGCCAGTCTTCGCAGGTGCTCGCGCTCCTGGGAGTATTCCTCGACGTCGGCACCCGGGCCGGCGTGCCCGCGCCGCTGATGGCCTTCGCGCTGCTGTTCGCAAGCAGCTATTTTTCCGTCATCACTCCGCAGGGCGGGAGCCAGAACGTCATCTTCGTGGCAAGCGGCTATCTGACGCAGGGTGAGCTCTATCGACTCGGCCTCATCATGACGCTGTTCTTCCTCGCCGTGTTCATGGTGATCGGCACGGGGTGGATCTTGGCGATCGCTTGACGTCAGAACATCAGCTTCGCCAGGAACAGCCCCGTCGTTACCGCCCCCGCGGTAGCAACCAATCCCGGGATCATGAACGAGTGGTTGAGCACGTATTTCCCGATCTTGGTCGTTCCCGACAGGTCGAAGTTGATCGCCGCGATCAGGGAGCCGTAGGTCGGGATGAAGAAGTAGCCGTTGACCGACGGGAACATCGCGATCAGGAACTGCGGCGGAATGCCGAGCGCGATGCCCAGCGGCATCAGCGCGCGCGTCGTCGCGGCCTGGCTGTAAAGCAGCACGGACGCGAAGAACAACCCGAAGGCGAACGTCCACGGATGGGCATCCGCCTGCGCGCCGATCGCCGGCACGATCACGTCCTTGTTTGCCGCGATGAAGCTGTCGCCAAGCCAGGCGAGGCCGAAGATGCCGATGACCGCGACCACCCCAGCCCGCAGCGTCGATGTTTTCGGGACGTCATTGACGTTGATCTTGGTGACGAGCAGCATGACCGCCGCCACCGCCATCATCACAATCTCGATCACGATCGGCATCTGCAGCGGGTCTTTCGCGCCCGGGAGCTTCCGCAGCTCCGGGAAGAAGCCGAACAGCACCACCAGCGCGACGCCGACGAGAAACAGGAACGCTGAGGCCTTCGCCGCGGGCTTCAAGGGCGGACGCTCGGTCGCGTTCTTTGGCGCCGGGATCGCGCCTGCCTTGAGCCGGGCCTGATACTCCGGATCGTCCTTCAAGTCCTTACCGAGGAACATCGAGACGATCGCCGCGATAATCACGCCGGCGAGGGTGGCCGGCACGCAGATCATCAGGATCTGAGGCAGGCCCCATTGCGTCATGCCTTTTTCGGCGAAGAGACCGATCATCGCGGCGGTCGCCGCAGCGACCGGGCTGGCGGTGATGGCCTGCTGCGAGGCTATCGTGGCCACCGCCATCGGCCGCTCCGGCCGAATGCCGCTCTGGTGCGCCGTCTCGTAAATCACCGGCAGCAGCGGATAGACGATGTGGCCGGTGCCGGCGAGAAACGTGAAGGTCCACGTCGTGAGCGGGGCCACGATGGTCACGTACTTTGGGTTGGCGCGAATGATGCGCTCGGCGATCCGGACGAGGAAGTCGATGCCGCCGGCTGCGTCCATCACGGAAGCGGCCATGATCACCGCGAGGATGATCAGCATCACGTCGATCGGCGGCGAGGTGGGGTTGACCCCGAATGCCACGACCAGCACCAGCAGACCCACCGCGCCCCACAGCCCCAGTCCCACGCCGCTGTAGCGCGCGCCCATCCAGATCGCGGCGAGCACGACGACGAATTGCAGAACAATCGAAACTGTCACGGGCCTTTTCCCTGTTGCAGGTTCGCAGCGGGATCGGTCATTGCTCGAATTTCGGGCTTATGAGGTTCTCGAACGAGAAGACTTCGTCCCACTTCTCCTGAGTCAGCAGCTTGCGTTCCTTCACTACGATCTCGTGCAGCGACTTGCCGGTCTCGTAGCCTTCGCGCGCGATCTCGGCGCACTGCTTGTAGCCGAGGGACGGCTTAAGCACCGTGACGATGCCGAGCGAGTTCAGCACCATGTCGCGGGTCCGCTCCGCGTTGGCCGTGATGCCATCGATGCAGTTGACGCGCAGGCTGTCTACCGCATGCTCCATCGTCGCAATCGACGTGAATAGAGCGAAGGTAATCACCGGCTCCATCACGTTCAATTGCAGCTGCCCTGCCGAGGCGGCGAGCGTCACCGTGAGGTCCAGCCCGATCACCAGGAAGCCGACCTGGTTCACGACCTCCGGAATGACCGGATTCACCTTGCCCGGCATGATCGAGCTGCCCGGCTGCATCTGCGGCAGGTTGATCTCGTTCAACCCGCAGCGCGGCCCGCTCGCGAGCAAGCGGATGTCGTTGCAGATCTTTGTGAGCTTTGCCGAGGTCCGCTTCAGCACGCCCGAGAGCAGCACATAGGCGCCCGTGTCGGACGTGGCCTCGATCAAGTCGCCGGCCAGGATGAACTTCGTCCCCGTCAGCTCCGACAGGTATTTTGTCGCCAGCTCCGGATAGCCTGGCGCCGCCGTCACCGTGGTACCGATCGCCGTCGCCCCGAGGTTGATCTCGTGCAGGAACTGGCGCACCTCGGCGATCCGCTGCACCTCCTCGCCGATGGTCGTACCCCAGCCGTGGAATTCCTGGCCGAGCGACATCGGCACCGCGTCCTGCAGGTGCGTGCGGCCCATCTTCAGCACTTTGTCGAACTCTTTGCTCTTGGCGAAGAACGCCTGCTGCAGCCGCCGCAGCGCCTCCATGTAGCTGCCGAGGCGAAGGATCAGCGCAAGGCGGAACGCCGTCGGGTAGATGTCGTTGGTCGATTGCCCGAAGTTGACGTGGTCATTCGGGCTTACGTACTGATACTCGCCTTTCTTGTGCCCGAGATGCTCCAGCGCGAGGTTCGCAATCACCTCGTTCGCGTTCATGTTGGTCGACGTGCCGGCTCCACCCTGGATGAAGTCGGTGACGAACTGCTCGCGCATCTCGCCCGCGATCAGGCGATCGCAGGCGACGGCGATCGCGTCGGCAACCTTCGCGTCGAGCACGCCGAGGTCCCGGTTCGCCAACGCCGCGGCCTTCTTGACGTAGCCGAATGCCTTGACGAAGTTCGGCTCCAGCGACATCGGGATGCCGGTGATGTGGAAGTTTTCCTTTCCACGCAGCGTCTGCACGCCGTAATACGCCGTGTCGGGGAGTGTCTTCTCGCCTAGGAAATCCCTTTCGGTCCGGGTGACCATGGTGTCCATGTCTCGCTCCTTCTTGCTTGCATCCGTCGCGGATAGTTCCGCGAGGGACGGGTTAGCTGAACCCTATCTTCACCATCCGGCGGCGCAGGAACGCGATCTGCGTCTCCAGCGGCAATTCCTTCGGGCAAACATCGTGGCAGGCAAGCAGCGACATGCAGCCGAACACGCCGTCGTCGTCGCCGATCATCTCGTAGTAGTCCGCGTCGGTCCTCGTGTCGCGCGGATCGAGGCGGAAGCGCGCCACCCGGTTCAGGCCGACCGCGCCCACGAAATCCTCGCGCATCCGTGCCGTGCCGCAGGCTGCCACACAGCAACCGCACTCGATGCAGCGGTCGAGCTCGTAAATCTTGTCGGCCAGATCGGGATCCATCCGCTCCTCGATGCGCGAGAGGTCGGGATTCGGGTCCTTCATGTGCAGCCAGCCGCGCAGTCGCTCGGTCATGCCGCGCATCCACTTGCCGGTGTCGACCGAGAGGTCGCCAATCAGCTCGAAGAACGGCAGCGGCGCCAGCGTGATGTCGGGTCCGACGTTCTTGGTCAGCGTCCGGCAAGCCAACGTCGGCCTGCCGTTGACCACCATCGCGCAACTCCCGCAGATGCCGGCGCGGCAGACGAAGTCGAACTGCAGCGAGGCGTCCTGCGTCTCCTGGATCTCGTACAATGCGATGAACAGCGTCATCCCTTCCGTCTGCTCGAGCTCGTAGGTTTGCATATGAGGAGCACTGGCGGGATCAGACGGGTTGTAGCGCAGAATGTGCAGCCGGATCTTCTGGCTGTTAGGTGCCGGGTCTCGCGGTGCGTTCATCGGTTCGTTCCAGCGAATGGTTGTGTCAAGCTCGTGGTTGTCACTCGGTTTCCCACTGGAAGGTTGGAGCCTCTTCAACCGCGGAAGGGGCGGCCGAGGGAGTCCGCTCGTCGATCCTTTCGTTCCTGGCGCGAAGCTTATCGGGCAGCAGGTGTTCGTACGGCATCAACGCACGTTGCCTTTCGAATCGGTCGTCGATCTTCTGCTTCGCAGCATCGACCTCCGCCTGGCGAGCCGCCGTGCCCGGATGGTCGAGGTAATCCTTGGCTCCGTAGCCGCGCCACCCAGGCGGCAACTCCATCCGCGAGACGTCGAGCGCCTCGTAGGCGAGAGACGGCAGAGTGTCGGCATCGGACTTCCAGCTCGCGAGTGTGCGCTTCAGCCATTCGGCGTCGTTGCGTCGGGGAAAGTCCTCGCGAAAATGGGCGCCGCGGCTCTCGGTACGCGTCAGCGCGCCGAAGGCGACGCAGAGGGCTACCTTGAGCATCATCCGCGTGCGATAGGCAGTCACGAGCTCGGGATTCGAGCCGCGTGCCTTGCACCTGAGACCGATGTTGCTGCTGCGCCGGAGCAGCTCCTGCAACTCAGTCACCGCCGACTCCAGGTCGGCGCCACGACGGAAGATGCCCACCTTCGAGGTCATGACCTCCTGCATTCGAGCCTTGATCGCCGACGCGTCCTCGGTGCCCCGCCCGCCGATCAGCGCGTCGATCTTCATCTGCTCGCGGCGCAGAAAATCATGCACGATGCGCGTCGGAATATCGACGTCGTTCTCGACCTTGTCGCAGAAATCGGCGATGTACTCGCCGACGATCATCCCGGCGACCACCGTCTCGGCGACCGAGTTGCCGCCCAAGCGGTTGAAGCCATGCGTATCCCAGCAAGCGGCCTCGCCCGCCGCGAAGAGGCCTTTGAGCGTCGGGCTTTCACCTGTGTGGTCAGTGCGCACCCCGCCCATCGTGTAGTGCTGCGCCGGCCGCACCGGGATCCAGTCCTTGACCGGGTCGACGCCGAGGAAATGGTGGCAGATCTCGTAGACCTCGCGCAGGTTGTGCCTGATGTGCTTCTCACCCAGGAGCGTGATATCGAGCCATAAATGGTCGCCGAAGCGGGTCTTGACGCCCTTACCCTTCGCGATGTGCGCCTCCATCCGGCGCGACACCACGTCGCGCGAAGCGAGCTCCTTTTTTTCCGGCTCGTAGTCCGGCATGAAGCGGTGGCCGTCGACGTCCTTGAGCAGCCCGCCGTCCCCGCGACAGCCCTCGGTGACGAGGATCCCGGCGGGGAAGATGCCAGTTGGGTGGAATTGGATAGCCTCCATGTTGCCGAGCGTCGCGATCCCTGTCTCAAGCGCGATCGCGCTGCCGATGCCTTCGCAGATCACGGCGTTGGTCGTGACGCGGTAGAGCCGTCCTGCGCCGCCGCTCGTGATCGCGGTCGCCTTGGCCACGTAGGCGGAGAGCTCGCTCGTGACCAGATTGCGCACGATCGCGCCATAGCAGCGAGCGCTGTCGTGGATCAGCGCGATCGCCTCGACGCGCTCGTGCACGGGGATCGCGTCGCCGATCGCCTGATCGCTCATCGCCTGCAGCATCGCGTGGCCGGTGCCGTCGGACACGTAGCAGGCGCGCCACTTCTTGGTGCCGCCAAAATCACGCTGCGCGACCAGGCCATGTGCCTCGTCGCGCTCGGTGATCATCACCTTCTGGCCGTTGATGACCACTTCGCGGTCGCCGCGGCGCACGCGACTCCAGGGCACGCCCCACGCCGCGAGCTCGCGCACTGCCTTGGGCGCGGTATTGACGAACATCCGGACCACCTGCTGGTCGGCGCCCCAGTCGCTGCCGCGCACCGTGTCCTCGAAGTGCAGGTCTTCGTTGTCGCCCTGGCCCTTGATTACGTTAGCGAGCGAGGCCTGCATGCCGCCCTGCGCCGCGGCCGAGTGCGAGCGCTTCGGCGGCACCAGCGAAAGGATGATCACGTCGTGCCCGCGTCGCTTCGCGCCGATGCTGAGCCGCAGTCCCGCGAGCCCGCCGCCGATGACGAGGACATCGGTGTAGACGATCTTCATCGGGCGCCTCCCTGCGCGGGCGAGACTCCGGGTGGCATGTAGAGCTGGCCGTAGTTCGGCGCATGCTCGATGCCAATCTTGATGTAGGCGGCGAGCGTTGCGACGCCAAGGATCAGGAAGAACGCCGTCAGCGCCCACTTGAGCGTCTTCAGCCGCTTGCGCGTGGCGTTCGGGTCCTTTCCCGCGAACCAGCCCCATTTCACAGCCAGCCGATAAAGCCCGATCCCGCCGTGAAACTCCACCGCGAGCAGAAGCAGGATGTACAGCGGCCAATAGCGATCGCTCCACACCCGGTCGGACGACTCGAAGGGCCCGATGAGATGAGGCCGCGTCAGCATCACGTAAAGGTGGATCGTCGCGAGGAAGAACAGCGCGAAGCCCGTGAACACCTGCCAGAACCACAGCGTCGTGTCCTCATGCTGCATCATCTTCATGTGGCCGCGGAACAGCTTGTATTGCCGCCAGTTGATCGGGAACTTGCGTACCGCGAGGATGGCGTGCAGGACGATCAACGCAGTCACGACCGCGACGACGCCTGAAACGATACCCGGGTAGGGTTTCCCGAAGATGAAATAACCCTCGAACATCTTCGTGATCGTCCACATCGCGTGCTCGCTGACCAGGATCGACGACACGAAGAACATGTGTCCCCACATGAACAGGGCGACGAGCAGGCCCGTCGCGCTCTGGGTCCAGTCGAGGCGAGCGGGCCAGCGGCTCTTGCGCGTTCGATCCCCCAGGCCGACGCCAAGGATGATCCGACTGCTGGAATCCATGGAATTTCCCGTTTGTTGCGCCGAACGTGGGCGCGCACGTCGAAGCGGCCGAATGACCCCGCCAACAGCACCACCATTGCGGCACGACTAGCCTATCGCTTCGCTTCTCCGGGACTATTGACTTGCGTCAACAGATACCTACACCTCGCTTGCGCCACGAATCCCGCGGTGTGGACAATGCAGCAATCGTCGGTGTCGCAGCGGCGAATCCGGCCGGTCAGCCGCTTCGGAAAACTGCGTCGACTTAGGAGAGCAATGTTCCAGATCCGGATTCACGGCCGTGGTGGTCAGGGAGTGGTAAGCGGAGCCGAAATGATGTCGGTGGCTGCCTTCATCGAGGGCCGCCACGCGCAGGCATTTCCGAGCTTCGGCTCCGAGCGCATGGGCGCCCCGGTGATGGCGTTCTGCCGCATCGACGACAAGGAAATCCGCTTGCGCGAGCCGGTGCTCGAACCCGACGCGCTGATCATCCAGGATCCGACGCTGCTGCATCAGGTGGATCTCTTCAAGGGCTTGCGCAGCACGGGTTATGTTCTGATCAACTCTGCCCGCGGGTTCGACGAGCTGGGCCTCAATGAATTTGCGCTCGGGTTCCGCCCGAGCCACCTTTTCACGATCGCGGCGACCGAGCTGGCGTTGAAGCACGTCGGCCGTCCTGTCCCCAACGTTCCGCTGCTGGCGGGCTTTGCGGCGATCACGCGCCAGGTCGCGCTCGATTCGGTCCTGGCGGCTATCCGCGAGAAGTTTCCGGCGCCGATCGCCGAGAAGAACGTCGCCGCGGCGAAGGAAGCCTTTGCGCTCGCGACTCGTCCCGAGATAAGCCATGCTTAAGCAGACCGAAGGCTCGCACGCCGTTGCCGAAGGGATCGCCCTGTGCCGGCCGGAGGTGATCTGCGCCTATCCGATCACGCCGCAGACGCACATCGTCGAGGGCCTCGGCGAAATGGTGAAGACGGGCGAGCTCGCGAATTGCGAGTTCGTCAACGTCGAATCGGAATTCGCCGCCATGTCGGTCGCGATCGGCGCCTCGGCTGCCGGCGCCCGCACCTACACGGCCACCGCGAGCCAGGGGCTGCTGTTCATGGCCGAAGCGGTCTACAACGCCTCAGGGCTGGGACTGCCGATCGTGATGACCATCGGCAACCGCGCCATCGGCGCCCCGATCAACATCTGGAACGATCATTCGGACAGCATGTCGATGCGCGACGCCGGGTGGATCCAGCTCTACGCGGAGACCAACCAGGAAGCGCTCGATCTGCACATCCAGGCGTTCCGGCTGGCCGAGGAGCTGTCCTGTCCCGTGATGGTGTGCGTCGACGGCTTCATCCTCACCCACGCTTACGATCGCGTCGACGTCCCGTCCCAGGAGGAAGTGGATCGATACCTGCCTCCGTTTCAGCCGCGGCAGGTGCTCGATCCGTCGCATCCGGTGAGCATCGGCGCCATGGTGGGCCCTGAAGCGTTCACCGAAGTGCGCTACCTCGCGCACCACAAGCAGCTGCGCGCGCTCGCGCTGATCCCGCAGCTCTCCGAACAGTTCAGGACGCAATTCGGAAGAGCCTCGGGCGGGTTGTTGCGCACCTATCGAACCGAGGACGCGGATACGATCGTCGTCGCTCTCGGCTCGGTCAACGGCACCATCCAGGACGTCGTCGATGAGATGCGTACCGAAGGTAACTTCATCGGATCGGTCTCCATCTGCTCGTTCCGGCCGTTCCCGCTCGTCGCACTGCGCGAGGCGATCAAGCACGCGAAGCGCGTCGTCGTTCTCGAGAAGTCGTTCGCGGTTGGGCTCGGCGGCATACTTTCCGATGGCGTGCGCAACTCGCTCTCGGGTGTGGTGCTGAACGGCTACACCGTCATCGCCGGGCTCGGCGGGCGAGCGATCACCCGCACATCGCTGCGACAGCTGTTCGAGGACGCAGCCCGCGACGAGCTCGAGCAGGTGACGTTTCTCGATCTCAATGCCGACCTCGTCGCGCACGAGCTGGCCCGGGAAGCGCAGGCGCGGACGACCGGCCCGACGGCCGAGGCGCTTCTGCGCCGCCTCGGCATCGTGGCCTCGCAGATCACCTAAGGCAACACGTCCCCGGACCCGCCATGGAAATGCAACAGATCAAGTTCTACCAGACGGCGACCTTCACGGTCGGCAACCGCCTGCTCGGCGAGCACGAGCGCTCGGTACAGGCGAACATGCGGCGCACCAACTCGCTCAACTCCGGGCATCGCGCCTGCCAGGGCTGCGGCGAGGCGCTCGGCGCGCGCTACGCGATCGATGCGGCGATGCGCGCCTCCAACTCGCAGCTCGCCGCCGTCAACGCAACGGGTTGCCTCGAGGTCTTCTCCACACCGTATCCGGAAACCTCGTGGCAGATTCCCTGGATCCATTCGCTGTTCGGCAATGCCGCGGCGGTCGCCTCGGGCGTTGCGGCGGCGATGCGGGTCAAGGGACGCGAGGACGTGCGCGTCATCGCACAGGGAGGAGACGGCGGGACGACCGACATCGGCTTCGGGTGCCTCTCGGGCATGTTCGAGCGCAACGACGACGTGCTCTACATCTGTTACGACAACGAAGCCTACATGAACACGGGCGTGCAGCGCTCGAGCGCTACGCCTCCCGCGGCGCGCACGGCCACGACCGCGGCGGTCGGCCCAGCGCCTGGAAACGTGTTCGGAACCGGCAAGAACGTGCCGCTCATCGCGATGGCGCACAACATCCCCTACGTCGCGACCGCGAGCGTGGCCAATCTGCGCGACCTCGAATTCAAGGTCACCCGCGCGATGGGCGTCCGCGGCGCGCGCTACATCCACATCCACGTGCCCTGCCCGCTCGGCTGGGGCTCCGCGCCGGAGGACACGATCAAGGTCGCCCGCCTCGCCGTCGAGTCGGGATTGTTCCCGCTGTTCGAGGCGGAGCACGGCGAGATTGTGAACAGCACCAAGATCCGCCGCAAGGTTCCCGTCGACGGCTATCTCGAGCTGCAGAAGCGCTTCGCGCACCTGTTCTCGAAGCCCAGGGACTCGGCGCGGATCGCCTTGATCCAGGCGATGGCCGATCACAACATCAAGCGCTTCGGGCTGCTCCCCTGACGACGATGGACAAGCCCTTCGCAATCACCCTCCAAGTTGGATCGAGCCTCGCCAACAAGACGGGCTCGTGGCGCACGTTGCGCCCGGTCTATCTCGATCGGCTGCCGCCATGCAACCACGCCTGTCCTGCAGGCGAAAATATCCAGGGCTGGCTCTATCACGCCGAGAGTGCCGATTACGAGAAGGCGTGGCGCACGCTGACGCTCGACAATCCGCTGCCGGCCGTCATGGGGCGCGTCTGCTATCACCCTTGCGAGGATTCGTGCAACCGGGGGCAACTCGACGAAGCCGTGGGGATCAACTCGGTCGAGCGCTTCCTCGGCGACGAGGCGCTCAAGCGCGGCTGGAAGTTCGCACGGCCCGCCGCGGAGTCGGGCAAGCGCGTGCTCGTGGTCGGCGCCGGACCCTCCGGCTTGTCGGCGGCCTATCACCTGCGGCGGCTCGGGCATCGCGTCAAGATCGTCGAGGCGGGGCCGCTCGCCGGAGGCATGATGCGCTTCGGAATCCCGAAGTACCGTCTGCCGCGCGACATTCTCGACGCGGAGATCAAGCGCATCCTCGATCTCGGCGTCGAGCTGGAGCTCAATCGCAAGGTGAGCGACATCCTCGAGACGATGCGCGAGGGATCGTTCGACGCGGGGTTCCTCGCCGTCGGTGCACACATCGCGAAGCGGGCCTATATCCCGGCGGGCTCGGCCGCGCGCATGCTCGACGCCGTGTCGGTGCTGCGCGGCATGGAGGGCGACGAAAAACCGCTGCTCGGACGCCGCGTGGTCGTGTACGGCGGCGGCAACACCGCGCTCGACGTCGCGCGAACGGCGAAGCGGCTCGGAGCCGCTGAATCGATCATCGTCTACCGCCGTACCCGCGAGAAGATGCCCGCCCACGACTTCGAGGTCGAGGAAGCGCTGCAGGAGGGCGTGCTGATCAAGTGGCTGTCCACGATCAAGAACATGGCCGACGAGGGCACATTGACCGTGGAGAAGATGGAGCTCGACGACAAGGGCTTCCCGCAGCCGACCGGCCAGTTCGAGACGCTTGAGTCCGACTCGCTCGTGCTCGCGCTCGGGCAGGACGTGGACCTCTCGCTCCTCGACAAGGTGCCGGGCCTTGTCATCGAAAACGGCGTCGTAAAGGTCGGGCCGAACATGATGACCGACTATCCGGGGATCTTCGCCGGCGGCGACATGGTGCCGTCGGAGCGCACCGTCACGGTCGGCGTCGGTCACGGCAAGAAAGCCGCCCGCTGCATCGACGCGTGGCTGCGCGGCGTGGCGTACGCGCCTGCGCCCAAGCACGAGCTTGCCGGGTTCGACAAGCTCAACACCTGGTACTACGCAGATGCCCCGAAGACGGTACGCCCGGTGCTCGGGCTTGCGCGGCGCACGTCGACTTTCGAGGAAGTGGTCAAGGGGCTCGATGAGACCAACGCGCTGTTCGAGGCGCGCCGCTGCCTTTCCTGCGGCAACTGCTTCGAGTGCGACAACTGCTACGGCGTGTGCCCGGATAACGCTGTGGTGAAGCTCGGTCCCGGCGATCGCTTCGAGTTCAACTACGATTTCTGCAAGGGCTGCGGCCTGTGCGTGGCCGAATGTCCGTGCGGGGCGATCAAGATGGTTCCGGAAACGATTTGAGCGCCGGTCGCGCGTCCGCCGGACGGAACGCGCAATGGTGCGATGGAGGATAAGCCATGTTGCAGCAAAACCAGGAAAGCAGACCTTCGACGGTGCCGTTATCCGAGAGCCGGGACGACTCGTCGCCGACGACGTCATCCGCAATGCCGAAAGGTGTCGCCATATTGCAGGACCCGGCCCTCAACAAGGGAACCGCGTTCACCGAAGCCGAGCGCGACGCGCTGAAGCTGCGAGGCCTGTTGCCGCCGCACGTCGCTACACTCAAGCAGCAGCTCGACCGCGTGCTCGACAATTTCCGGCGCCAGCCGACCGACCTCGAGAAGTACGTCAACCTGAGGTCTGTCCACGATCGCAACGAGACGCTGTTCTTCGGGTTGCTGATCGAGAACCCCGACGAGATGATGCCCGTCGTCTACACGCCCACGGTGGGCCTCGCCTGCCAGCGCTACACGCACATCTACCAGCGGCCGCACGGCTTGTTCGTCAGTGCGGCCGACCGCGGCCGCGTTGCGGACGTCCTCGCGAACTGGCCGAGGCGCGATGTGGCGATCATCGTGGTGAGCGACGGCGAGCGCATTCTGGGGCTCGGCGACCTCGGCGCCAACGGCATGGGGATCCCGGTCGGGAAGCTCGCCCTCTATACCGCCTGTGCCGGCGTTCCCCCCGGCGCCTGTCTGCCGGTGCTGCTCGACGCGGGCACCAACAATTCCGAGCTGCTCGACGATCCGCTCTACATCGGGCTGCATCAGCCGCGCGTGCGCGGCGAAGCTTACGATGCGCTCGTCGAGGAGTTCGTGACCGCGGCGACGAAGCTCTTCCCCGGCGTGGTGATCCAGTTCGAGGACTTTGCCACCCGCAACGCCTTCCGCCTGTTGCGCAAATATCGCGACCGCATCCCGACCTTCAACGACGACATCCAGGGGACCGCCGCGGTCGTCGTGGCGGGGATTCTCTCGGGGCTGCGCGTCACCGGCGGCGCGCTCGGTGAGCAGGTTCTGCTCTTTCAAGGCGCCGGCGAGGCGGCGACGGGCATCGCCGATCTGGCCGTCGAAGCGATGGTTGCGCAGGGCGTCGATCCGACTCGCGCGCGGGAACGGTGCTGGCTCTTCGATTCGCATGGGCTGGTCGTCAAGCAACGGACCGATCTTGCTGCGCACAAGCTGCCCTACGCGCACCAGCACGCGCCCGTAGCGACCCTGCACGAAGCGGTGAAGGCCCTCAAGCCGACCGCGATCATCGGGGTAGCCGCCGTCGGCGGCGCCTTTACCGAAGAGGTGGTGCGCACGATGGCCGCGATTAACAAGCGGCCGATCGTGTTCGCGCTTTCGAATCCGACGTCCAAGTCGGAATGCACTGCCGCCCAGGCGTATCGCTGGTCGGACGGGCGGGCGCTCTTTGCCTGCGGTTCGCCGTTCGACCCGGTCAGTCTCGATGGACGCAGCTTCGTGCCGAGGCAGGGCAACAATTCGTACATCTTCCCCGGCGTCGGTCTGGGCGTCATCGTGTCGCAGGCGAACCGCGTCACCGATGAAATGTTCATGACCGCGGCGCACACGCTCGCCGAACAGGTGACGCCGGAGGATCTCGCGCAGGGAAGCCTCTATCCTCCGCTCAAGAACATTCGCGACGTTTCCGCGAACATCGCTGCCGCGGTCGCGGGAGTGGCCTACCGGCGCGGATTGGCGCAGGCGCCGGAGCCGGCTGATCTCCTGGCCTGCGTGAAATCGCGCATGTACGAGCCTCGTTACGCGAGTTTCGTGGCGAGCAACTGAAAGGCGGACGATGAAAGAGAGCGTACTGGCAACGTTGCGGCATCACCCGTTCGTGGCGGAGTTCGAGCCGCGCCATCTCGAAAAACTCGCGACGCTCGCGCGGGAGATGCGCTTCGAGCGCGATCAGATCCTGTTCCGCGAAGGCGACGAATGCTCGGACTTCTACCTGATCGTGACCGGCCTGGTGGCGCTCGAGATGGCCGCGCCGGGGCACGTGTTCCGAGTGCAAACGCTGTTCGCCGGCGACGAGCTGGGCTGGTCCGCTCTGCTGATGGGCCGCGGCAAATATTTCCAGGCGCGCACGCTGGAGCGCGTCGATGCGCTTGCCTTCGATGGTCCGGCACTCCTGGCCGCGTGCCACGAGGATACGCTGTTCGGCTTCCTGCTCCTGCAGCGGCTGCTCGCCGTAGTGGCCGAGCGGCTGCAAGCGACCCGGCTGCAGGTGCTGGACATGTACTCGCCCGTGGCGGCGCGAGCGGGGGCGTAAGGGTCTGAGTCCGGTCGCGATCACGCTGTTGTTCCTCGCCGCGCTGGCGGGCTTCTGCGCGCTCGCCTGGCGCAAGCTCGCGATCGTGGTCGCGTTGGGCCGCGACGTGCGCTGGAATCTTCCCGCCATCCGGCTGAAGACCGTGCTGGTCAACGGCTTCCTGCAGTCGCGCATGGTGCGGCGCGAATGGAAGCCCGGCCTCATGCACGCGGTGATCTTCCTCGGCTTCGTGACGCTGCTCGTGCGCAAGGTCCAGCTGCTGGTGATCGGGTACAGCGAACATTTCGTCTATCCCGGACCGCTGGGTGCGGCGTTCGCCGGGTTCAAGGATGTGATCGAGATCGCCGTCCTCGTCGCGGTCGGCTACGCGCTGTGGCGCCGCCTCGTGCAGAAACCCGCGCGCCTGGAGCGCAACCGCGAAGCCCTGCTCGTGCTCTCGCTGATCGCGGCGATCATGATCACCGACTTTCTCTTCGACGGCTTTCGCTTCGCCCTGCTCTCGGCCTCGCAGCCCGGGATCGCGCACGAGCGCTCGTTCGCTTTTGCCGGCGGCGCACTGGCCAGCACGCTCTCGGGGCTTTCGCCGGCGCAGCTTGCGGCCGGATACCAATGGTCGTACTGGGTGCAGATGCTCACGGTCTTCGCCTTTCTCGTGATCCTGCCGCTCGGCGAGCACTTCCACATCGTCACGGCGCTGCCGGCGCTCTTCTTCAGGCGCGGCGAGCACGCCAACCGCGTGCCCACGCTCGATCTCGAGAAGATCATGGCCGAGGGCGACTCCGCCGAGGTCAGGATCGGCGTGCGCACCGCGCGGGATTTGAGCTGGAAGGAAGCGCTGGACGCGTTTACCTGCACCGAATGCGGGCGCTGCAAGGACGCCTGCCCGACCTTCGTTACCGGCAAGCCGCTGTCGATGAAATGGGTGAACGACAGCCTCAAGCATCACTTGCTCGCGGAGCGCCGGGCGATCGTCGCCGGCGATGATGCGAAATTGCCGGCGCTGGTGGGCCCGGTCATCGCCGAGGAAACGCTGTGGGCCTGCACGACCTGCGGCTATTGCGAGGAGGCCTGCCCGATCGAGCTCGAGCATCTGCCGCGGTTCTTCCGCCTGCGCCAGCATCAGGTGCTCATGGAAGGCAGCTTCCCGCACGAGCTGAAGGCGGTGTTCAGCGCCTACGAGGTGCAGAGCAACCCGTGGGGGCTCCCGGCCGAGACGCGCGGCGCGTGGGCAGAGGGCTTGAGCGTGCCGGTCGTGAGTACGCCCGAAGAAGTCGCCCGCCTCGATTACCTTTTCTACGTCGGCTCGGCGTGCTCGTTCGATCCGCAGGGTCAGAAAATTGCCTCGGCGCTGGTGCGCGTCCTTCGGCAAGCCGGCGTGCGGGTGGGCATCCTCGGCCCGCGCGAAACCTCCACCGGCGAATGCGTCCGCCGCGCAGGCAACGAGATGCTGTTCCAGCAGCTTGCGCAGGCGCTGATCGCTACCCTGAACGAGCTGGGCGTGAAGCGCATCGTGACCTGCGATCCGCACGCCTTCAACAGCTTGAAGAACGAGTATCCGGAATTCGGAGGCCGCTACGAAGTCGTCCATCACACGCAGCTCATCGCACAGCTCATCGCCTCCGGCCGCGTGCGCGTCGCACCCACCCTCCAGCGCGTCATCTATCACGAGCCGTGTTACCTCGCGCGGCACAACGGCGAGTACGAGGCGCCGCGCGCAATCGTTGCGCGGCTTGCGCAGGATGCGCCGCTCGAATTCGATCTCAAGCGCGAGAAGGCGATGTGCTGCGGGGCAGGCGGCGCTCGCATGTGGATGGACGAGAAGATCGGCCGCCGCATCAACATCGCACGGGTCGAGCAGGCGCTCTCGCACGGGCCGCGTGTCATCGCCACCGCGTGTCCCTACTGCTCGACGATGATGAGCGACGGTCTCAAGGCGCTGGGACCGGAGAACACGATCGAGACGCGCGACATTGCCGAGCTGGTCGCCGCGGCGCTCGAAGAGAAGATCCCCGAAGGCGCGCCGGCGACCGCGTGACGCGCGGTCCCACCCGTCTTACAGCTTGTCGATCACCCAGCCGGGGAAGACCGCGATCAGCATCGCGGCAAACAGACAGATGAGACTCGCGCCCAGCGCCAGACGACCTGGACGCCTGGCCGGGCCCGCTGCCTCCTCCGTGCTCATGAACAGGTACTGGATGACGCGCAGGTAGAAGTAGATGCCCAAATAGCTCCCGACGAGACCGAGCACCGCGTAGAGCGTGAAGCCGGCGGCGAACACGTTCCGGAAGATGAGGAACTTGGCCACGAATCCCGGGAGCGGCGGAATCCCCGCCAGCGACAGCATGGCGACGCCGATCGCGAGCGCCGCGTAGGGCTGGCGCTGGAACAAGCCCTTGAGATCGTCGAGGCGGTCGCGCACCGAGCCGTCCTCGCCGCGTGGCAGGGCCGCGAAGGCGAGCAGGTTCATGAGGCCATAGGCGAGCACGTAGAACGTCACGGCCTGGAAGCGCCCTGCCCCTTCACCGAGGAAGGCGTAGAAGAGATAACCGGCGTGCGCGATCGACGAATAGGCGATCATGCGCCGGAAGCTCTGCTGCCGCATCGCAGCCAGGTTGCCCCAGACGATCGAGGCGAGCGGAAGGACGGCGAGCAGATCGGCCATGGGGCGCGACAGCGGCGCGGTGCCGAAGAGGCGTACCGCCGCAAGCAAAACGCCGGCCTTGATGATCGTGGCCATATACGCGGTCACCGGGGCGGTCGCGCTCTCGTAAGCGTCCGGCGCCCAGGTGTGGAACGGAACGATCGCGGCCTTGAGGAAGAACGCGACGATGATGAGCGCGGCGCCGACCGCCGCCATGGCATCCGGCGACGCAAGCGCCTTCTCGAAGGCCGAGATCCCCAGTGAGCCGCTCCAGCCATAGAGCAGCGACACGCCCATCAGGAGGGTAGCCGTCGCCGCACCGCCGAGCACGAGATACTTGAGCGCTCCCTCGGCGCTTTCCGGACGGCGGAAGGCGACCAGGATCAGCGCGTAAACCGGCAGCGACATCAGCTCGAGCCCGAGGAAAAGCGTCAGGAAGCTGTCGGAGGACAGGAGGAGGAGCACGCCATACAGCGACGACAGGAACAGCACCGAAAACGCTCTCTCGCCCGCGGCGCTGCGCGAGATCAGCAGCACGGGAACCGCCAGCGCCAGCACGATCGCCTTGGCGGCAAAGGCGGAGGCGTCGACCGAGTAGTGTCCCGAGAACGGCGCGAATGCATAGCCGCTCGCGGACAGCGCGGCGGCCGACGCGGCGGCGAGCAAGACCGCGGCGAGCGAGACGGCGAGCGCGCTTCGCTGCCGGGCGGGTCCCGCGATCTCGAGGAGCAGCGCGCCGACGATCCCGGCCAGCAAGAAATGCTCGGGCAGCATGGCAATCACGGCATCGATCCAGCTCATCGCGTCTTCTCCGGTTCTGGCTGCGCGGGCAGCGCCGCGACGGCACCGGCGCGCGAGGCGACCGGCGTTCCCGTCCGTTCGGCCGCGACGAGTTGCTGGTATTGCCGCGAGGCAAGCTCGGTCTTCTTCATCGGCTCATCGGGGAAGATGCCGAGCCAGAAAACGGCGGCGACGAGCGCGGCGAGAATCGTCTTCTCGCGCAGGTTGAGATCCGGGAATGGCCGGTGCGGCGCCTTCGCCGGGCCGAACAGGAAGCGTTGCGCGAACCACAGCATGTACCACGCGCCGAGCACGACACCGGCCACGGCGCTCGCGCTCAGAACGAGCGGATAGCTCGCGCCCTGCAGGAAGCGCGGCCACGCCGCGCGGAACGCTCCAAGCAGGACGAGGAATTCGCCGGTGAAGCCGCTCGTCGTCGGCAGCCCGATCGCCGCGAGCGTGAGGAGCGCGAAGAAAACCGAATACAGCGGCAGCAGCTTCGCCAGGCCTCCATACGCCGCCAGCTCGCGTGTGTGGCAGCGCTCGTAGACCATGCCCACCATCAGGAACAGCCCGCCAGCCACCAGCCCGTGGCTCACCATCTGCATCACCGCACCCTGGACGCCGATGAGATCGAGGCTGACCAGCCCCAGCATCACGTAGCCGAGATGGGAGATCGACGAGTAGGCGATGATCTTCTTGATGTCGGTCTGCACCAGCGCGAGGCACGCGCCGTAGATGATGCTCACCACCGCGAGCGTCCCGAACACCGGCGCCAGCAGGCGCGCAGCGTCGGGGAACATCGGGAAGCCGAGCTTCATGAATCCGTAGGTCCCCATCTTCAGGAGCACGCCGGCAAGGACCACCGAGCCCGCGGTCGGCGCCTCGACGTGTGCGTCCGGCAGCCAAGTGTGCAGCGGCACCATCGGAACCTTGATGGCGAACGACAGCGCGAAAGCGGCGAGCAGGATCGTCTGCACATGCAGCGGCAGCTCGGCCTTGTAGAGGTCGGCGAACGCGAAGGACGAAACGCCGGTTGTGGTGCTGAGCGAATAGACGAAGTAGATCACCGCGGCGAGCATGAGGATGCTGCCGAATGCCGTGTACAGCACGAACTTGAGCGTCGCGTAGATGCGCCGCTCGCCGCCCCAGATGCCGATGATCAGGAACAGCGGAATAAGCATCGTCTCCCAGAAGAGATAGAACAGAAACAGGTCCTGTGCGACGAAGGCACCGATCATCGCGAACTGCAGCGCGCAGATCAGCGCGTAGAAGAGCTTCACGTCCTTCTGGATCGCGGTGAAGGCTCCCGCCACGACCAGCGGGCCGAGGAACGCGGTAAGGAGCACGAGCAGGAGGTTGTAGCCGTCGAGTCCGATCTGGTAGTACACGCCCCACGAGACGATCCAGGGCAGACGCGTTTCGAACTGCAGGCCGTCGAGCGAGGCGTCGAAGCGCATGTAGAGCCAGGCGGCGAGCGCCAGTTGCGCGAGCATTGCCGTGAGCGTCACGCCCCGGACGAGATCCACCCGCTGGGCCGGCAGCGCGATGATCGCGACGATTGCGAAGACCGGGAGATACAGGACGAGGTTGAGAAGCGCGGAGTCAGCCATGGCGGAAGCTCCACGCGAGCGAAGCGACGATCCCGATGAGCAGGAGCAGCGCGTAGAACTGCAGGCTGCCGTTCTGCACGCGCGTGAGCCCGCCGGCGGTGCGCCGCGCAAGAGCGGCGAAGCCGTGCAGCGTGCCGTCGATGATCTTCTGGTCGCCGAGGCGCAGGAAGACGCGATCGGAGATCCAGACCAGCGGCCGGCCGATGAGGGCCTCGTAAGCTTCGTCGACGTAATACTTGGCGGAGAGCAGCCGGTACAGCCCGGCGAAGCGCCTGCGTAGCGCTTCTGCGCGCCCGCCGTCACCGCCGTAGACGAACGCCGCGCCGGCGAGCCCGGCAAAGGCGATCGCGACCGACACGGCCATGAGCGGCGTCTCGAAATGCTCGAGCGGGGGCACGACGGGCGGCAGCGGCAGCAGCGGTTCGAGGAAGTGCGGCAGCGCGAGGAAGCCGCCGATCGCGGAGAGCACGGCCAGCACGACCAGCACGCCGGTCATCGACAAAGGAGACTCGTGCACGTGATGCTCGACCTCGGCGCTCATCCGGGAACGCCCGAAAAAAGTGAGCCACAGCAGCCGGAACATGTAGAACGCCGTCAGGAGCGCCGTGGCGGCAGCGACGATGAAAAGGAGCGGCGAGCCCCCGCGCTCGCTGGCAAAGGCGTACCAGAGAATCTCGTCCTTGGAGAAGAACCCGGCAAGCGGCGGAATCCCCGCGATCGCGGCGGTCGCGATGGCGAAGGTGGCAAAGGTCACCGGGATCCGGCGCGCCAGCCCGCCCATCTTGCGGATGTCCTGCTCGCCGCCGAGCGCATGGATCACGCTGCCGGCGCCGAGGAAGAGGCAGGCCTTGAAGAAGGCGTGCGTGTAGAGATGAAAGATCGCGACGCTGTAAGCGCCGACGCCCGCGGCGACGAACATGAAGCCCAACTGCGAAATCGTCGAGTAGGCGAGCACCTTCTTGATGTCGGTTTGCGCAATGGCGATCGTCGCCGCGAAGAACGCGGTCATCACCCCGATCGCGGCGATCACCGCGCTCGCTTCCGGCGCGTGCAGGTAGAGCCCCGACATGCGGGACACCATGTAGACACCCGCCGTCACCATCGTCGCGGCGTGAATGAGCGCGGAGACCGGCGTCGGCCCGGCCATCGCATCGGGCAACCAGACGTGCAGCGGAATCTGCGCGGACTTGCCGCACGCGCCGATGAAAAGGAGTATTCCGACCAGGCTGGCCGAGACCGCGGGAAGCGCCGGGCCCATGAAGGCTGCGTTGATCCTGTCGGCGTCGAGCGTGCCGAGGGTCTGGTAGAGCAGGAACATGCCGAGCAGGAACCCCGCATCGCCGATGCGGTTGGTGATGAAGGCCTTCTTTCCGGCGCTGGCCTTGATCGGGTCTTCGAACCAGAAGCCGATCAGCAGATACGAGGCGAGCCCCACGCCTTCCCAGCCGACGAAGAGCACCAGCAGCGATCGGCCGAGCACCAGCAGCAGCATGAAAAAGAGGAACAGGTTGAGGTAGGCGAAGTAGCGCGCGTAGCTCTCGTCGTCCTTCATGTAGCCGATCGAGTACACATGGATCAGCGACCCGACGCCGGTCACGATCAGCGCCATCACCGCGCTCAGGACGTCGAAGTAGAAGGACACCTCGAAGGAGCTGCCCCCGATCGCCGCCCAGGTGTACGCCTTGTCGAGAAGAGCAGCGGCACCGCTCGCCTGCAGGAGGAGGAAGCATTTCACCGTCACGGCGAAGGCGAGGATAGGCAACCCGCAGCCGACCGCCGAGACGAACGTCTTCCCGAGCCGGTTGCCGAGCAGCCCGTTGAGCAGGAATCCCGCGAGCGGCAGGAGGACGATCAGGGTGAGCGGATGGCTTAGGCTCATCGTCTAGCCCTTCAGGTCCGCGTACAGATCGAGGTCGAGCGCGTCCTTGCGCCGCACCAGCAGCAACACGATCGGGATGGCGATGGCGATCTCGGCTGCCGCGACCACGAAGATCAGAAACACGAGCACGGCGCCGACCGCCGACGCCGACTGCTGGGCGAAGGTGACGAGGCTCAGGTTGACGCCGTTCAGCATCAGCTCCATGCACATCAGCATCACCAGCACGTTGCGCCGGACGATGACGCCGGCGAGGCCGAGGGCGAAGAGCGCCACCGAGGTCGCGATGAGCATTTGCAGGTTATCCACGATTTCTTCTTCCCGTCTCGAGCACCGCGACCGCCGCCACGACCGCGGCGACGAGCAGCACCGACACCAGCTCGAAATGCAGCCAGTATTCGTTCAGGAACTCCACCGAAAAGCGCTGCAGCGCGAAGAGCGAGCCGGCGCCGCTTCCGTTCGGCGCCGGAAGCGCCCGCCACACGGCAAGGACGAGAACGCCCACGAGCACCACGGCCGCGGCGATGCCGGGGGCGAGGAGCCGCGAGAAGCGGCGCGTATAGGAGCGGTCGCGCACGTCGAGCAACATGATGGCGTAGATCATGAACACCATGATCGCGCCGACGTAGATGAGCACCTGGAAGATCGCGATGACGTGCACGCCGAGGAGCGCGTATACGCCGGCGAGCGAAAGCATCGTCGCGGTGAGCGCGAGCGCCACGCGCATCGGGTGGCGCAGCACCAGCATCAGACCGGCCGCGACGAGCGCGGTGGCGGCGAAAAGCCAGAGCAGCCAGGTCTCGATCATGCCGTTCTCCGCACGGTGGTCGCACCGCCCTTTGGCGGGTAGGGTTTCGCGACGTCGCTTTGCGGATTCCAGTTGAGAAGCTCGTCCAGCGACAGCCACATGTGCTCGCGATCGTGCGAAGGCAGGTCGGGCACCTCTTTGACCATGCGGATCGCGTCCTCGGGACAGGCTTCGACGCACAAGCCGCAGAAGATGCAGCGCGAGTAGTCGATCTCGAAGCGCGACGGATACTTTGGGTGCGCGGGATCGTCGGGATCGAACGCGGCCTCGATCTCGATCACCTTCGCCGGGCACACGGTCGCGCACATGTTGCAGGCGATGCATTGCGGCCGGCCGTCGGGGCGCTGCGTCAGGATGTGCTTGCCGCGGTTGCGTGGGGCGTAGTCGAAGCGCGTCTCTTCCGGGTAGTAGGTCGTGAGGGCGCCCTTGCGAAAGCTCATCCAGCGTCCCATGTTTCGCAGGAACACCCAGCTCGTGATGGCGAGGCCGCGCACGATCTCGGGCAAGTACGCCTTCTCCCACAACGACATCGTGGGCTCGTTCCAGTATTGCTTGCGCCGATAGGGCTTCATCGGTTTTGCAGAGCCCAGACGACGACGGCGGTCACCGCCACGTTGATGAGCGCCAGCGGGAACATGAATCTCCACGCGAAGCCCAGGAGCTGATCCCAGCGGAAGCGCGGCAGCGTCCAGCGCACGAGAATCTGGAAGCTCGACATGATCAGTACCTTGACCAGGAACACGACGAGCTGCAGCACGACGACCACGGTGTGGCCGAGCGGCACGGCGTGGCCCCCGGGCAAGACGAACCCGTCGTCGTTCATGAACGGCAGGTTGTACCCGCCGAGGAAGAGCGTGGTGAACAGCGCCGCGATGATGGCGATCTCGATGAACTCGGCGAACATGAACAGGCCCATCTTCATCGCGCTGTATTCGGTGAAGTAGCCGGCGATCAGCTCCGACTCCGCCTCCGGCAGGTCGAACGGGATGCGCTTGTTCTCGGCAATGGCCGCGGTGAGAAACAGGGTCGCCGCGAACGGCTGCAGGAAGAAACCCCACGCCGGCAGGAAGCCCAGCACCACCCCCGACTGCTGCTGCACCATGGCGTTCAAGTCGACCGTGCCGTAAATGAGGATGAGCCCCAGCACGGTCAGCCCCATGATCAGCTCGTAGGAGATCATCTGCGAGCCCGCCCGCAGCGCGCCCAGCAGCGAGAACTTGTTGTAGGAGGACCAGCCGGCGAGCATCGCCCCGATGATCGTGAGGCCGCCGAAGGCAAACACCACCAGGAGGCCCGCGTCGATGCGCGCGATCTGCATCGGATACGCGCGGTCGCCGAACCAGCCGGCCAGCGCCGGCGCGAGCTTGCCGGGAACGAGCGTGCCGCCGAAGGGAATCACCGAGAACACCAGCAGCACCGGCGTGAACACTACCCACGGGGCGATCGCGTAGGCAAAGCGGTCGTAGGCGTTGGGCCGGAAATCCTCCTTCAGCATCATCTTGAGGCCGTCGGCCAGGCCGTGGAAAAGGCCCCACCAGACGAGCTTCACCTGCGTGAAGGGGATGCGCACGTAGGCGCGATTCGCGCCGATGCGGTCGGACATGACCGCGGCCTGCTTGCGCTCGACCCAGGTCAGCACCGTGCCGAAGAGGAGGAGCACGGCCAGTGCGTAGCCGATGAAGACGAGATCGACGACGAGGTCCTGCATCATGCGTGGACCTCCGCCGCGGCGCCGAGCGCCGCGAACAGCGTCTCGGCGTCGGCCACCGACGCCTTCTTTGCGAAGCACGGTTCGAACGCGCTCACCACGCCTTCGAAGTTGGTGTAGTGGCCGCGGCGCTCGGTCTGGACGCTGATCGGAATGAACACGTCGGCATGGCCGTTCTCGGGCTGCAGATAGCTCCCCAGGAAAACGATTCGCGCGCCGCGCGGGATGCGGGCGAAATCGAAGCCTTCGCCCCAGACGAGGATCAGGTCGGCATCCGCCGGAAGCGCGGAAGCGCCGTCGTCCTCCTGCGGAAACACCGCACGAGCCGCGGCGCCGTTCGGATTCTTGTCGGCGCGGATGAGCAGATCATCCTCGATCCGCTCGCCGGGTTGTGGCTGCCAATCCTGCTTGACCAGCGCGGTCACGCGTCCGCCGAGCGCGCGCTTGAACGCGGCAAGCTCCTCGTTGGAGCCCCAGCTCGACACGATCGCGAGCGGGCGCTTCGCTCCCTCGAGCAATCGGCGCGCAGCCTCGATCGCGGCGGTGAGCTCGATAGGCTTGCCCTTCTGCATCGCCTGCTCGGCGCGCGGCCGCTCGAAGATCTGCGCCAGGTCGCGGCCCTTGTTGCAGATCCACGGACCGTTGACCTCGCCGTTCTCGAGCGGCGTCACGCGCTCGATGCGGGCGTTGAGCTTCGGGTCGAGCGCATTGAGCTTCCATTCCGCCTTGCGATGCCAGATCTGGACGTTGCAGCCGCGCGCGCACCCCGGGCAGACAGAGCGCGTCGGCTTGAGATACCAGACGCGCGCCTTGTAGAGGAACGGACGCGAAAGGAGCGCTCCCACCGGGCACAGATCGATCACGTTGTCCGAGTATGGATCGGCGTCGAGCGCATGGTCTTCGGACGCGCGAACGAGCGACTGGTCCCCGCGCTGCACGATGCCGAGCGCGTTCGACTTGGAGATCTCGCGCGTGAAGCGCACGCAGCGCGAGCACAGGATGCAGCGCTCGTTGTCGAGCACGATGCGCTCGGAGAGCGGATGGAACTTCGTCGCATGCACCTTTACGTCGCGCGACAGCGAACGCTCGCCGTTGTACTGGTAGTGATAGTCCTGCAGCTTGCACTCTCCCGCCTTGTCGCAGATGCCGCAATCGACCGGATGGTTGAGCGTCAGGAGCTGCATGATCGACTTGCGGTACTCCTTCACCACGTCGGAATCGGTGAGGATGCGCATGCCTTCCGCGACCGGCATGTTGCAGGCGATTTCCACCCAGCTCCGTCCTTCGATCTGGATCGCGCACAAGCGGCAGTTGCCGGCGATGGAAAGCTCGGGATGCCAGCACAGGTACGGTATGTAAAAGCCGTTCGCCAGCGCAGCCTGCAGCACCGACTGGTTGCGCTCCGCCTGGACCGATTGGCCGTTTATGAAGATCTCTGGCATTCCAGCGTCCCGTTGAAGCGCGACTTCTTGTGTTCGATGAAATACTCGAACTCGTCCCGGAACTTGTTGAGGATGCCGCTCGTCGCGTAGCCAGCGGCATCGCCCATCCCGCAGATCGTATTGCCGTCGTTCCAGGCCGAGATCTGGTAGAGCCGCTCGATGTCCTCGACGCGGCCCTCCCCCGCAACGATGCGGTCGATGATGCGATGCATCCACCCCATCCCCTCGCGGCACGGCGTGCACTGTCCGCACGACTCGTGGTGATAGAAGCGAACCAGCACCTGCAGCAGGCGCACCATGCAGGTGCCCTCCGCGATGACGATCATTCCGCCCGAGCCCATCGAGGAACCGGCAGCCTGCAGCGAGGGATTGTCGAGCGTGAGCGGCTCGATCTCCTTGCCGGTCAGCACCTTGGTCGAGATGCCGCCGGGGATGATGCACTTGAGCGCGTGCCCGCCGAGGACGCCGCCACAGTCTTCGTAGATGAACTTGCGCCACGGGTACCCGGCCTCGATCTCGTAGACGCCCGGCCGCTCGATATGGCCGGAGATCGAAATCAGCCGCGTGCCGGGGTCCTTTTCGTGGCCGATCTTCTTGAACGCTTCGCCGCCGTTGGCGATGATCCACGCGATGTTCGACAGCGTTTCGATATTGTTGACGACCGTGGGCCGCTGATAGAGCCCGCGGACCGTGAGGCGCGGCGGCCGGTTGCGCGGATACCCGCGCTTGCCTTCGAGCGAACTGAGCAGCGCGGAGGCCTCGCCGCAGACGTACGAACCGGCGCCGCGATGAATCACGACGTCGCAGGAGAAGTCCGTGCCGAGAATGCGCTCGCCGATGTAGCCGGCCGCATAGGCCTCTTCCAGAGCGCCGGCGAGGCGACGATAAGGCTCGTCGAACTCGCCGCGGATATAGACGAATGCGTGCCGGACCTGCAGTGCGTACGAGGCGATCAGCATCGACTCGAGCAGCACATGCGGCGCGTTCTCGAGGATCCAGCGGTCCTTGAAGGTACCAGGCTCGCCCTCGTCGGCGTTGGCGCAGAGGTAGTGCGGTTGGCCGTCGTTCGGGTGTACGACCGCCCACTTGCGGCCCATGGGAAACGCGGCGCCGCCGCGTCCCTGAATGCCGGACGTGGTGACTTCCGCCACGACTTTCTGCGGCGTCATCTGCCGCAGCGCCTTGTCCAGCGCCTGGTAGCCGCCGCGCGCGCGGTACTCAGCGAGCGTATGCGAGGTCGCCGTGACCGGAAACGTCATGAGGATCCTGGCGTTCGGCATGCTAGGTCAAGCTTTCGATCAGGCGGTCGATCTTGTCGGGCGTCATGTTGGCGTGACAGGTTTCGCCCACGACGACCACCGGCGCGCTGCCGCACGCGCCCTGGCACTCGACCGTAGCGAGCGTGAAACGGCCGTCGGCGCTGGTTTCGCCGGGCGCGATGCCGAGCTTGCGGGTCAGATGGTCCACGATCCGCTCCGCACCGAGCAACGAGCAGCTAAGATTGCGACATGGCGCGATCTGGCACTTTCCTGCTGGCGCGCGCCGAAATTGCTCGTAGAAGCTCAGCACTTCCTCGACCTGGATGCGCGGCACGCCGAGATAGCCGGCGAGCCCGTCGATGTCCTCGTCCGCCACGAAGCCGCGATCCTCCTGGATGCGGCGCAGGCAGGGCAGCACCAGCGAGGATTCGAATCCGGCGGGGTAGCGCGCGCGCAGCTTCTCGAATTCGGGAATGAGATGCTTCATGTCACGCTCATCGATCGATCATCTGTCACTCATCTGTCACACTCGCCACCGATCATGTTCACCGACCCGAAGGTCGGAATGATGTCGGCGAGCTGATAGCCTTCGAGCAGCCGGTGCATGCCTCCCATGTGCACGAAGCTTGGCGCACGCACGTGTACCTTGTACGGCGTTCCCGTGCCGGTGCTGACGAGATAGAAGCCCAGCTCGCCATTGGGTGACTCGTGCGCGAGGTAGACTTCGCCGGCCGGCACGTCGGGGCCGTCCATGATCAGCTTGAAGTGGTTGATGAGCGACTCGATCTCCGTGTAGACGAGCCGCTTTTCCGGCAGCGTGCAGCGGCGGTCGTCGACATCGATCGGCCCCTCGGGCAGCATGTCGACGAGCTGCCGGATCATGTACACGGACTCGTCCATCTCCCGCATGCGCACGTAATAGCGGTCGTAGTTGTCGCCCTTGATGCCCACCGGCACGTCGAAGTCGAGCTTGGCATAAGCGAGATACGGCGCGTCCTTGCGCAGATCGCGCGGCGCGCCGGTCGAGCGCAGGATGGGGCCGGTGTACCCCCAGTTGATCGCCTCGGCTGTCGTGATGACTCCGACGTCGCGCATGCGGTCGATGAAGATCCGGTTGCGGTCGACCAGCCCGTGAACCCGGCCCACGAAATCCTCGTACTGGTCGAGAATCTCCGCAAGACGCTTGAGCCAGCCATGGGGCAGATCGCTGGCGAGCCCGCCGATGCGGCCATAGGTGTAGGTAACGCGCGCGCCGGTCAAGGCCGCGAGATGCTCGTACATGTAGTCGCGAACCATCACCAGGTACAGGAACGCGGTCATCGCCCCCAGCTCCATCAGACCCGCGGCAATGCAGGTGAGGTGGTCGACGATGCGCGAGTATTCCGAAAGCAGCGTCCGCAGGTACCGGCAGCGCGGCGTGACCTCGATGCCCATGAGCTTCTCGACCGCCTCGCAATAGGCGAAGTTGTTGACGAGCCCCGATACATAGTTCAGGCGGTCGACATAGGGGATCAGGTTGTGCCAGGTGTGGTCTTCGCATTCCTTCTCGAAGCCCCGATGCAGGTATCCCGGGTGCACATCGACCCGCTCCACTCTCTCGCCGTCCAGTGCGGCGATGATCTGGACCGTCCCGTGCGTGGCGGGATGCGAGGGTCCGATGCTGACGACAACCGACTCCTCGCGCGCGCCGCGCTCGAAGGCGGGGCGGATCGGATTGGGCAGGGGAGTTTCGACGCGCGTATCCACAGTCGGCTCCGTCATTTCCGGTAGGACACGAGCGGCTGCTCCTGCAGCTTCGGATAGTCCTTGCGCAGGGGATGGCCGACGAAACCTTCATAGAGCAGGACCGGGCGCAGATCGGGATTGCCGCGAAAGACGATCCCGTACATGTCGTGGCACTCGCGCTCCATGAAGCCCGCGGCGCCGTAGATCGAAACGAGCGACTCGACGGCCGGATCGGCGACAGCGACCCGCGTCTTCAGCCGCACGCGCACGAAGTGCTTCGTCGAATAGAAGTGATACACGACGTCGAAGCGCGGCGTGCGCTCCGGCCAGTCGATCGCGGTGACGTCGAGCAGCAGGTCGAAGGCGAACTCGGACGCAAGCCGTCGCGCGGTGGCCAGCACCGCGGTCGGCGGGACCGTGACGACCAGCATGTCGCTTGCCACGACCGCTTCGCCGCCCTCGCGAACGAGCTCTTGCTGCAGGCGACCGATGATCTCGGTGGACATCCTCAGAAGTTCTCCGTGAGGATCGGGTGGTGCGACCGGCCGATGCGATCCTGCAGCTTCATGATCGCGTCGATCACGGTCTCCGGACGCGGCGGGCAGCCCGGCACGTAGACGTCGACGGGGATGATCTTGTCTATTCCCGCGACGGCGGCGTAGTTCTGATAGAAGCCGCCGCTGGTCGCGCAGGCGCCGAAGGCCATCACCCACTTCGGCTCGCACATCTGCTCGTAGACCTTGAGCAGGATTGGCGCCTGCTTGTGCGTCACCGTGCCGACGACCATCAGCAAGTCGGACTGTCGCGGCGAGAAGCGCGGCAGCGCTGCGCCGAAGCGATCGGTGTCGTACGGGCTCGAGCTCACCGCCATGAACTCCATCGCGCAGCACGCCGTCACGAACGGATACGGGAAGAGCGAGAACTTCCGCGCCCAGCCGACGAACTCGTCCTTCTTGGTCGAGAAATATTCAAACGCCGGATTTCTCGCGTTTGCCGCCCGGATCGGAATCGTTTGCCGGTTCATCGCTATTCGGTGACCGTGTCGAGCAGGCGCGCCTGATAGATGTAGAGCAGGATCAGCACGAGCAGGAACGCAAAGATGAAGAACGTGAAGAGCATGAAGCCGGTGAGCGGTTGTGCGCCCAGCGCCCAGACGAAGAGAAAGACCGTCTCCAGGTCGAAGAGCATGAACGCGATGGCCACCGCGTAATACTTGATCGGCACGGCCTTGGTGTTGCGCGTGTCTACCGGCGTGGCGCCGCACTCGAAGGGCTCGAGCTTCAGTGCGCTGGCGGCGGGCTTGGGCCCCAGGTAGCGGTTCATCACGAGCGTGATGAAGACGAACCCCAGGATCGCCAGCACGTAGAGCAGGAATGCGATGTACGGATTCATTGGTTTTGTCTGCTTCGCCCGCTACAGTACGGGTCAGTAGGCTGCACCCGTTTGACTTATATCAACGGGATAGAGGGATTCCAGGCAGTCCCGGCAGAAGGTCGGCTTGCACAACGGCTGTTCTACGCTGCGCGCCCTGCGCGAGACGAAGATGTTGGACGAGCCGTTCTTCTCCATTTCGGGCCGCACGCGTTTGACTTGGGTCAACCGCGGCGGCGCATCCAGATGGCATCCTCCTGCTCGAGTTCCTCGAGGCGGTTCTCGATCTCGTTGACGTCACGATCGAGCTCGGGTAGAAGCACATCCTGCAGCGCCCGCGCGCGCCGTACCGAACGCCGGTACTCGATCGCAAGGCGCTCGAGATTGCCCTCCACCGCGGCGAGGGGCGGCGCAGCCTCCAGCACCGCCACGAACGCGCGGCGGCAGGCTTCCGCCTCGGGTGAAGCGTCGAACGCCGGCGGAGCCGGCGACGCTTCGCCCTCCCAGGCTGCGTCCTGCAGGCGTACGCCCATCAACGCGCGCGGCATCCGCTGCACTTGCGCGCCCGCGAGTTCCGCCACCGGGTAAACCTGCAGGCCGTGCAGCCCGTGACGCGCCACCGCCGATTGAAGCGCGGCCAGCGCGCTGGCGTACGCGGCCAGAAAGGCACGCTGCATCGCTTCGTGACGCTCCAACTCGCGAAGGATTTCGCCGGCCAGCAGCAGGCACTTCTCGTCGAGAAAAACATAGCCGTCGCGCATGGCCCGGCGCTCGTCTTTGAGCTCGAGCGCGACGCTGCGCGTCGGCGTGAGCTCGCTCATTTCGTTTCTACGCCCCGCGCGAGATGCGCCGCGATCTGCGCATCCGAGAGGCGCGAGAGCTCGGTCGCCGGCAACTCGGCGAGCAGCGTCCACCCGGCGTCCATGCTTTGCTGCAGCGTGCGCGGTCCGCTCTGCGCGACGATCGTTCCCTCGAACCTGGTGCCGAATGCCAGATAACGGCGATCGATCTCGGCAAGCCCTTCCTCACCCACCACGCTCGCCAGCACCCGCGCCTGGACGGCGCGCGCGTAGGCAGCGTAGAGCTGGCTCGCGAGAGCGGGATGGTCCGGATGCGTGTACGCGCCGCCCGTGCCGTCTTTCATCAGCCTTGATAGCGATGGCAGGACGTTGACCGGGGGATAGAGCCCGCGGCGGTCCAGGTCGCGCGAAAGCACGATCTGACCTTCGGTGATATAGCCGGTGAGGTCGGGAATCGGGTGCCCGATGTCGTCGGCAGGCATGGTCAGAATCGAAAGCTGCGTCAGCGTGCCCGGTTTGCCGCGGATGCAGCCGGCGCGCTCGAACAGCGTGGCGAGATCGGAATACATGTAGCCCGGGAAGCCCTTGCGGCTGGGGATCTCTCCTTTGGAGGAGGAGACCTCGCGCAGCGCCTCCGCGTAGTTGGTCATGTCGGTGAGGATCGCGAGCACGTGCTTGCCGCAGACGAAGGCGAGATACTCGGCGGCGGTCAGCGCGAAGCGCGGCGTGAGCAGGCGCTGCGTCGAAGAATCGCTCGCGAGATTGAGAAACAGAGCGGTGCGCTCGAGCGCCCCGCTCTGCTCCAGGCCGCGCCGGAAATATTCGGCACTCGCGTGCGGCACGCCGATGCCGGCGAAGACGATGGCGAACTCCCCGCTCCGGGCGTTGGTGAGCCGGGCGTGGGTCGCGATGTCGACCGCCAGCCGGTCGTGCGGCAGGCCGCCCGCCGAGAATAACGGCAGCTTCTGGCCGCGCACCAGGCTGTTCATCAGGTCGAGCGTGGTGATCCCCGTCTCGATGAAGTCGCGCGGCATCGCGCGCGCCACCGGATTGATCGGCAGGCCCTCGATGCGCAGGCGCTCGCGCACGGCAAGCGGAGGGCCGCCGTCGATCACCTGCCCGACGCCGTTGAACACGCGGCCGAGCAGTGCGGGCGAGGCGCCGAACGACAGCGGCTCGCCGAAGAACCGCACCACCGTGCCGTCGAGCGTGAGTCCGGCGGTCGACTCCAGCACCTCGATGGTCATCAGGGCGTCGTCGATGGCCGCGATGCGACCCAGCCGCGGGCGGCCGTCCCGGCCGAGAACCTCGACGGCGTCGTGCAACCCGACGTCGAGCGTGCGCCTGAGGAACAGCAGCGGCCCGTCGAGCCGCGTCGCGGCGCTCTCAACCGTGAGCCGCATCGCGCGCCTTCGCGCTTTCCACGAGCGCCGCGAACTCGCGCTCAACCGTAGCCTGCAGCGCATCGAAGCGCTCGAGTTGCTCGTTGGCGATGTCCTCACCCATCCGCTGCAGCGGCCGCACGCAGGCGAGCTGCGCCATTTCGGCCGTGCGGACGCCGGCGGCAAGCGCCCCTTCGGCAAGATCGAAGAAGCGATCGAGCAGCCGCATCATCACCGCCTGGCGCGCCGGGGCGCACACCCGGTCGGTGTTCGAGTAAGCCGATTGGCGCAGGAAGGCATCGTTGATCAGGCCGGCGCAGAACAGCGTGAGCTGCTGCCGTTCCGGCAGCGCGTCCTTGCCGATGATGCGCGCCATGCGCTCCAGGCGCGCCTCATCATCCAGGAGCGTGAGGAAGCGCTTTCGCAGTGCAAACCAGCGGTCGTTGCCTGCGGCCGCCCACCACGGCGCGAAATCCGCCGCGTCCTCGGCATACGATTGCAGGGGATGGATCGCAGGATAAAAGCGCGCCTGCGCCCGTTTCACATCGAGCGCCCAGAACGCCTTCACGTAGCGCTTGGTGTGCGAGGTGACGGGCTCGGAGAAATCGCCCGACGGCGGACTGATCGCGCCGATGACGGTGACCGAGCCGGTACCGCCGCACAGTGGCTCGACCAACGCAGCGCGCTCGTAGAAGTCGGCGATCCGCGACGACAGGTACGCCGGGTAGCCGCCCTCGCCCGGCAGCTCGCCAAACCGCCCCGAGACCTCGCGCAACGCTTCGGCCCAGCGCGAGGTGGAGTCGGCCATCAGCGCGACGTGCAAGCCCTGGTCGCGAAAATACTCGGCCACGGTGACGGCGCAGTAGATGGACGCCTCGCGGGCGGCCACCGGCATGTTCGACGTGTTGGCGATGATCACCGTTCGCTCCAGTAACGGCCGGCCGCTTCTCGGGTCGTCGAGCTGGGGGAATTCCTCGAGCACGCCCGCCATCTCGTTGCCGCGCTCGCCGCAGCCGAGATAGACGATCACATCCGCGTTGCAGCCCTTGGCGAGTGCTTCGAGCAGCACCGTCTTGCCGGTGCCGAAGCCGCCGGGGATCGCCGCCTTGCCGCCCTGCGCGACCGGGAACAAGCAGTCGAGAATGCGCTGCCCGGTGATGAGAGGCGCTTGCACGGGCAGGCGCGCCGCGACGGGGCGCGGAATGCGCACCGGCCAGGCATGAGCCATCCCGAACGCGCGCTCGGCGCCGTCGGAATCGCGCACGCGGCCGAGTTCCGCGTCTTCGGCGTACTCGCGTGCACCGACCATCGCGGTCAGCTCGCCCGACAAATCAGGCGGGGCGAGGCAGGCCTGCACGCATCCATGGTCATCGGTCGCCTCGCCGATGATCGCGCCTCCACGCAACATCTCGCCACGCGCAACGCGCGGCTTGAAGGCGAAGGTGCGCGTCTTTGGGCGGCGCATCCCTGGCTGCACGAAGGCCGAATCGGCGCCCGCGAGCGGACGCAACAGTCCATCGAAGATGCGGCCGAGCAGTCCGGGACCGAGCGTAATTGCCAAGGGCAGACCGTCGCCCATCACCTGAGCCCCGGGCCTGAGGCCTGTCGTGTCCTCGTAGACCTGGACGACGATCGTCTCGCCGTCGAGGCGCACCACTTCCCCGAGCAGCTCATCGGGGCCGACCCGAACTGCCTCGCGCAGCGCGAACGGCTCAGTCGTCTTCGCATGCAGTACGGGGCCGGCGATCCAGCGGATCGTGGCGCGACTCACTCTTCCTGCTCCAGCCGTTGCAGCAACTTGGCGCCAATTTCGCTGCGATCGGCAAGCAGACCGGGCAGCGTGCCATCCATCACGTTGCCTTCAGCGATGATCTTGAGCCCGGCGCGCGCCGAGGCGTCGAGAACGAGTTGCGGCGGCGCGCCGAGATCGCGCGCCAGCGCGGCGGCGAGCACGTTGCGCTCGTCCCCCTCCCAACCTTGCGCGTAAACGATGCGCCACGCCGCCCGCGGAAGCGCGGCGCGCGCTTCGCCCACAACTTGTTCGACCCAGCTTTGCCGTGACTGCGGCTCGCGCCAGCGCGCGGCGAGCAACTCCGGAAGCCGCTGCCAGCCGGCCAGGAGCAACGCCGCCGCGCGCCGCTGGTCGTGAAGGCGTCGGTGCGTCTGCAAGCGTGCCTGCGCCCCGGCGACGCGCGCGTCGCGGCGCTTGCGCTCGTCAGCAAAGGCGCTGCGCATTCGGGTCCGCGCATCAGTCCGCGCGATGGCCAGCGTCGCCGCGGCGCGCGCCGCCGCGTCACGCTGGATGGCCTCGCACTTCGCTGTGCGATCTGCTTCGACAAGGTCGAGCAGCGCCTGAACATGGCTCTCGAGCGTCATCGCGACGCCTCCAATCCCAACTCGCCGCGCAGCCGCGCCGCCAAATCCGGCAGCGGCGCCTCCTTGCGCAGATCGGGAACGATCAGCACGAGCGGCGCGAGCGCAGCCCGCGCCTGCGCCAGCACCGCCGCCGGGATGCGTGCTGCAGCCGCGGCGGATAGAAGCACCAGCGGCGACTCCGCCCGCGCTGCCGCAAGTGCCGCGGCCTCCTGGCCCGCCCCCGGAACCATCACCCGCGTGCCGGCGATCCGGAATGCCGCGGCGCTGGCTTCATCACCGATGTAGCACGGCGCAGGCATCAGCCAAGCCGGTTCAAGATGAGGATGGAAACGATCAAGCCGTAGATCGCGATCCCTTCCGCCAGCCCGACCAGGATCAGCAAGCGACCGAACAGCTCGGGCTTCTCGGCCAGCGCACCGACGGCGGCGGCGCCGACCCTGGCTACGGCGAACCCGGCGCCCAGGGTGGCGAGCCCGGTGGCGATCGAAGCGGCAAGGAAAGCCATGCGCGCCGCCTCACTGTCGAAGACCCCTCCGGAAGCCGTCGTTTGCGCAGCCAGGACGGAGGGCGCGAAGACGAACAGCGCAGTGGCGAACAGCGCCATCAGCGCAATCGTGGCGAAGAGCGCAATTACGAATCGATACGGGGTCTTCATCAATGCTCCCTGGCAAGGAAAGGCGGTGGCGACAGCGGCCGGAAGACGCGCCCCTGTGCGACGAGGAAGCGCGTGAAGAATTCGAACAGCACCAGGCGCGTGGTCTGGATCGAGACCACCAGACCCTCGAGGACGATGACGACGAGGTTGCCGACGACGACTATCAGCACCTTGCCGGCGAGGCTGCCGGCGGCATCCATCAGCGCGATGATCGCCGCGGACAACCCGGCATGAGCGAGCGCGAACGCACCGACCCGCGCGAAGGAAAGCGTGTTGATCAGAATCTGCACCTTGCGCTCGATGAGCTCCGCGATCGCAGTCAAGCCTGCGACGGGCTTGCGCGCCGCGACCGCCCGCCCGGCACAGAAGGCAATCGCCGCGGCGCCAGCGAGCCAGAACGCGTCGTGTCGCACGACGCCGGCGAGGATCGACAGGTAAACGACTGCAAGCCATATTTCGCTGCAGAACCAGCCGCGCAGCTCGTGGCGCCAATACGCCTCGAGCGCCCTCAGCATCAGGCCTACGGTTAGCAGCGCGGCGCCACCGAACAGCGGCACAAGAAGCACCGTCAGCGGATCGGCGAGCGGCTCGAGCCACAGCGCCGGCAGCAAGCCGTGCAAGCTGAACACGCTGCCGAAGAGCAATCCAAAAACGCTTGCCGCAACGCCGCCGGTGATGAAGAGCCGCGCCAGCGCCCAGCGCCTCCTCAGCGCAAAGCCCGCCAGCGCAATCACGAGTCCCTGGCCGAGATCGCCGAACATGTAACCAAAGAGCAGCGGAACGATGAGCGCGAGTATCGTGGTGGGATCGGCCTCGTTGCGCGCCGGCATGCCGAGCGCGCGGCTGAACACCTCGAACGGGCGCGCCCACGCTGGGTTGGCCAGGACCAGCGGCGCCCGCACCTCGTGGGGCGGCGGCGGATAGTGCAAAAGAGCGCGCGCTCCGGAGCGCTCCAGCGCATCGGATAACCGGCTTCCGGCAAGCTCGCTGGTCCAACCGGTGATCCGGCAGAACAGCTCCCCCGTCTCCAGCGCGCGCACGTTGTCGATCAGCCATTGCAACCGGCCGGCGTCGCCAAGCGCAACGCGCAGCTCGTGACGCTCGTGCAATGCGTCTAGGTTCGCTTGCAGCTCGCGTTGCTCGCGCTCGACAGAATCGAGTCTCGTGGCGAGGTAGGCAGCGTTTTCGGCAGGGTCCGCGTGCAGCCATCGCGGCAGCTCGTAGCTTCGTCCCTTGAGCGCCACGGTCTGCAGCGCCAGCGGCTGGAGGTCGTCCGCGGCGCCTACCGCGAGCGCGTGCAGCATGCCTTCGATCACGAACCGCCGGACAGGAAGATCCGCAGGAAGCGTCGGCTCGACCTCGACCGGAAACACGAACAACCGCACCTGCAGCAAGGGACCGGCGTGCGCCAGCTCTCCGAGGTCGACCGCGGAGAGACTGAGGGCGCCGAGGGCACGCCGCCAGAACAGGAGTTCCGAGCGCTCGGCTGCATTCTGCTGAAGCCGACGAATGAGCGGCTCCGCGTCGGCGGCCCAAGCGCCGATGCGCTGAAGCGAGCGGTCGAGCACGATCGACGGCGGCTCCGGGAATCGTGGACTCCGTCGGCTACCCTCTGGCCAATACGCGCCGTAACGCTGCGCGAACTCGGCATAGCGTAAGAGCAACGGGCGCAGGTCTTCGAACACATGAGGCAGCACCGCAGCGGGCCGCGCTTCGAGCTCGATCGCGCCCGTGGCGGCAAGCGCTTCGAGCACCAGCGGCGCATCGTCTCGCGCGGCGAGGATCTCGAACCAGCGAGCGGGTTCGGGGCGGATCATGCGGCCAGCCCGAACCCCGGAAAGATCGCGCGTCGGAGCAGCTCGCCGCGCAACCTCTCGAGATCGAGCGCGATGAGCGCAAGGTAGACGAGCGCGGCTGACGGCTCCAGCGTCACCCGCCGGAACTGCAGCGACAACCGCGAGGCGAGCGCTCGACGCAGCGCTATCCCGTCGCCCGAAACTGCAGCGGCCGGCGCGCCTCGGTACGCTGCGAGTTCCCGAGCAATTTGGTCGACGCCCGCGGTCGCCGCAAGAGCTCCCTGCGGCATGCGGCGGATCCACTCGCGGCGCCAGGCGCCGAACAGGCCATCCGGACGGTTCCAGGCCTTGGTGAGCGGCGCCAGCGGACTTCTCTCGGTTGGTCTCCCGGCCTCGCACAACGGGCCATAGACCGGGTCGTCGCGCATCCACCCCAAGGCCTGACCGCCGCGCGCGATGTACTCGGCAACCGGTACGTCTGGCAGCACGCTCATCCATTCGAGCGCCGCCCGCCAGGCAGCCGGCATCCACGAACGGACTTCGGCAGCTTCTGCCCGCCAGCGAGCGATTAGCGCGGCCTCGATCGCGTGCGGATCAGCCGCAGGCGCGATGCCGACGAGCCAGCGCCGGAAGCGAAGGCCACGCGCAGCCTCGAGCAGCGCTGGAAGCCTCCGGATTGCCTCGATCGTGCGCCACTCGCTTTCGCTCGGACGCTCGCCGTAGCGGGCCGACAGTCGCGCCTGCGCGTAATCGATCTCGCCAGCCAGGATCATGATGCACCGCCGGTAAGCTCGGCCGCGAGCTGCGCCAACGCGCGCTCGAGGCGCTCGAGATCCTCCGCGTCCAGGACCGGACCGGTATCCTCCTCCGCCGCGCGCGCGTCGATCGCCGCCACGTCGGCGGCCGTACGAGCTTCGAACGCCGCCCGCACGGCACGGATTCGCCGTTCGGTGCGCTCCGACAGCGCGCGCGCTTCGGCACGCGCGTTCTCGCTCAGCGCCTCAGCCTCCCGCGTTTCCCGTGCGACGGCCGCGGCCGCGTCGCGCTCGGCAGCGAGCACGCGCGCAATCGCCTCTTCCACAGCTGGCGTATCGGGCGCGGATTCGGCCATGATTGGCGCAGGTGCGATCGACCTCGGCTGGTCGGAGCTTGGGTCGGACGGCTGTTCACCGCCTGCCCGAAGAGCTCAGGACGTCCCTCTCAGTAACGCCCGTGCTGTTTGTAGATGTAGTTGGTAAGCTCCACCGACTGCATCGAGAGCCGGCGCTGGATCTGATGCACGGCGCGGATGATCGCGCGCATCACCTTGTAGACGATGTCGGGGCGCGCGGTCAGAATCGATTCGAGCTTCTCGCGCTGCAGCCCGAGGACGCAGGTATCGCCGAGCGCCACGAGTGAAGCGTAGTGCTTCGTGCCGTCCATGAAGCTCAACTCGTCGGCGAAGTCGCCGGCGCAGATGGTGAAGAACGTCACCTCTTCCGGCGTGCCCGCGTTCTTCGCCACGCGAAGAAGCCCTCGCACCAGGACGTAGAGGTGATTGTCCGCCTCGCCCTCCGTCACCAGGACTTCGCCGTCCTTCAGCTCGCGCAGGGTCACGAGATCTGAAAGGACTTTGCACTGTTCGTTCGACAGCTCGGCCGCGAGCCTCGATTGGCGCAGCGCGTCGAGGCGGTTTTGGGCGGTCATGGGTTATCTCCAGCAGCCGCGCCACCGACTGGGCGCGGAGTCGGCCCGTAGACTTCGTCGGCGCGCGCGACGAACGCGTCGACGAGCGAATTAGCTATGCGATCGAAGACGAGTCCGGCAAGCTTTGCCGTCACAGCGTTCCCGAACTCGTAGCGCAGGGCGAACTCGATCCGACACGCGTCTTCGGCCAGCCGCGCCAGGCGCCACTCGCCTTCGAAGTGCCGGAATGGACCCTGCTCGAGGTGAATCGCCATGTAGTCCGGACGCCTTTTCGGGTTCCGTGTCGCCAAATGAAGCCGTACCCCGTGGTAATCGATCGTGATGCGCGCACTGACCGTGCCCTCGTCGCGCGTGAGGATCGTCGCCGCCGCGCACCACGGCAGAAACGCGGGGTAGTGCTCGGCCGCCTCAATGAGGTCGAAGATCCGCTCCGCTGAATAGGCGACCAGCGCGGATTTGCGGATCTCGGTCATGCACGCTGGATTGCACCGCAGAAGATACGCCGGCCCTTGCAACGATGACTTGAGCGAGATCAATCCTCACACGAGCCGGCGTGGGCTGCTGCTGCGATCCCGCCGTGCTCACATCGCCAGGATCCACTTCACGAGCTTGCTCACGTCCTCGGGCTTGGCCTTGGTCGCGGGATGACCCTTGCCTTCGGTTAGCGCCTTGGTCAGCGTCGCTTCCGCGTCGGCTTTGCCCTTGTACTTCGTCGCGACGTCCTTGAAGGACGGGCCCACTTTCTTCGTGTCGACCGCGTGACAGTTCAGGCAACCGGAAGACTTCGCGAGGTCTTCCTGCGCGCTCGCTGTCCCTGCGCCCAGCAGCACTATCGCACTCACTGCAATCAGCATCGCTCTCATCTTGCCTCCTATCGTTTTGTTGCCGCCTTCGGCGGTTGCTTCGCTTCCACGTTCAGATCCAGCTCCGGCCACTTCCGGCCGTGGCACGCCGGGTTAGAGCAAAAGTTCCCGCCTTCCGTACCGTACTCCGTCTTGCCATGGCAAGCCGCGCAGCTCTCGTCGACCGAGAGCCGATGCTCGCGCATCCAGTTCGGGGCCTCGTGGCTGTCCGGCGGCGACAGCCCCGCCGCCACCGTCGATGGCACCGATCCCTTCCCCTTCTCGCGCGTCACCTGCGGCAGGTCGTGGCAGAGCGTGCATTGCAGGCGGATCGCGTTGCCCTTGTCGTCGAAATGCTTGCCGTCGTGGCAGCGGAAGCAACCGGGAAAGTCCTTGTGACCGGTGTGGTTGGGGAACGACTTCCAGGTGATGCCCGGGGCTTCGAAGGTGCTCGCGAGCGCGACCTCCTTCATGGCCCCCTCGAACTTCGTCTCGGCTTCCTTCTGGTTCGGCTTGATCGCGGCTTTCGCCGCCGACTCCGCGATGGCCTTGTCGATCGCCTTAGCCTGCTCGTCACGGGGCCCGGACAGCTTGTCTGTAGCCGCGATGATGGCGACCGCCCGTGCCTTCACCGACGGCAAACTGCGGTCCACGCGGCCCGTCGCGATCGCGTTGTCGAACGCATCGGCAGGATTCGGGAATGGGTGGCCCACCTGATTGTGGCAGTCGAAACACTCCATGCGCCGCGCCTTGTCCGCACTGAACTCGCCCGGCGCGATCTTCGCCGTTGCATCGATATAGGTCGTCGTCTTGCCGTCGGGACGCTTCACCTGCACCCACGGGATCACGCGACGCTGCGCATCGGTGGCAATGAACGACACGTCGTTGGCGACGTGCCAGTGGATGCCCTTCGCAGCCTTCTCCCGAATCGTGCCGGATCCGGTGTGCAAAACGAGTCGGGTCGCCGTCTCGCTGCTCGCCGCATCCGTGTCGTAATGCTTGCGCAGGACAATGCTGTCGAAATGCACGGCGGATGGATTGTGGCAGCCCTCGCAGTTCTGTCTTGCCGGGCGCAACGTGGTGGAGACCAGGGGCCGCTCGTAGCCGAAGATCACACCCCATAGCTCTTTGACGTGCTCAGGCTTGAGCGCGATCGCCTGCAGCGTCGGAATTCTCCCGATGTGGCATTCAACGCAATGCACCTCGGCGTGGAACGAAGCCTTGTGCGCTAGTGTCTCCTCTGGGTGAACTGAGTGGCAGGCGTTTGCGCAGAACGAGTCGCTGTTCGAGTATTCCCAGGCGACAATGCCGCCTGCGCCGAGCAGCATCAACGCGACGACGCCGACAAGAATCGTCGTGGCGGCGCCCAGCGCCATCACTCGTTGTGCAATTGTCATAGTTACGGACCCCTATTGAAACACCACGCTGTAGATGATGAGCAGGATTACCACGATGCCAAGCACCAGCGTCGCTCCTCCTACGAACCAGCCAAAGAGCCGCGACTCCATCGTCGGCGGTGGCGCTTCCTTCGCCACGAGCGCGCCCGTCGCGCTCAAACGCTCATATTCGACCGCGCGCTCGGTCTTCAACTCGTGCTCCGAGATGCGCCCTGTGAAAACAACCGTGTCCATCGGGAACTTCTCGGGCCGCAGATGCCCGTTGAAGAAGTGGATGGTAAAGATGAAACCAACCGCCAGCAACGCCTCCTCGCCGTGCACGAGGCTTGCGAGGTTGAACATCCAGCCCGGCAACAGCTTGCTGAAGAAGAATGGGAACCACAGCAGCAGCCCCGATCCACCGATGATCGCCATCCCCCAGAACACCGCCCAGTAATCGAACTTTTCCCAATAGGTCCACCGATCGAAGGTCGGACGGGGGCCGAGACCGACGAACCATTTGAAGTGCCTGTAGAAGGCGACCGCGTCCGGCCACTGCGGCACCATCGAGTCGGGCCCCCACACGATGCCGAGCAGATTCCGGGTAACGATCGCGCGGCGGACGATGAGCGCGATGTGGGTCAGGAAGACGCCGATCATGACAGTTGCGCAGACGCGGTGGATGAAGCCGGCGCCCTCGAAGCCCCCGAGCGTGTGCGCCAGGACGACTGCCCACGGCCGGTCGGCGAAGATCAGCGGCAGGCCGGACAGGGCCAAGCCTATGAATGTCAGCATCAACAGAACGTGCAGCACACGCTCGGTCGCGGTGAAGCGCCGGTACCAGCGGCCCGTATGCGTTGGTGCGGCGGTTGCCGCTGCGATCGCCTGCGTCATCGTGAGGTGCTCCCTGGGTTCCGCCAGCCGCGGATCTTGTTGATCGACAAGCGCACTAGCCAGAACAGCGTGTGGATGCCGAAGACCGCGAACACACCGATCAGCAGCCAGTCCATGAACTTGGCCGCGTACCAGTAGAGCGGATTGCGCTCCTTGTCGTGGCGGTTGGCGTGCGGATCGAAGCTCGCGAGCTTGACCGACGCTTCGGCGTGACACTTCCGGCACGTATTGATCCGGTTGGCTGGCGAGATGGTCGACGCCGGATCGGATGCGGGCAGGATGTCGTGTGCAGAGTGGCATGAAGCACAGGTCGCGACCTGCGCGTACCCGAGCTTCGTGACCTGGCCGTGGAACGTGTCTCGATACGTCGACAGGTACTGCGCATGGCAGTTGCCGCACTGCTCGATGACGGCGGTCTGGAACCCCGGCGCGTCGTGCCGTTTGATCTCGTGCGCGCTGTGGCAATCAATGCACACCGGCGCGGCGGCATTGCCCTCTGCGCGCAGCTTGCCGTGGAAGCTGTGCGCGAACTTCGTGCGGATCGCCTGGTGACAGCTGCCGCAAGTGTCGGGAATGCGGGCCCTGTTGACGCGGCTCGCATCGTCGTCCTTCGCGCGAATATCGTGGGCGCCGTGGCAATTCGTGCAAGTCGGCGCAGACGCTTGCGCAGCCCCGGCAAGCGCCTTGCCGTGAATGCTGTCATGGAACTGCGTGCCGATGTTGCCCCCCGGGAGTTTCGCCTCTCTGACCATCTTCTCGTTGCCATGACAGGCGCTGCATGTGGTCTCGAGGTTCGCGTGGTTCGTGCGCGACGCAGGGTCCTTGGAGCGAAGAATGTCGTGCTTGCCGTGGCAGTCGGTGCACGTCGCCGCCACGAGATTGCCGCTCTTGCGCGCAGTCCCGTGCACGGTCTGCGCGTACTCCTTCACCTGCTGCGCATGGCAGGTCGAGCAATCGACGGGTTTGAGCTTCTCGGCGTGGGGAATCTTGTTCGGCGAAACGTCGGTGTGACACGCGGTGCAGTCGAGCCCGAGCTCGCCATGCACGGATTTCCCGAACGCCGCCGGGTCGACGACGATCGATTTCCCACTGCTGCTCTTCGCATCGGCGCTTCCGTGGCAGGCGAGACACGGAGAGTCCTTCGCTGCCGCAGTACCGAGCGCAACCAAGGACGCGATCACGATTGCGGCAGCCGCGCGCGCAAAGCCCGCCCAAGCAACGCTTCGTCCCCTCCGCGGCCCCGGTCCCAACTTCACTCTACTCGCCTCGCTTTCGCATTGCGTCACGACTGTCTCCCCTCGCTCGCGTCCCGCCTCGGCTTCGTCAGGCTTTGCAACGGCAACGCGCAAGGCTACACTGAACTGTTTGCAGCGCAAGACAGCCCCGCCGGGACCATGAGATCCGTCAAAGACCCCGCCCCCTACGCCATCGATCTCCACGGCCCGATCTCCTTGCGCGACCTCAAGGCGCATTGCATGAATTGCAGCGTGCGCGAGCTGTGCCTGCCGGTCGGTTTCGACCACGAGGCGATGCGCCAGGTCGATGCGCTCGTGTCGGAGCGCGTACGTTTGCAAAAAGGCAGCGCGGTCTATCGCGCGGGCGATGCATTTGCTTCCCTCTACGCCATTCGCGTCGGGTCATGCAAGACCACGATGCTCGGGGAGAAAGGCTACGAGCAAGTCGCGGGCTACCACATGCCGGGCGACATCATTGGCCTCGACGGCATCGGCGAAGGGCGGCACGCGAGCGACGCCGTGGTGCTCGAAGACAGCGAGTTGTGCGTGCTGCCGTTCAGCCGCCTCGAAGAGCTGGGCCGGCATGTGCCCGCGCTGCAGCACAACCTTCATCGGATACTTTCCCGCGAGATCGAGCGTGAAGACAGCGTCATGCTTCTCCTCGGCAGCATGCGCGCGGAGGAACGCCTCGCCGTGTTCCTGTTGAGCCTTTCGGATCGCTATCACCGGCGTGGGTACTCGGGAACCGAATTCGTGTTGCGCATGACGCGAGAAGATATCGGCAGCTATCTAGGCCTGACACTCGAGACGGTCAGTCGCCTGCTGTCGCGCTTCCAGGGAATGGGACTTCTGCAGGTGCAGGGCCGGGTGGTAAAACTCCTCGACCTGCCCGCGCTGAGGGTGCTTGCCGGCCATCGCTGCGCATAGGCAGAGACGAAGGAAGGCCGCGCTGATCCGCGAGCAGCCCGAAAATCGAGATCAGTAACAGACCCGGGATTAGGATCGCCATCGCCTCGCGCATGGCGCTCTCCGCGTCAAGGCCCGTCACCGCAATCCAGACGCCGCACGGCGCGAGCCAGAGTAGCGCAGCTATCAGCGTCAATCGCGTGCGTGCGTTCGGCCCGGTCCGCGCAAGGAGACACCACAGCGGCAGAAGCCCGAACGCCACGAGCAGCATGCCGATCAGAGCGGCCGGCAGGAGCAACATCAGGAACGACTCGACGCCACCCCCCGATGCCTCGCTGCCGACGAGCGCAGCAAACGCGCCCGCGCCCGCCGCGACAGGGACGCTGATCATCACTGCAGGTCGAAGATCGATTGACATCGCAACGCAGCTAACCCGCGCTCGGTGACTACAGACCGCTAACGATGAAGGCGCCTCCCAGCGCCACGCACGCACCCGCGAGGCGAAGCCGACGCTCATTGAGCGCGACAGCCGCCAACAGGCCGGAACCATGCAGGGCCGCCGTCGCGAGCAGAAAGCCTGCGCCATAACCCAGCGGAGCAACCATCGCCGGGAGCTCCGTTCCATGAGCATGTCCGTGGAACAGCGCAAAGACGCTGGTCAGCGCCATTCCGACCGCGAGCGGAAGCCGGATTGCGAAGGCGACAAGCAGTCCAAGTGCCAGCACCGAAGCTGCGATGCCTGCCTCGACCGCGGGCAGCGGAACCCCGCTGACGCCGAGCCACGCGCCCGCTGCGAGCGTCGTCATGAACGTCAGCGGCACCGCCCACAGCGCGCGCCCGCCGGTCTGCGCAGCCCAGAAGCCGACGGCGAGCATCGCCAACAAGTGATCGATGCCGAGGAACGGATGAGCGAGTCCAGCGAGCAAGCCGTCTTCGGCGTTGAGCACGTGGGCCCCGGCGCTCCGCGAGACCAGGAATCCGACGGCGGCGATCCAGGCGAAGGAGCTGGATTGCGATCTCATGACGGTCCTCCTCAAGCGATGAGTGTTACATGATCCGTTACAGGGGTGCATCGGCCAGTTTGCTTCCCCACTGCGCAGAAAATATCGCGTTTATCGGCGAACGTTATTGACCCTCGTCAAGACCGCATGACGCCAATCGGTTCTAAATATGCCCGTCGCGATCCGGAGTGGTTCCGTCCACGGAAGATCTGATTGCGACTCGGCAAGTGCCCGCTGGAGGACAGACATGCACGAGACCTACTACGAACTGATGCGCCGGCAGGGCATCTCGCGCCGGAGCTTTCTCAAGTTCTGCAGCCTCACTGCCGCCTCGCTCGGACTCGGCGACGCGGGCGCGCAGCAAATAGCGAAGTCCATGGAAACCAAGCCGCGCACGCCTGTGGTGTGGCTGCACGGGCTCGAATGCACGTGCTGCAGCGAGGCCTTCATCCGCTCCGCGCATCCGCTCGCGAAGGATGTCGTGCTGTCGATGCTCTCGCTCGACTACGACGACACGCTGATGGCAGCCGCCGGATACCAGGCGGAAGAGGCTCTGGAAGAGACGATCAAGAAATACAAGGGCAACTACATCCTTGCCTGCGAAGGTAATCCGCCGCTCGCTGACGACGGTGTCTACTGCATCCCGGGTGGCAAGCCGTTCGTCGAAAAGCTTCGCCGTGTCGCCAGGGATGCGAAGGCCATCGTGTCGTGGGGCTCGTGCGCATCGTGGGGCTGCGTGCAGGCCGCGAAGCCGAATCCGACGCAGGCGACCCCGATTCACAAGGTGATCACCGACAAGCCGATCATCAAGGTCCCGGGCTGTCCGCCCATCGCGGAGGTGATGACCGCGGTCGTGACCTACATCCTCACCTTCGAGAAGCTGCCCGAGCTCGACCGGCAGGGACGGCCGAAGATGTTCTACGGCCAGCGCATCCACGACAAGTGCTACCGCAGGCC
>DATJWL010000016.1:0-7835 GCA_035501215.1 Casimicrobiaceae bacterium
GTCTTGTTCGCGGCGGTAGTGATGATCGCGTGGCATGCGATCTGGATGGCCACGCACGGGCGCGAAATGGCCATGCAGATGCAGACGATCGGCGCCGAGGTGTCCGGGGGCCAGCGGCCGCTCGCGGCGCTGCTCATCGTCGTTGCCATCGCAGTGTTGCGCGAGGGCTCGGAAATCGTCCTGTTCCTCTTTGCGCAGGCTGCCGGCGGATCCGGTTGGGTCGACGTCGCCGGCGGCATGGCGCTCGGCATCGCCGGCGGCTGCGCCACCGGCCTGGCCCTGTATTTCGGCTTGCTCCGCATTCCGATTCGTCACTTCTTCACGGCGACCAACTGGCTGCTGCTGCTCCTAGCCGCCGGCATGGCTTCCCAAGCGGCGCGGTTCCTGGTCCAGGCGGACTTCCTTCCGGCGCTGGGGCCTCAGCTCTGGGACAGCTCGGCGGTCCTTTCCGAGCGCTCGATCCTCGGACAAACCCTGCATGCGCTCATCGGCTACGACGCGCGTCCCGCCGGCATCCAGATTCTGTTTTACATCGTGACCGGCACGCTGATCGCCATCGGAATGAGGGTATGGGGAAAACCAGGAAAGGGAGCACCCCGCGCGGCCTGATCGCGTGGGCAGTCGTCGCTGCTGCACTGTCGCTGCAATCACCTGTCGTCAACGCCGATCCAGCAGAGAAGGTGTTTGTCCCGACCGTCGTGCAGGGCGAGCTCGAGCTTGAGCTGCTCGGCGGCTATCAATGGTGGCGCGACAACGAGGAGGACCGGCTGCGCCAGTTCGTCGGCGAGCTAGGCTACGGCCTCACGCCATGGTGGAAAAGCGAGCTCGGCATCGGCACGACGCGGCTGCCGAACGAGTCGTACAAGCTCGACGAGATCGAGTGGGAGAACATCTTCGCGCTGACCGAGCCGGGGCAGTACTGGCTCGATCTGGGGCTCTTCGCCGAGTTCGCTCACGACTACGCGGTGGGCCGCAACGCCATTGCGCTGGGGCCGATGTTCCAGAAGGAATTCGGCTCGCTGCAAACCAACCTCAATCTGTTCTTCGAGCGCGAGCTGGGCGCTGGCGCTGAGCCGGGCGCGGAGGTTGCCTACCAGTGGCAGCTCAAATGGCGCGGCGATCCGCGCTTCGAGCCGGGAGTCCAGGGATTCGGGTCGCTCGGGCGGACCAATAACTTCGGACACGAGACCGAGGCCAGCATTGGTCCGGCGTTCTTCGGCCAGATTCTGACCGGCGCGCGCAGCAAGCTCAAGTACGACGCAGCAGTGCTGTTCGGCCTGAACAAGAACACGCCCGACACGACGCTGCGCTTCCAGATCGAGTACGAGATGTATTAGCGGGTTCGCCGCTCGCGCCACCAGCGCCACACGAGCCACGGGATGCCGACGACGCTCAGCACGGCCCACACGGCCAGCGCGAGTTGAGAGCGCGGCCGGGGCGGCGGAAGCAAATCCGCGTCACGCAGCCGCTCCGGGAACGGGCGCTCCGGGACCGGAATGATCTGCCGCTGCCCAGGGTCTGACGGAAGGCGAGCGTGATATTCGCGCGCGCTCGCGACCGGATAGTCGCCCCATGCTCGCGAGGATGGAAGCTGGGGAATGCGCAGGAAGACAATCGCTTCCAGATCCTGCGCCAATGTTGACTCGAGCGGTGTCGCGGAGCGCGCGAGCTCGCCCCGCGCCATGCGCAGCAGGTCGGCGCCAAGCTCCTCGAACGCCGCTGCGGGCAACAACCGCGTCTGATCCTCGGTGAGATAGTCGAAGGCTTGTGCTGTCCGGGCGATGCTGAGATCGCGAAGCGCGAAGTACGGCACCCCGAGCGCCGCGCCGATCCAGCTCGTCGCGCCGCGCGCCGTTACCTTCCATCCCAGCCAGCGCAATACGTCGACGCTCACGCTCGCGCAGTTCATGGTCGAGTGACGGTAGACGAGCTGATGGCGATAGAACTGGTTGTAGGTGCGCTCCAGCGCGCCCTGGATGCGGCAGGCCACGCGCTCGTCGCGCAGCACCGCGACCAGGATGTACGAGGGCCGGTACCATGCCTGCCCGCTGTTGAGATCAGCGAGATAGTTGTCGAGCGGCAGCATGCTGGCGATGATGCCTTTCTCGCTCTCGAGATCGAGCGGGTAGAAGTTGTTGGCGAGCCAGTCGCCGATCGCGCCGCCGGCGCCCACGCGTCCGGTGACGAGCGCGAAGTGTCCGCCGTGCGCTTCGTCGTCGTCGCCCTGTGCGCCGTTGAGCATCACGGCGAGCACGGGCGCGTTCTCCCACAGGCGCGCGCTCCCGGGCGAGCGCTCCCACAGCGGCATGCAGGCAAACGGGCTCTGCGCGCCTCCGCTTGGCTCGGCGCGCACGAGGACGCGCAGCGCTCCCGGGGAGGCTTCAACGTGCTGTAACGCGGCGCTGGGATCGAGGCGGAAGTCTTCGGGCCAGATCGTGCGCGCGGTGAACATGTCGTCGTGCGTCGTGCCGCGTACCGAAAGCGGTCGCGCCGCAAGGAAAGCGGTCGATTTCTCGTTGTAGTACGAACGGTTGAGCGGGACCTTGGGCACGATGGAGAATGCAAAGCGCCGGCCCGCGACGTCGAGGAAACGCCCGTCGGAGGAGAGATCGGCCCCGCGCAGAATCTCCGGCGAGCCGATCCATACGAGCGGCGGCTCGTCGATCGCTCCATCCGGCGGATGGGTCGCCGCCCAGCGCTCCAGGTCTTCGCGAACGGTGAGCCCGGGCGTGAAGCCGGCGACCGGCACGCCCTGCCGCGGCGCGGCGATCGTCTCATCGAGGAAGTACCACAGCGCCTGCGGTATTGCGGCACAGTCGCCGCAGCGGCCGGTGGTGAGTCGAAAGTCCTTGCCGGCAAAAAGGCCGATCGATGACGCAAAGGGGGAATTCGAGGTTGCGGATTCGGGCACGGGATTTGCGAGCGGGTTCAATATCCGCGGAGATTGCGAACAGCACCGCGAGCGATTTGTCCCCGGCGCGCACGAGTCGTGGCATTCTTCGCAACGGCGATCACAGGCATCGTAAGCGAATCGGTTTGTGCGGCCGAGGCTGTAAGTTTTTCAAAACAACCGCGACGGTTATTATCCAGTTTTAAGGGGGTGAACGATGGCGCGATGGGCGACGGCCCCGTATCGGGGTGCCGAGCGAGTGGCGCGCGGGTATCGGCTGATCAACCGCATGATCGGCCCGCTGCGACCGCAGGCGCGCACCGAATGGGCGGGGCTCATGGAAGGCTTGTTCGCAGAGCCGGCCGTGATTCCGCCGAAGTATTTTTACGATGCGCTCGGCTGCACGCTATTCCAGGCGATCTGCGAGCTGCCCGAGTACTATCTCACGCGCACCGAGCGGGCGATTTTCGCAGCGCACTCGAGCACGATCACCGCGGTCGCCGGCCGTGGGCGCCAGTTCGTGGACCTGGGCGCCGGCGACTGCGCCAAGGGCGAGTTCTGGCTGACCCAGCTGCAGCCGCGACGCTTCATCGCCGTCGACATCGCGGCGCCGGCGATCGAGCCGGCGCTGGCCCGGCTCGCCGCGGCGCATCCGGACGTCGAGTTCACCGGTGTCGTCAGTGATTTTTCGGAGGTGCTCGACCTCGGCTCCGAGCTGGACAGCGGCGGAGTAACGTTCTTCTATCCCGGATCGAGCATCGGCAATTTTGCGCCGGACGAGGCGCTTGCATTCCTGGCGCAGGTGCGGCGGCTGTGCGGCGATCGAGGAGGGCTCCTCATCGGTGCCGACACGCCCAAGGAGGCGGGGCGGCTGCAGGCCGCCTACGACGATGCGCTCGGCGTCACGGCGGCCTTCAACCGCAACGTGCTCAGCCACGTGAACGCCATGATCGGCAGCGACTTCGAGCCGTCAGAGTTCACGCATGTCGCGTTCTACAACGAAGCGGAGAGCCGCATCGAGATGCATCTGGAGGCTCGCAGCGCGCAGGTCGTGCAGATCGCGGGGCGGGAGCGCGTCTTCGTCCGAGGCGAACGCATTCATACCGAGAACTCCTACAAGTACAGCCCCGAGGCGTTCGCGGAGCTGCTCAAGCGCGCCGGGTTCTCCTCGGTCGTGCAATGGCAGGACGAGGCGGGCGACTTCGCCGTCTATTACGCAGAGTAGCGTCAGGCCTCTGCGATCTCGACCAGAATCTCCGCGGCGCGCCGGCACTGCTCGCGCGTCACGTCGAGATGCGTCACCGCGCGCAGCGTGCGCGGACCGAAGGCGAAGATGAGCAGTCCGCGCTCCTTCGCCCGAGCGACGACGGTGGCGGCGTCCGGGGCGCCTTCCGCCACGCTGAAGACGAGAATGTTAGTCTGCGCGGTGGCGAGATCGATCGCGATGCGGCGGCTCTCCGCCAGCCGCTCGGCGATGAGGCGAGCATTCGCATGGTCCTCGCCGAGGCGGTCCATGTGATGCTCGAGCGCATGGAGGCCCGCGGCGGCGAAGATCCCGACCTGTCGCATCGCGCCGCCGGACATGCGGCGATAGCGCACTGCCCGCTCGACCAACTCGCGCGACCCGGCGAGGAGCGATCCGCCTGGAGCGCCGAGACCCTTGGACAGCGCCACCGCAACCAGGTCGAAAGGAGCCGCCAGCTCGGCCGGCTTGCGGCCGCTCGCCACGGCGGCGTTCCAGAGCCTCGCGCCGTCGAGAAAGCTGGCCAGCCCACGCTCGCGGGCAGCGGTGCAGATACGCCCGACCTCGTCCTGCGGGAATATGACACCCCCGGCCCGGTTATGAGTGTTCTCGATCTCGACCAGGGTCGTGGGCGGGTAGATGACGTGACCGCGCGGCTTGCAGGCTGCAACGAGCTCTGCCGCCGTGAAAGTGCCGCGGCTGCCGATCTCGGTGAACTGCACGCCGGCGTTAGCGGCGCCCGCCCCGGTCTCGTGCCACACCGCATGGCTCTCGCGGCTTACAACCACGTCGTCGCCCGGGCGCGTCAGCACGCGCAGCGCCACCTGGTTCGCCATCGTCCCGGAAGGCACCCACAAGGCAGCTTCCTTGCCGAGGAGGGCGGCCACGCGCGCCTGCAGGGCGTTCGCGGTCGGATCTTCGCCGTATTGATCGTCGCCGACCGCGGCGGCCGCCATGGCTTCGCGCATGGCGGCGGTCGGTTTGGTGATGGTGTCCGAGCGCAGGTCGATGAGGGCATGCTCGTCGATGGCCACAGGTCCTCCGGGCGGTCGCTACGGGTTCGATGGCGAAGCTGTGGCGACGCCTACGCGTCGCGCGCGAGCCGGATGCCGGTGAACTGCCATCGCGCCGCCGCGGGAAAGAAGTTGCGATACGTGGCGCGAATGTGCGACCGTGGCGTCGCGCACGAACCGCCGCGCAGGACGTATTGGTTGCACATGAACTTGCCGTTGTATTCGCCGACGGCGCCCGGCGCGGGACGGAATCCCGGATAGGGCGCGTAGGCGCTTTGTGTCCACTCCCAAACGTCGCCGAACATCTGTCGCAGCGAATCGGCGCCGTTCGCGTTGGCGCGCGGTCGCAGCCACCCGTCCTCCAGGAAGTGGCCCGTCACCGGCAGCCCGCAAGCCGCGACTTCCCATTCGCTCTCGGTCGGCAGCCGCGCTTCCGCCCAGCGCGCATAGGCGTCCGCTTCGTACAGGCTCGCGTGGCACACCGGCGCGTCCGGCTCGAGCGCGAGCATCCCGCCAAGCGTGAAATATCGCCATGCGTTGGCGTCGCGCTCCCAATAACCGGGCGCAGCGATCGCGTTGCTGTGAATCCAGTCCCAGCCCTCGGAAAGCCACAGCTCAGGACGCGTATAGCCGCCATCATCGATGAAGGCGAGGTATTCGGCATTGCTGACCGGACGCGTCGCAAGGGCGAAAGCGGGAACGAACGCGCGATGCCGCGGCGTCTCGTTGTCGAAGGAGAATCCGGGCGGCTCGTGGCCGATCTCGGTCAGCCGCTCGCCGAACTCGACCCAGCCCGCGGGCGCATCGGCCGGGGCGTTCGCGGAGCGGCGTGAAGCTGCATAGGCGGGCTTCAGCGGGTTGCACGACAGCATGTGCTTCACGTCGGTGAGGATCAGCTCCTGATGCTGCTGCTCGTGATTGACGCCAAGCTCGATCAGATCGGCGAGCATTGCCGGCGCGTCGTCGGCCGCGAACAGCGCCTCCATCGCACGGTCGACGTGCCGCCGATACGCACGCACGCTCTCGAGCGATGGTCGCGACAGCAATCCGCGCTGCGTCCGCGGGTGCTTGTCGCCCACCGCGTTGTAATAGGAATTGAAGAGCACGCGAAACGCCCCGTCGTAAAGCGCGTAGCCGGGTCGATGCGGAGCAAGCACGAAGGTCTCGAAGAACCAGCTCGTGTGCGCTAGGTGCCATTTCACCGGGCTCGCGTCGGGCATGGATTGGATGACGCAGTCTTCAACCGACAGCGCAGCCGCGAGCGCCTCGGTGGTTGCACGAGTCTCCGCGTAGCGCGATGCGAGCGCGGTTTCGGGTGCGAGATTCGCAGCGAAACCCGGCGCAGCCAGGCGATCGTTCATTGGAATGGGATACGAGCGGGGAAAGGTATTTTAGCCTTCCGACCATGCGCTGCCAGCGCCGTTCCGCCGCGTATTGTTCCGGGGCTGCGACGTCGTCGCGATGCAATGAGGCCACAGTCTAAAGTCCATGTCGCTAGTAGTTGAAAGCAAAGGGCTTTTCAGCTTGCTGCCAGTAGCGTAGGATGATGATCGTCATTTGCAGGACGATGTACCGGTCGCGGCCTGTGGCGGTATGCGAAGGGCACGGGGAGCCGCGAAGAGCATCAGCGGCCGGGCACGTCCGATTGAGGAGAAGTATTGAAGCCGACCGATATCGCGGATCCGAACTACTTCCACAAGGTCGTCGATTGCCAATGGGCGTGCCCCGCCCACACTCCTGTTCCTGAATACATCCGGTTGATCGCGGCCGGGCGTTACAGCGACGCCTTCATGATCAACTGGCAGTCGAACGTCTTCCCCGGCATCCTTGGCCGGACCTGCGACCGCCCGTGCGAGCCCGCGTGCCGTCGCGGGCGCGTGGAGGAGGGCACCCCCAGCGACAACGGCCATGGCGAGCATTTCCGGCCGGAGCCGGTGGCGATCTGTCGCCTGAAGCGCGTCGCGGCTGACCTGAAGGACGACATCCGCCATCGCCTGCCGAAGCGCGCCCCGAGAAAACACGGGAAGCGCATCGCGCTCGTCGGCGCGGGCCCGGCTTCGCTCACGGTCGCGCGCGATCTCGCACCGCTCGGCTACGAATGCGTGGTCTTCGACGGCGATGCGCTGGCCGGCGGCATGATCCGCAGCCAGATTCCGAGGTTTCGCCTGCCCGAGTCGGTGATTGATGAAGAAGTGGGCTACATCATCGATCTTGGCATCGAATTTCGCGGCGGCACGCGCATCGAGAGCCTGAAAGGCCTGCTCGAGGAGGGAGGTTACGACGCGATCTTCGTCGGCAGCGGCGCGCCGCGCGGCCGCGATCTCGAAATCCCCGGCCGCCGGGAAGCGGCAAAGAACATCCATATCGGGATCGACTGGCTCTCGAGCGTGTCCTTCGGGCATATCGACAAGATCGGCAAGCGCGTGATCGTGCTCGGCGGCGGCAACACCGCGATGGATTGCTGCCGCAGCTCGCGGCGCCTCGGAGGCGAGGACGTCAAGGTGATCGTGCGCTCGGGGTTCGAGGAGATGAAGGCTTCGCCATGGGAGAAGGAGGATGCCATGCACGAGGGCATCCCGATCATCAATTACCATGTGCCGAAGGCCTTCACGCACGACAACGGCAGGCTCACCGGCGTGACGTTCGAGAAAGTCGAAGCCAAACACGACGCCGACGGGCACCGTCAGCT
>DATJWL010000017.1:0-4519 GCA_035501215.1 Casimicrobiaceae bacterium
GTCGCGTACTGCAGCATCAAGGTCACGTCGCCGACCGCGATCGCGAGCGCTCCGCCGGAGCCGCCCTCGCCGATGACCGTGACGATGATCGGCACCCGCAACCCCGACATCTCGAAGAGATTGCGGCCGATCGCCTCCGACTGGCCGCGCTCTTCGGCACCGACGCCGGGATACGCACCTGGAGTGTCGATGAACGTGAGCACCGGCATGGCGAACTTCTCCGCCAGCTTCATCAGCCGCAGCGCCTTGCGGTAGCCTTCGGGGCGCGGCATGCCGAAGTTGCGGTGGATCTTCTCCTTGGTGTCGCGGCCTTTCTGGTGCCCGATCACCATGCACGGCGTGCCGTTGAAACGCGCGAGACCGCCCACGATGGCGGGATCGTCGGCGTAGCTCCGGTCGCCGTGCAGCTCGTGGAAGTCGCTGAACACGCCGGCGATGACGTCGAGCGTGTACGGCCGCTGCGGGTGGCGCGCCACCTGCGCGATCTGCCAGGCGGTGAGCTTGCCGTAGATTTCCTTGGTGAGCTGCTGGCTCTTCTTCTGCAGGCGGTTGATCTCGTCGGAGATGTCGACCGCGGAATCCTCGTGCACGTAACGCAGCTCGTCGATCTTGGTCTGGAGATCGGCGATCGGCTGCTCGAAATCGAGAAAGGTCGGCTTCATCGTCGGGCGATTGCGGACCGGGAGGGCGGCATATTAGCGCAAGTCGGCCGGCCGCAGCATTTCCACGTGCGCGATGTTGTCCTCCTGATAAGGCTCGGACACCGTTTCGAATCCCATCTCCCGGTAGAAGCGCTCGAGGCGCTGTTGCGCGCCGATGCGGACGGGAAGGCCCGGATACAACGTCGCGGCACGCGCGAGCCCTTCCTGCGTCGCGGCGCGTCCGAGCCCGGCGTTGCGGAACGCGGCAGTGGTCAGGACCCGGCCGATCGACGGCTCAGCATATTTGCGCCCCGGATCGATCAGCCGGAGGTAAGCGGCAAGCGAGCGCGCTCCCTCGGATTCGGCCCAGCCGGAGAGATGCCAGGCATGCTCGTCGAGGCCGTCGAGATCGAGGAATGCGCATGCCTGCTCGACGATGAAGACTTCCGCACGCGCGGCGAGTATCGCGTAGAGCTCCGCCGGCGCAAGATCGGCGAATCGCTTCCATTGCCAGACGATCAGCGGCATCTGCGGGAGTGCTGAGGCGGCGAGACGGTTGGAGCGGGGGTTGGCTTACATTAACATGAGGCTTTGCTGTTAACGAATCAAGAAACGATCATGGAAAAACGCCATCGCATCGCCGTCATTCCCGGAGACGGCATCGGCAAGGAAGTGATGCCCGAGGGACTGCGCGTGCTCGAGGCCGTCGGCCGCGCGCACGGAATCGCATTTCAGTGGGACGAGCTGCCGTGGAGCTGCGACTATTACGCGAAGCACGGGCGCATGATGCCGGAGGACTGGTTCGAGCGCATTCGCCATCACGACGCCATGTACTTCGGCGCGGTCGGCTGGCCGGCGAGCGTTCCCGATCACGTGTCGTTGTGGGGCTCGCTCATCCAGTGGCGCCGCGGCTTCGATCAATACGTCAACATGCGTCCGTGCCGGCTGATGCCCGGCGTCCCTTCACCGCTCGCCAACCGAAAGCCCGGCGACATCGACTTCGTAGTCGTGCGCGAGAACACCGAGGGAGAATATTCATCGGTCGGTGGGCGCATGTTCGAAGGCACCGAGCGCGAGGTGGTGTTCCAGGAGGCGGTGTTCACGCGCAAGGGCGTCGATCGCATCCTCAGGTTCGCCTTCGAGCTGGCGCAGACCCGGGCGGCGAAGCACGTCACCTCGGCCACCAAGTCGAACGGCATCTCGATCACCATGCCCTACTGGGACGAGCGCTTTCGCGCGATGGCGGCGCGCTATCCGGGCATTCGCACCGATCAGTATCACATCGACATCTTGAGCGCGCACTTCGTGCAGCGCCCGCAGATCTTCGACGTCGTCGTCGGATCGAATCTGTTCGGCGACATCCTCTCCGATCTCGGGCCGGCGGTGTGCGGCACGATCGGCATCGCGCCGTCGGCGAACATCAATCCGGAGCGCGAGTATCCGTCGCTGTTCGAGCCGGTGCACGGCTCCGCGCCTGATATCGCGGGCAAAGGCATCGCCAACCCGATCGGCCAGATCTGGTCGGGCGCGATGATGCTCGAGCACCTCGGCCACTCCGACGCCGCCGCGGCGGTGATGCGCGGCATCGAGCGCGTGCTCGCCGAAGGGCCGCGCACCGCGGATCTCGGCGGCCGCGCGAGCACCGTGGAGATGGGCAAGGCCGTCGCAGGCGCAACCGCGTAGTGCTTTTGTGGCAAGATAGCGGCCGGCCACAATAAGTAAGATCTCGGCCGCCGCTTCGGGAGTACTCAGCATGATCATCGGCATCCCACGCGAAACCCGTGCCGGGGAAACGCGCGTCGCCGCCACGCCGGAAACGGTGAAGAAGCTCGCGGCGAGCGCCAAGCATCAGCTCGTGGTGGAGGCGGGCGCCGGGACTCCGTCGAGCATTCCGGATGCCGAATTCCAGGCGGCGGGCGCGCGCGTCGGCAGCGCGGAAGAAGCGCTCGGCGCCGACCTCGTGCTCAAGGTGCGCGGCCCGAGCGCGGAGGAGCTCCCGAAGCTCAAGCGCGGCGCGATGCTTGTCGGGCTGCTTAATCCCTTCGATGCCGCGGCGGTGCAGTCGTATGCCGGCACGGGGGTTTCCGGATATGCGCTCGAATGGCTTCCGCGCATCACGCGCGCGCAATCGATGGACGTGCTTTCGTCGCAGGCCAACATCGCCGGCTACAAGGCCGTGATCGTCGCCTCCGATACCTACGGCAAGTTCATGCCGATGCTGATGACTGCGGCGGGAACGGTCAAGGCCGCGCGCGTGCTCATCCTCGGTGTCGGGGTGGCCGGATTGCAGGCGATCGCCACGGCGAAGCGATTGGGCGCCGTCATCGAGGCATCCGATGTCCGACCGTCGGTGAAAGACCAGGTCGAGTCGCTCGGTGCGAAGTGGGTCGACGTTCCCTATGCAAACGACGAGGAGCGCAAGATCGCCGAAGGCGTGGGTGGCTATGCGCGGCCGATGCCTCCGGAATGGATGGCGCGCCAGGCCGGGATCATCCACGAGCGCTGCAAGGCGATCGACATCCTGATCACGACCGCGCTCATTCCGGGACGGCCGGCGCCGAAACTGATCAAGGCCGAGACGGTTGCGGCGATGAAGCCCGGCGCGGTGATCGTCGATCTCGCCGTCGAGCAGGGCGGCAACGTCGAGGGCTCCGTGCTCGACGAGATCGTGGTGAAGAACGGCGTGAAGATCGTCGGCTACGGTAATCTGCCGGCGCGCGTCGCGACCGACGCGTCCGCGCTCTACGCCCGCAACGTGCTGAATTTTCTTTCGCTGTCCCTCAACGCCAAGACGGGCGAGTTCGCAGTGCCAAGGGACGACGAGATCATCAGGGCGACGCTGATCTGCGAGAACGGCGCCGTGGTGCCAAGAGGCTGATTTTTTCTGCGGCGAGAGTGCAATTTTCGGGGAGCGAATCATGACCTCAGCCGTTGATCCGATCGTCATCAACCTCATCGTCTTCGTGCTGGCGATTTTCGTCGGCTTTCAGGTCGTGTGGAACGTGACGCCAGCGCTGCACACGCCGCTGATGAGCGTGACCAATGCGATCTCGAGCATCATCATGGTCGGCGCGATGCTCGCGGCCGGTGCCGCCGAGCTCGATTGGGGCGGCTGGCTGGGCGTGATCGCCGTGGCCCTCGTGTCGATCAACACCTTCGGCGGCTTTCTCGTCACGCGGCGCATGCTCGAGATGTTCAAGAAGAAGGAACCAAAGCTCGTGGCCGCTGAGAAGCCGTGAGGGCCAAGGCACGCACATGAGCGCCAATCAAGTCGCACTCTGGTACCTGGTCGCGGCGGTCAGCTTCATTCTCGCGCTGAGGGGGCTGTCCGGACCGCAGACGGCTCGCCGCGGCAACGTTTACGGCATGGTCGGCATGGCGATCGCCCTGCTGGTGACGCTGGCGCTCGTCTATTCGCACAGCAAGAACGTGCTGCCGATCCTGGTTGCGATGGCGATCGGGGGTGTAATCGGGGCGCTCGTTGCGCGCTGGGTGCAGATGACGCAGATGCCGCAGCTGATCGCGGCAATGCACTCGCTGGTCGGCCTCGCGGCCGTGTTCATCGCGATTGCGGCCGTCAACAATCCAGCCGCGATGGGGCTGGCCGTGCCGATCACGCTGGGGCACAAGATCGAGCTGTTCATCGGTACGTTTATCGGCGCCGTCACGTTCTCGGGCTCGGTCATTGCCTTTGGCAAGCTCTCGGGCACGATCCGCAGCGCGCCGGTCGTGTTCGCAGGGCAGCACTATCTGAATCTCGCCATCGGCATTGCGATGATCGGGTTCGGCATCTGGTTCTGCGTATTGCCGGCGGCCTCCGATTGGGGACCGTTCATCGTCATGACCGTGCTCGCGTTTCTTCTGGGCTTCCTGCTCAT
>DATJWL010000018.1:0-10459 GCA_035501215.1 Casimicrobiaceae bacterium
GCGCTCGCGCCTTCGCCGCGCTCTCTGCGTCGCCCTGGGCGCTCGCCTGCTCGGCGGCGGCCGCCGCCGCCTCCGCCATAGCAGTGGTCGGCATCGGCACCGAAGCGAGGCTCGGCTTGACAGCCGCCGCGTGCGCCTCGACCAGATTCGACATGAACAGCTCGCGCTCACCCTCCTGCTCCCATTCGACACCGTGCAAGCCGCCGTGCATTCGCTTGAGCAGGTTCGGCAGCATCGCGATCAGCTTCTTGCGATCCTCGGTGCTGCGTTTCGGCTGCACGCTCCAGACCAGGTCGTCGAGAGTAGTCAGGGCTGCGCTCCAGGCTTCGCTATCCTCGCCACCCTGGAGATGATGCTGCGCAAGCGTGGCGATCCACTTCTCGCGCAGGAAGCCACCGAGGAAGTTGGGGACCGTGTTCATCTCGAGGCGGCGCTCGATCTCGGAGCGCGCCACGACCCGCGCGATCTCCTGCCGGTCGCGCTGATTGATCTCGTCGGCAGTGGACTGGATGTTGGCTTCTGCGTTCTTCTCTTCTGCGGCGAGGAAGGCCTCCAGCTCCTGGCGCAGCGTATCGAACAGATAGATGTCGTCGCTGAACTCGTCGAGCACGCGATGCACGAGCGATTCGATCTTCTTGTACAGAGGATCGTCGGTGCCCATCGTCGGCGACCAGCCGATCCCCGCGCGCGCAAGTGCATTGACGAACACGCGCGACGGGTGCGTCTTCTTCGAGAAAAACGCGCCGTCGAGCATGGCAGCCTTGAGCACCGGGATCTGCAGCCTTCCGATCAGCACCTTCATGCTGTCGGGCAGGTCCCTGGTCTCGAAAATGAAGTCGAAGAGCATCGCCACCAGCTCGATGGTCATCGCCTCGAGCTGATTGGCCTTGGCGCCTAGTGGTGATTCCTGCAGATCGCGCAGGACGTTGTGCATTCCCTCCGGGACGCCGGCGAACTGCACGGGAATGCCGCCCACGTCGAAGCCCGTCTCGCCCTGCTGCAAGCGCGAGAGCGCGTCACCCAACTCCTGGGTGACGAGAATCCGCGGGCCGCCGAACTGACCGATCGCGGGCGGGCCCGCCGGCATCCGCAGCGGGGACAACGGGGGGGCGTGGATCTGCGGCAGGCCGCCCTCCGCGGTCATGGGACCGCCCATCGGCGCGCCCACCTGTGGGGCCTGCATACCGCCGCCAGGCAAGCCGGCCGGCATCGCGCGACCGAAGCGCGCGATCCCGAGCCCGGCGCTCGTGAGCCGCTGCAACAATGCCATCAGGTCGATCTCGGGAGCAGGCGCCTCTTCGCCATGTTCGTCGAGCGCCTGTTGTCCCTCCTTGCCTGCCGCCGTGGTGCGTTCGCCGCCCGCCCCCCCGCGGCGGATCGTCATGCCGCGCATCGGCGGGATCACGTGCAGGTTGGAAAGATGCTTGTTCAGGTCGGCGTAGATCTCGTTGAGGTCGCCGAGCGAGCTCTGATTGAGTTCCTTCAGGATCGTGAACTTGACGCGTGGATCACCCTTGATCGAATGCAGCGCGTCGGTGAACGCCTGCACGATCGTGGTCGGCGCCAGCGGGTTTCTGGCGGTCTCCAGCTCGGGACGGCCGAGGAGGTAACCTACCGCACGGTTGAATTCCAGCAGCTCGTCGTGGCAGAGGTTTTCCACCACGCGGACGATGTTCCCGAGGAGGACGGATTCGTCCATCACGGTCGTGTCGACCAGCGTCAGCTTGCGGGCGTCGACGGCGGCAAAATCTGGCTTGGTATGCTCTTCGCCTTTCATGCGCCGATCGATCAGCTCGCGCAGGTGGCGCTCGAAGGCCGTCATCAGGTTGGCGCGCTCGCTCTGAAGCAGCCCGCGGGAATCGAGGAACAGGGTCTGATCGTCGCGTACGTCTGACTTTTCGGCCCGCGTCATGAGCAGATCGCTCACGCGATCGAGCATCGAGGTGAACGAGAGCACCAGGCGGTGGATGGCGAGATCCCGACAGTCGTTCAGGATCTTCGCCATGTCCCGAGGCAGCGGGCGGCGCGCCGCGGGCGGCTGGGCGCTGGTGCTTGTCGTGGTGGTCGTCGCGCTCACGAATCAGGGTCCGTTGTGCGGCGGTCGGCTCCGGCCTCCGCAGTCCTGCCCTTCGCTCGCGCGCGTTGGCTTTAACCTACCTTGCCGCCAAGTTACTGTATCACGCGCGGTTTCGGCGTGCCAATGCAAAAAAGGCCCGATTAGCCGGCGGAAATCGCCTTCCACGCTTTTTCGAGACGTTTGTATGACACCGGGAACGGTGTCCTAAGCTCCTGAGCAAAGAGGGAGACCCTCAGCTCTTCGAGCAGCCAGCGGTAGGCTTCGAGGCCTGGGTCTGTCCTGCCGCGCGCGCGATCGCGTTCGAGCCGGGCTCGATATCTTTCCCAGAGCTCCGCCACCTCCGCCGCGTGCTTGGCGTCCCGGGCCGGGTTTTCGGGATATTTGGCGAGCCGCCGGTCCAGCGCCTTGAGATAGCGGGGGAGGTGGGCAAGCTGCGCCCATGGAGTCGCGCTCATGAACCCGGGGTAGACCAGCCGGTCGCGCTGTGCACCAACTTCCGCGCCGAGCCGCGACATGCTGCGCGGCAACGCGCCCAGGCGCTGCGACAGCGCGCGATATTCGGTGGCGATCGCTGCGAGCAGGCGGAAAGCGCTCTCGGCCACCGCCGGAAGCCGCGCCCGCGCACGCTTCGCCAACTCCGCGAACGCCCTCTCCGTGCGCGGCAGCGCGTCGTCGCCGAGAAAGGCGCGGGCACGAATCGCCGCGAGCGTGTCGCGAAGGAGCGCGTCGGCGGCGAGGGCGGGCTTCAGTTGGAGCGCAGTCGGCACGAAGCCCGGCCGGCCCTTTTCCCAGACTCGCCACGCCTCCTTGAGCTGCAGGCCGATCAGCTCGATGAGCGCGATGCGCGTGGCGTCGTCCGCCGCGGCGCGCGTATCGAGCAGCTGCATCGCGATCCCGTCGTCGCGAAGGACCAGCGCGGGATAGCCGGTCAGGCGGCGGCCGTCGCGCTCGATCGCGAGCGTTTCCGGCAGGTCCCCAAAGTCCCAGCTCCGGATGCGCGAGCGGTCCCACTGCGGCGCGGCAGCCGCGAAGCTCAACTGCGCCGCTTCGCCGAGGCGCGCGCGAAGCGCCGGGAGGTCGCGCCCCGTGGCGAGCTCCCTGCCGGAATCGTCGACCACGGCGACGTTCACGCGCAGGTGCGCAGGCAGCGCGCGCTCATCCCAGGCATCGTCCGGCATGTCCTTCCCGAGGCGTGCGGCGATGAAGCCTCGCAGCGCCGTCGCGAGCGAGGCGTGAGCGGGCGGTGTCGTTTCGAGGAACGCGGTCACCGTTTCGGGGAGCGGCGTGAGCCGGTTGCGCAACGCCTTCGGCAACGCCTTCAGGTACCACGCGACCTTCTCGCGGATCATTCCCGGCACGAGCCAGGAGAGCCGGTCGGAGTCCAGTTGATTGAGCAAGCCCAGCGGCGCGGTGAGCGTCAGGCCGTCGAGCGGATGTTCCGGTGCGAAACGGTACTTGAGCGGGAGCCGCAAGCCGGACACCTCGAGGAACTCCGGGTACTGCTCCTCGGTGACTTCGGCCGCGGCGTGCCGCATCAGCGCTTCGCGAGTCATGAAGAGCAGCCGCGGCGCCTTCGCCTCTGCCTCGCTGCGCCAGCGCTCGAAGGCCACCCGCGTCGCGACGTCCGTGGGGATGCGCTCGGCGTAGAACGCGAAGAGCGCGTCGTCGCCGACCAGGACATCCTGGCGCCGTGCCTTGTGCTCGAGCGCGGCGACCTCCGCGAGGAGCGCGCCGTTGTGCGCGAGAAACGGCGCTGTGGTCGCGTATTCGCCGGGAACGAGCGCCTCGCGGATAAAGACCTCTCGCGCGCGCTCGGGGTCAATCGCCGCATACGACACGCGGCGACGCGCAACCAGCGTGAGGCCGTACAGCGCTGCGCGCTCGCTCGCCGTGACTTCACCGCGCTCGGCATCCCAGCGCGGGTCGAAATGCGTCTTCTCGACCCGGTCGCCGGCGATTGCCTCGATCCACTCCGGTTCGATCCGTGCGGCGCAGCGCGCGTACAGCCGCGTGGTCTCCGTCAGCTCGGCGGCGAGCACCCATTTCGCGCCCTTCTTCGCAATCCCGGATCCCGGATGCAGGAAAAACCTGAGGCCGCGGGCGCCGAGATAGTGGTCCTCGCCCTCGGCACGCGTGCCGATGTTCGAAAGGAGCCCGGCGAGAAGCGCTCGATGAATCGTCGCGTAACCGGCAGCGTCGATCTTCTCCGGCAGCGCATCGCGCCACCGCCAGCCAAGCTCGGAGAGCTGTTCGGAGAGCTGGCGGTGCAGATCGCGCCACTCGTTGAGACGCAGAAAGGAGACGAACTGGGCACGGCATTGAGCGAGCAGCTCGCGATGCGATCGCTTCGTCGCCAGCGCGTCCCCGAAGAACTGCCATAGCGCGATCAGGCTCAGGAAATCCGAGCGCTCGTCGCGAAAGCGAAGATGCGCCTGGTCGGCGGCCTGCTGCTTCTCGAGCGGACGATCGCGTGGATCCGGGACCGCCAGCGCGCTCGCGATCACCAGCATCTCGGCGAGACAGCCCCCTTCCTTCCCGGCGATGATCATGCGGCCAATGCGCGGATCGACGGGAAGCTTCGCCAGCTCGCGCCCGAGCGGCGTGATCGCGTTTCGCGCGTCGACGGCGCCGAGCTCGGAAAGGAGCTGATAGCCGTCGGCGATGGCGCGCGGGCTCGGCGGATCGAGGAACGGAAACGCGTCGACCGGGCCCAGCTCGAGGGCGGCCATGCGCAGGATCACGGCTGCGAGCGAGGAGCGCAGGATCTCGGGGTCGGTATAACCCGGCCGTGCGGCGAAGTCCTCTTCGCCGTAGAGGCGCACGCAGACGCCCGCCGCGATGCGCCCGCACCGCCCCGCGCGCTGGTCGGCCGACGCGCGCGAGATCTTCTCGATCTGCAGCAGTCCCACCTTGTTGCGCAGCGAATATCGGCGCACGCGCGCGAGGCCCGGGTCGATCACGTAATGGATGCCGGGGACGGTAAGCGAAGTCTCGGCCACGTTGGTGGCGAGCACGATGCGGCGCCCGCTGCTGCGCGTGAACACGCGTTGTTGCTGCTCGACGGACAGCCGTGCGAAGAGCGGCAGGATTTCCATCGCGGCGGCATAGGGGCGCCGCGCGAGGCCGCGCGCGAGGAGCTCCTGTGTTTCGCGTATCTCGCGCTCGCCGGGCAGGAACGCCAGGATGTCGCCGGATCCCTCGCGCCACAGTTCTTCCACTGCGCCGACGATGGCTTCCTCCAACGGCTCCTCGTCGTCGTCCTCGTCCTGCGCCAGGGGTCGATAGCGGACTTCGACGGGGTACATCCGTCCCGATACCTCGATCACCGGCGCTGGATGGCCGGGCGCGCCAAAATGACGCGCGAAGCGCTCGGCGTCGAGCGTCGCCGAAGTCACGACGATCTTCAGGTCGGGCCGCTGCGCCGTGAGCTGCCGCAAGTAGCCGATCAGGAAGTCGATGTTGAGGCTGCGTTCATGGGCTTCGTCGACGATTATGGTGTCGTACGCTGCGAGCAGCCGGTCGCCCTGCGTCTCGGCGAGGAGAATGCCGTCGGTCATGAGCTTGATGTAGGCGTCGGGCTGCGTGCGATCGGTGAAGCGAACCTTGTAGCCGACCGCGGCTCCGAGCGGAGTACCCAGCTCCTCGGCGATCCGCGCTGCCACGCTGCGCGCGGCGATGCGGCGCGGCTGGGTGTGGCCGATGAAGCCGAGCAGGCCGCGGCCCAGCTCGAGGCAGATCTTGGGCAGCTGGGTCGTCTTGCCCGATCCGGTTTCGCCGCAGACGATGACCACCGGGTGCTCGCGAATGGCCGCGGCGATCTCGTCGCGCCGTTCGGACACCGGCAGGTCGGGCGGATAAGCGATTCGCGGCACGCAAGCAGCGCGCCGCTGCGCGCGTTCCCGTGCCGCGGCGACCGCATTCGCCACCCGCTCGATCTCGGCCGGCGGAACATCGCGCCGGGCGAGCCGCGCGATCCTGCCCGCGAGCCTCGGCCGATCGGCAACCATCACGGCGTCGAGCTCGGAGCGGAGGCGATCGGCAACGGAAGGCGAAGGACTCGTGCGCACGGCGCGGCATTCTATCTCGAGTGAGTTATGATGGCCGCACCCGAACCGCAGGGGAACTGCCATGTTCCGAACCGTCCTGCTCGCGCTCGTCCTCGCCGGACTCGCCGCCGCCAACGTCGACGCCGTCACGCTGCGCTGGGCCAACCGCGGCGATCCGCAAACCACCGATCCCCATTCGCAGAACGAGGGCCTCACCAACAACGTCAACCAGCTCATCTACGAGTTCCTGATCGGCCGCGACAAGCAGCTCAACCTGACCCCCGAGCTCGCCGTATCCTGGCAGCAGATAAGTCCGACGGTCTGGCGCGTCAAGCTGCGCCCCGGCGTGAAGTTCCACGACGGCACGCCGTTCACCGCCGACGACGTCGTGTTCTCCTACCAGCGCGCAGCCGAGCCGTCGTCGCAGCTTCGCGTCTATTCCAACGCCGCCGGCGTGCCGAAGAAGATCGACGACCTTACCGTCGAGTTCACCACCAACGGCCCCAATCCGATCGAGCTGGAGCATCTCGCGACGATCAACATCATGAGCAAGGCCTGGTGCGAGAAGAACCGCGCGACCAAGCCGCAGAATTTCACGCAGAAGGAGGACATGATCACCGCGCACCAGGCGAACGGCACCGGCGCCTACATGCTGAAATCGCGCGAGCCCGACGTGAAGACGGTGCTGGTCAAGAACCCGAACTGGTGGGGCATCAAAGAAGGTCGGTTTACCGGCAACGTCGACGAAGTCGTGTACACCCCGATCGCTTCCGACGCCACGCGGCTCGCGGCCCTCGTCTCCGGCGAAGTCGACATCATCAACGATCCTCCCGTCCAGGACGTACCGCGCCTCAAGCAGAATCCGAGCGTGAAAGTGCTCGAGGGCACGGAGAACCGCGTCATCTTCATCGGCATGGACCAGCAGCGCGACGAGCTCTTGTACTCGAACGTCAAGGGCAAGAACCCGTTCAAGGACAAGCGCGTGCGGCAGGCGCTCTATCAGGCCGTGGACATCGATGCGCTGCGCAGCACCACGATGCGCGGATTATCGAAGCCCACGGGTGCGATGCTGCCGGCGCCGCTGCCGTGGATTGCCGAGCCGGAGCGGCGTTTCCCGTTCGATCGCGCCAAGGCGAAGCAGCTGCTCGCCGAGGCCGGGTACCCGAACGGTTTCGAGGTGACGCTCGACTGTCCGAACAACCGCTATGTGAACGACGAGAAGATCTGCCAGGCGCTCGCCGCGATGTGGAGCCAGATCGGCGTGACCACCAGCGTGACGGCGATGCCCCGCGCCAACTATTTCCCCAAGCTCGAGAAGCTCGACACCAGCCTGTACATGCTCGGCTGGGGCGGCGCCGCGACCGATCCGATCTTCATCCTGCAGCCGGTGCTGCACACCGCCAATGCCAAGGGCGACGGCGACTACAACTACGGGCGCTACTCGAACCCGAAGCTCGATGCGCTCATCGACCAGATCAAGGTCGAGATGGACGTGGAGAAGCGGCGCAAGCTCATCAACGACGCGCTGATGATCCAGCACGACGAGTTGTTGCACCTGCCGCTCCACCGGCAGGTGATCCCGTGGGCGACGCGCGGAAACGTCGCCGCGGTCCACCTCGCCAACAACAACGTGATTCCGAACTGGGTGACGGTGCAGACGTCACCGTAGTTTTCTTAGCGCAGCTACTCCGATGCGGGCGCGGCTGCGAGGGGCGCGGCCGCCTCCCGGATCTCCCCTTGGGCGACGAGATAGCGCGTTGCCACCCAGGAGATGGCGAGCATCAATGCCGCGGCTATCGCGTAGAGGGTCCAGGCCTGGGGCGTGCCCTTGCTCAGCGCTCCCACCAGCGCCTCGGTCGCCATGTAGACGGCGATCAACGCCGGAATGACGCGAAGATCGAAGCGCAGCACGAAGGCAAACAGGAACGCGGACACGGTTCCACCGACGAGGCCGGAGAGCACGATGTCGAGCCACTCGTTCGCGCGAACCGCGGCGAGCGCGCCTCCGCCAAGGATAAGGACCGCGATACAGAGCACCCGATGCCGCGTCCAGCCGGAGGTGAACCGATCGAGCCAGCGAAACGCGATGATCGCAGCCCCCATCGGGATGAAGACGCTGACCGTCGTGACCGCACTGCTGAGCCAAGGCCAGGCGGCATTCTCAGCGCCGAAGCGCGGCCAGGACGGCGTCAGATGTGGCGTGAAGAGCCCGATCAGCGCATCGACACCGACTGCAAGAAGGCCCACGGCGGCGCCACGAAGCCACAGCTTCCAGGCATCGAGCCCCGGCGTCACATGCATGCGCGCAGCATAGGCGGCAACCCCACAGAGCATGCCCGCGAGCAACGCGCGGATCACCGCGCCGAAGAGCATCCCCGCGGAGGAGAGCGCGACCTGTTGCAGCACGGGTTCGGTCGTGCGCAACCCGAACGCCACGGACGGCCACTGATCGACCGCGTTGATGAGCGCAGCGGCGAGCGACACCGACGCAACCGCCCAGAACGCGCGGCGATCGAAGTGGTCTCGCGTCCAGGCAACGCTTGCCCAGACGATCACCCCCAGGCCGAGCAGAGCGAAAACGAGACCGACGCCGATTTTGACGATGTTCAGTCGCCCGGTGCGCTCGCGCTCGCCACGCTGCCACGCTTCCGGCACGAAGATGTACCGTCCCGAAGCGGCGACCTCGTCCCCCGCAATGGATACGACCGCGCGCACCTCGCCGCCCTTTCCTGCATCGACGCGCGGATCGGAAACGGTGAATTGCCAGTCTGTACGCGCGGGTTGCGGATCCTCCTTCACCTCCACTTCGCGCAGCGCCGCCGGATCGAGACCGAACGCCTGGCGCAGCTCGCTCTGCGCGAGAACGCGTGCCTCGTCGCGAGACAGATGCGCGCCGGGCCGCTGCTCGGGCAAGGCATGGCGCACGCTGCGCACTTTGCCCGTACCGTCGATCGTCACGCGCCATTCTTCGGCGCGATCGGCAACGTCGCTGCCTGAGAATCGGGCATAGCGCACTTCCCACAACGGCGGTGCAAGCCAATTCCCCATCAGCTTTCGATACACGGCTTGTCCGGCCTCGCGCCAGACAAAGGTGTGCCATTGCCATTGCGCGTCATCTGGCGCGATACGCGTCACCGCGTATCGATGCCAATCCGGCGGCAGCTTGACGCCGCGCTTGGCGAGTGCGGCATCGGCGGCCGCCACCGCTTCCGCGCGCCCGATCGAAAGCGGCGGCGCATCGCCGCGGAAATCGCCCGCCAGGGCGATTGCCACGACGCCCAGCATGGCGAGGATGGGCAGTGCGCGCTGGAACCGCGCCGCCCATGCTCCCGCCGCCGCCCGAGTGGTCACGGGCGCGCTGCGCACGCGCGCCGCCGCGGGGCTCCACGCACCGTTGAGAAGTGAAGACGGCAGCGACACCCATGCGCCGATGCTCGCTCGCCGCAGCGAAACGATGAGCAGCGGTACGAGCGCCGCCGCGGCGACGATGGTCTGATTCAACTCGCCCGCTCGTCCATGCACGAGAAACACCGGGATCGACATGAGGATCAGGTCGAACAGCGCGTGCAGGATCACGGTCGGAAGAAGTCCGAAGCGCAGGAAGATGAGGCCCCAGATGAACGCGGGACCGACCAGCTCGACGAGCCGCGAGTAGGCGGGAAAGCCCGGATAGTTGGCGTGGGCGGCTGCGAAGACAAGCGCCTGCAGCACGAGCGTGATCCCGATCAGCGTCCGCCGCAAGCCGAAGTGCGCCCCGATCAGCGCCGCGAGCGAGAGCGGCACGGCGCGGAACAGACATTCCTCGAGGAACCCCGCCTGCAGCGCCATGCCGATCGGGGACAGCCCCGGCACCGCACTCCCGAGGATGTTGGGATCGGTCAGCATTTCCGAGGGCTGCCACCAGCCGAAATAGCGGTTGGTGACGAAGTAGAACGCCGCGATCAGCCCCAACTCGATCGGCACGAAGAGATAGCCGCCGAGCGTCCGCCCGAGCACGGCTCGGCTCGGCGCCGCCTCGCGCGACCACAGACGCCAGAGCTGGGGATGCTCGGAGAACGCCCGCCGCGAAAGGCTTTCGGCGGCCATGAACACGAGCGTGAGGCCCAACGCCGCGGCAATGGCAACCGCCACATTGACGCCGACGTACTGCGCCCAGAACACGCTCGTCGACTGCGCGGTGTCGTAGTTGAACCACGCCTGCGGCGCATTGGCGAGTTGCGCCGCTGCGTTGATCGCGGCAACGATCGCGCCGGCAGCGAGCGCCGGCTTCCATAGGAGCCACCGCTGCCGGAGCAGCCACAGCACCGCGAGGATGCAGCCGCCCAGTCCGTAGAGG
>DATJWL010000019.1:0-34783 GCA_035501215.1 Casimicrobiaceae bacterium
CGGGGTCAGCACCCTTGTGTCGCCGCTGGGCGGCAACACGGGCATCAACGGCGTGACCTACACGCCCTTGAAACCTACCGGAAACATCGTAGTGAGCGTAGGCGCCGACAATCGCGTGGCAAAAAGCGCAACGTACCTTGCCCAGCTCGATTCCGGCCACGCCACGAAGTGTCATTGAGCTCGACGCGGTTGACGAGAGCGACGACGAAGTCGAGGAGACGAGGGCAACGCGGAGAACCTCGAGCGGCTGAAGGTCGTGGTGCCGAAGCGCTTCGCGACCGATCACTTGCTCGAGGATATCGGCAAGCAGTTCGACGTCACCCGCGAGCGCATCCGGCAGATCGAGGCGAAGGCGCTGCGCAAGCTCCGCCATCCCTCGCGCTCCGAGAAGCTGAGAAGCTTTCTCGAGGGAGAAGGTTGATCGCGACGATCAGCTTTCGCCAGATTGCCGCAGACACGCCCCGCCTTGCCGGGGCGTGTTTTTTTCTACTGCTTGCGCGGCCCGAGCTCGAGGGTCACGATGACCTGCTCCGGGTCGTCGGGGTCTTTCTCTCGATGGAACCCCAGTCCCGACACGAAATCGAGCATCGACTTGTTGATCGTGAGCACGTTGCCGACGAGCCGCGAGAACCCGCGCCTTTTCGCGCAGGCGATCAGCAGTTGCATGAGCGCGCGCCCGACCCCCCGCCCGTGCCATGCATCCGCGACGACGATGGCAAACTCCGCGCTCTCGCGGTCCGGATTGCCGACGTAGCGTGCCACGGCGATGATTCTTTCCTTGCCTCGCGCGCGATCGAGCGCGATCAGCGCCAGCTCGCGGTCGTAATCGACCTGCGTGAAGCGCGCCAGCATCCGGGGCGTCAGCTGGGGCAGATGCTGCATAAACCGCAAGTAGCGGCTTTCGTCCGAGAGGCCGGCGACGAACGCGCGCTCGCGATCCGCATCCTCCGGGCGGATCGGGCGAACGCGCAGGCGCGTTCCGTCGCGCAGCGAAAGCGTGGTCTCCAGCTCCACCGGATATGGATGGATCGCCATGTGCCGATAGCCGCCGGCGCTGGCCGGCGTGCGGAGGCCGATGACGACGCGCGCACCCGCGACCAGCGCTCCCGAGGCAGCGATCCGCACCGGATCGAGTTCGAGCTTGACGACCCACGGTAGCGCGCAGGCGAGGGCCGACACGCGAAGCAGCAGGCTCTGCAACGGCGCGTCGCGAGCACGAAGACTCGACGGCGCCGCCACCGCGATCAGATCGCTGGCAAGCTTTCGATTGAGCGGTGGCAGCATCAGCGAGAGCTCTCCTGCTTTCGCCGCTGATGCTCCGAGCGCGATGACCGGCCCGAATACGCGGTCGGTAGCGATCGCCACTTTCATCTCGCCGCCGGCGGGCGAGCGTTTCGTGCTTCTGCGCCGCAGCGCGTGCGGGACCATCGTGATGCCGAAAGCGGCGAGGAGTCGCCGCGTTTCCCCCGCAGTCAGCGTCGCACGTCGCGCTGCGATCGCCTGGACGCGCACCCGAGCCGCCAACGCGAGATCCGGCGCTTCGATCTCCAATTGCGAGGGCGGCGCTTCCAGCAACCACTCTTGATTGCGCCGATACGAGGCGAGAAACGAGAATGCCTGAACGGCGTTCTCGGGCGTGAAGAAGTCCGCGATGCCGCTCGTCTCCAGGGCAGCGCGCGTTTCCGGGCGGTCCACGCTGCCGAGCCACGCGGCGAGCACGGGCTTACCGGCATTCTTCGCCGCGGCCGCCACGGCGCGGGCGGTGTCCGTCGGCGGCGCGGCCGGCACGGTGACGTGCAACGCGAGCACGCCGTCGGTCGTGGCATCGTCGAGGACCGCCTCGACGGCGGCGCCGAAGCGCTCCGGGAGCGCCTCTCCGGAAACGTCCACGGGATTGACCGGCTTCACGTTCGTGGGCAATAGCGGCGCCAGTCTCGTTCGGGTCGCGTCGCTGAACCTCGCAAGGGGCACGCCGAGATCGCGGGCGCAATCCGCCGCGAGCAGGCCAGGGCCGCGTCCGTTGGTAACGATCGCGAGCCGGTTGCCGCGAGGAATGCGTCCCGTGGCGAGCAGCCGCGCCGCGGCGAAAAGCTGTGTATACGAGTGCACGCGCACCGTTCCGGCGCGTTTCAGCGCGGCGTCGAACACCTGATCGGGCGCCGGAACATCGCCATCGGCCGCGAAGTAGCGCCCCGCCTTTAGCACGACCACCGGCTTGGTGCGGGCTGCGGCGCGCAGCGCCGACATGAGAGGGCGCGCCTCGCGAAGCGTTTCGAGGTACAGGAGGATGCTGTCGGTCTCCGCATCAGCGAGCGCGAAGTCGAGCACCTCGCCGATATCTACGTCGGCGGCGGCGCCCAGGACAACGACCGAGGCGAACCCGATGCCTGCGGTGCTTGCAAAGTCGAGCAGGGCGCTGGCGACCGTCCCCGATTGCGATATCAGCGTCAGGCGTCCTGGCAAGGCCGCGATGGAACCGTAAGTCGCATTCAATCCGGAAGACGTGCGGACGACGCCGAAGCTTGCCGGACCGAGCAGCGGCAGTTTCGCGGTGCGCGCGGCGCTTGCGATTTCGCGCCGCCAGCGCGCGTAGGTGACCGCCGGCGCCGTGGGCGCACCGGACATGACCACGGCTCCGCGCACCCGGCCCCTGCACTCCGCCAGTATCCCAGGCACGGCGGGCGGCGGCGCGCAGATCGCCGCCAAGTCGATCGGCCGCGCGATCGCGGTGAGCGACGCGAACGCGGGCCGGCCAAGCAGGGCGCGGTGCGCCGGATTGACGGCGTACAACTCGCCGCGGAACGGCCCATTGAGCAGATTCTCGTACACGATCCGTCCAAGCGACCCCGGACGCTCCGAAGCCCCGCAGAGCGCGACCGTGCCCGGGGACAGCAGCGGCTGCAGATAATGGGTAAGGGCCATGCACGGATGAGTCTATCAGGCCGGCGGGAGGGGTCGACGAGCATTTAACTTTATGGTTAAATTAAGCGGCCTCGCGGTTCGCTGTCTTCAGGCGGGGGCGCGACAGGCGACATCGTTGACGGCAAAGCAACAGCACTGTATAGTTCATGCATGAAGAAAGGCCGCGGAACAGCGCGCACCCGCGTCGAGCGGGACGATTGCCGGGTGATGTTTTCGCTCATGCAGGCGGGCCACGCCGTCGAGCGGCGGCTCGAAGAAGCGCTCGAGGAGGTCGGGCTCTCTGCCGCGAAGTTCGGCGTGTTGACGCATCTGGTGCGCGCCGGCGAGCCGCTGAGTCTCGGCGAATGTGCCGAGCGCATGACCTGCGTGCGGTCGAACATCACGCAGCTTATCGACCGTCTGGAAGCCGACGGCCTGGTGCGCCGCGTGGACGATCCCAACGATCGCCGCGGCGTGCGGGCAATGATCACACCGCTCGGTATCGAGCGTCAGGCCGCAGGCGCGCAGCACGTGGGACGCGCGCAGAAGGAGTTTGCGAAGACGCTCTCCGAAGCCGATCAAGCGGTGCTTGCGCGCGTGCTGTCGGCAATCAGGTGAATTGGTGATGATCTCGAGACGATTTGAATGCAGGCATCGTTCCAGCGAATCGGAGGAAAACGAGATGGCGAGCTATAATCGCAACCCCGCACCCGGGCCTGTAGCTCAGTTGGTTAGAGCAGAGGACTCATAATCCTTTGGTCGCTGGTTCGAATCCAGCCGGGCCCACTCATCGACCGGTGTCTGCTGCGCACGGTAGACGCCTACCGATCTGCTGCCTCGGCGGAACAAATGGCGAGCGGAATCGGTCAGTCGGATGGGACGAAGCTCTCGGAACAAGAAGAGAAATCAGGGTCACCTCGAGGAGCTTGCACGTGTTAGGCCTACGTAATTCGATCCTCGCTCTCGTCGCGTTCGCCATGAGCGGTTGCATGGTCGGACCCGACTTCCAGCGGCCCGACGCGCCGCAGACCTCGCGCTATACCGATTCGCCGCTCGAGCGGGAAACCGTGTCGTCGCCGGGCGTGGCGGGAGCAGCGCAACGCTTCGTCGACGGCGCCGATCTCCCAGCCCAGTGGTGGTCCTTGTATCGATCCGAGCCGCTCGACCGTCTGATCCGCGAAGGGCTCGCCGACAGTCCGACCCTGGACGCCGCGCGCGCGACGCTGCGCCAGGCGCAGGAGAATCTCACCGCGCGAACGGGCGCCCTCATGTATCCCGCGGTCGATGCGAACGCTTCAGCGACGCGCGAGAAGCTGTCCAACGCTGAATTCAACCAGTCCGGGGCGACACCGCCATTCAATCTCTACAATGCGTCGGTCAACGTCTCCTACATGCTCGACATCTTCGGCGGCAATCGGCGTCAGCTCGAGTCGCTGGCCGCGGTGGTCGACTATCAGAGCTACCAGCTCGAGGGTGCACACCTTGCGCTGACCGGCAACATTGTTACGGCAGCAATCCGCGAAGCTGGGCTGCGCGCACAGATCCAATCCACCCGCGGAATCCTCGCTGCCGAACAAGAGACGATTCGCCGGGTGGCGCGCCAATTCGAGCTCGGCGGCGTCGGACGACTGGAGCTCGTGGCGCAGCAGGCGCAGGCGGCGCAGACTGAAGCGACCCTGCCGCCGCTGGAGAACCAGCTGGCGCAGACGCGGCATTTGCTCGCGGTGCTCACTGGAAAATTGCCGAGCGAGACCGCGGTGCCCGAGTTCAACCTCGACACGCTGCACCTCCCCGAGGAAATCCCAGTCACCGTTCCGTCTGAACTGGTGCGTCAGCGGCCGGACATCCGCGCCAGCGAGGCTCTCCTGCATCAGGCGAGTGCGCAGATCGGCGTGGCGACCGCCGCGCTGTATCCGCAGATCAACCTGACCGCGAGCTTCGGCGCGCAGTCGAATGAACTGCATAACCTGTTCGCCGGGCCGAGCCTGTGGAGCCTCGGCGCGGGGCTGCTGCAGCCGCTGTTCCACGGTGGCGAGCTGGAGGCCAACCGGCGCGCCGCGATCGCTGCCTACGAGGCTGCAGAGGCGCAATACCGCGACACGGTGTTGCAGGCATTTCGCAACGTCGCCGATGCGCTGCGCGTGCTCGAGGGCGATGCGCGGACGGTCAAGGCGCAGACCGATGCGGAAGCGCTCGCACGGGACCGACTGGAACTGACACGCAAGCAATATCAGCTCGGCGGCACGAGCTACATCGCCCTGCTCGACGCGCAGCGTGAGTACAACCTGGCGCAGTTCGCGCTGGTGCTGGCGCAAGCGAACCGCTATGCCGACACCGCCGCGCTCTTTCAGGCGCTCGGCGGCGGCTGGTGGAAGCCGGACAACGCGGCGAGCGCGCAGGAGCCTCAGAACACAAACTAAGTCGGTATCGCGCACGCAGTAACAGCGGCGCGACGTATACGAACGGAGCAATCCTCGATGAAAAAGCGCATGGTGATCATGCTCGTTGCGGTCGGCATCGTGCTCGGCGGGCTGGTCGGCTTCAACTGGTTCAAGGGCTACATGATGCAGAAGTATATGGCGTCGGCCCCGATCCCCGCGTCGACCGTTACGGCGATGAAGATCGATTATCAGCAATGGCAGCCGCAGCTCTCCGCGGTCGGAACGCTGCGCGCGGTGCGCGGCGTGGACGTCACGACGGAAGTTGCCGGCCTGGTGCGCAGCATCGAATTCAAGTCGGGTGACGAGGTCAAGGCCGGCCAGGTCCTCGTGCAGCTCAATGCCGACTCCGACATCGCTCAGCTCCATGCGCTCGAGGCCGCCGCCGATCTCGCGTCCACGGTCTACGAGCGCGACAAGCAGCAGCTCGCCGCGGAGGTGATCAGCAAGGCACAGGTCGACACCGATGCCGCGGATCTCAAGAGCAAGCGCGCGCAGGTCGCGCAGCAGGCCGCGCTCGTCGAAAAGAAGACGATCCGCGCGCCTTTCGCCGGCAAGCTCGGCATCAGCACCGTCAACCCCGGCCAGTATCTCAACGCCGGCGACAAGGTAGTCACGCTGCAGACGATCGATCCCATCTACATCGACTTCAATCTGCCGCAGCAGCAACTGCCGCAGGTGGCGATAGGCCAGAAGGTGATCCTCGCCGCCGACGCGTACAAGGGCATCACCTTCGAGGGCCGGGTGAACGCAATCAACCCCAAGGTGGACACGAATACGCGTAACGTGCAGATCGAAGCGACCATCCCTAACGCCAAGAGGCAGCTGCTGCCCGGGATGTACGCGACGGTGAAGCTCAACTCGGGTGACGAGCAGCGCTATCTCACGCTGCCGCAAACCGCGATCACCTACAACCCCTACGGCGACACCGTGTTCGTCGTCAAGGCATCGGACAAGAAGGACGACAAGGGCAACACCGTCCTGACCGCGCAACAGGTCTTCGTCACGACCGGACCGACCCGCGGCGACCAGGTCGCCATCGTCAAGGGAGTTGAGCCGGGCACCGAGGTCGTGACCAGCGGCCAGGTCAAGCTCAAGAACGGGTCGCCGGTCGTCATCAACAACTCCGTCGTTCCCGCGAACAGTCCCAATCCCACGCCGCAGGAAAAATAGGAAGGCGGGCCGATGAACTTCACCGACATCTTCATTCGCAAGCCGGTTCTTGCGAGCACGGTCAGCCTTCTCATCCTCGTGCTGGGGCTCAAGGCGGTCACGAGCCTCTCGGTCCGGCAGTATCCGAAGACGCAGAACGCCGTCGTCACTGTCAGCACCGCGTACTATGGCGCCGACGCGGCGACCGTCGCGGGGTTCATCACGCAGCCGCTCGAAGCGGCGATCGCCCAGGCCCAAGGCATCGATTACCTCTCGTCGACCAGCTCGCTCGGCGTATCGACGATCCAGGCCACGCTGCGCCTCAATTACGACGCCAACCGCGCCCTGACCGAGATCAATACCCAGGTCAACTCGGTGCGCAACCAGCTCCCGCCCGAGGCGCAGCAGCCGGTGCTCACGGTCCAGGTGGGCGAGACGATCGACGCTATGTACATGGGCTTTTTCAGCAGCGTCTTGCCCAACAACAACGTCACCGACTACCTGGCGCGTGTGGTGAAGCCGAAGCTCGACTCGGTGGAGGGCGTCCAGACCGCGGAGATCCTTGGCGCACGGCTGTTCGCGCTGCGTGCCTGGCTCGATCCGCAGCGGATGGCGGCGTACGGCGTCACCGCGAGCGACGTGCGCACGGCGCTCAGCAACAACAACTACCTCGCGGCGCTCGGCACCACCAAGGGTCAGATGGTCAGCATCCAGCTGACGGCCGACACAAGCCTGCATACGGTCGACGAGTTCAAGCAGCTCGCGGTAAAGCAGAAGGACGGCGCGATCGTGCGCCTCGAGAACGTCGCCAACGTCGTGCTCGGCGCGGAGAACTACGATTTCACGACCGCGTTCGGCGGCCGCAACGCAGTATTCATCGGCATCAAGGTCGCCCCGGATGCCAATGTGCTCGACGTCGCGCAGCGCGTTCGCAACGTCTTCCCGGACATCCAGGCGCAGATGCCCAGCGGCATCACGGGAGATATCGTCTACGACGGCACCAAGTTCATCCGCAGCTCGATCGACGAAGTGGAGAAGACGCTGATCCAGGCGCTCGTCATCGTGAGCATCGTGATCTATCTCTTCCTCGGCAGCCTGCGGGCGGTGGCGATTCCGCTGATCGCCCTGCCGTTGTCGCTGATTGGCGCGTTCTTCATCATGCTGCTGCTCGGCTATTCGATCAACCTGCTGACGCTGCTCGCGCTCGTGCTCGCGATCGGCCTGGTGGTCGACGACGCCATCATTGTGGTCGAGAACGTGGACCGCCACATGAAGGTGGAAGGCAAACCGCCGTTCGACGCTTCGATCATTGCCGCTCGCGAGCTGGGCGGGCCGATCATCGCCATGACGATCGTGCTGATCGCGGTGTACGTGCCGATCGGCTTCCAAGGCGGGCTTACCGGCGCGCTCTTCACGGAGTTCGCGTTCACCGTCGCCGCCGCGGTCGCGGTCTCGGGCATCATCGCGCTCACGCTCTCGCCGATGATGACTTCGCGCATCTTCCGCTCGGAACAGGAGGGCGGCCGATTCGTCAAGATCATCGACCGCGTTTTCGACCGCGTCCGTCACGGATACCAGCGCGCCCTGCACGGCACGCTCGATACCTGGATCGTGATCGTGGTGATGGGCGTGCTGCTGCTCGCCGGCACGGTCTACCTTTTCATGACCTCGAAGGCGGAGCTTGCGCCGCAGGAGGATCAGGGCATCGTGCTGATGCAGGTGCTGGGACCGCCGAACGCAACGCCTCAACAGATGAGCGTCTACTCCAGGCAGGTGTTCGACATCGCGAAGAGCTTCCCGGAGTACGACCAGATCTTCCAGATCACCGGCTCGCCGACCGTCAACCAGGCCTTCGGCGGCGTCCTCTTCAAGCCATGGAACGAGCGCAAGCGCGGCGCCACGGAACTGCAGCAGGAGCTGCAGCAGAAGTGGAACTCGATCGCAGGGGCAACCGTCGCCGCGTTCCAGTTCCCGCCGCTGCCCGGCTCGCGCGGCCTCCCGATGCAGATCGTGATCAAAACGACCGAGCCCTTCGAGCGCTTGAACGACGTCGTGCAGGCGGTGCTGCAGAAGGCCCGCGCCAGCGGCATATTTTTCTATGTCGACACCGACCTCAAGCTCGACAAGCCGCAGACCACGGTCCAGATCGACCGCGATCTCGCCACTACACTCGGGCTGAGCCAGCAGGACGTCGGCTCGGCGCTCGGTGCGGCGCTCGGCGGCGGCTACGTGAACTACTTTTCCATCGCCGGGCGCTCGTACAAGGTGATCCCTCAGGTGCTCCAGACCGACCGTCTCAACCCGGACCAGGTGCTCGATTACTACATCCGGACGCCGGATGGCTCGCTGCTGCCCGCAGCAACCGTAGCGACGCAGAAGACGCAGACGGTGCCTGAAGGCATCAACCACTTTCAACAGCTCAATTCGGGCTCGATTTTCGGGGTCTACGCGCCCTCGGTGTCGCAGAAGCAGGTGCTCGACTTCATGCGGCAGGCCGTCTTCGAGGTCGCCCCGAGCGGCTACCAGGTCGACTACTCGGGACCGTCGCGGCAGTACGTCCAGGAATCAGGCGGATTTCTAGTCACGCTGTTGTTCGCGATCATCATCGTGTTCCTTGCGCTCTCGGCGCAGTACGAGAGCTTCCGTGACCCCGTGGTGATCCTGGTGTCGGTCCCGATGGCGCTCTTCGGGGCGCTGCTGTTCATCAACCTCGGGTTCGCCACGCTCAACATCTATACCCAGGTCGGTCTCGTCACGCTGATGGGGCTCGTCAGCAAGCACGGCATCCTGATCGTCCAGTTCGCCAACCAGCTGCAGCTCGCGGGAAAGAGCAAGCGCGAGGCGATCGAAGAGGCGGCCGCGGTGCGGCTGCGTCCGATCCTGATGACGACGGCGGCGATGGTGTTCGGCGTGATCCCGCTGGTGATCGCGGCGGGCGCCGGCGCCGCAGGCCGTCACGCGATGGGGCTCGTGATCTTCACCGGCCTCTCGATCGGCACCCTGTTCACGCTGTTCGTCGTGCCTGCAGTCTACATGCTGCTCGGCGCAGAACATCACCGGGCGCCTGCCGCCGTTGCCGGCGCCGCTCCGCTACCTGCGGAGTAATCGGTGCGCGAAGTGCCGCTTCGCGACGTGCAGGTGACGCGCTGCGTCGCGCCTCGGCGTCCGGCGGTGGTTCGGGCCCGCTGCAACGCGGGCTTGGCCGCGGGATGCCGTTGGCACGCCGCTTGCAATGATGGGAATACCCGGGCGGGGCGGCGCTCCCCTGGTTCACTCCTCGCCCTTCGCGCCGCCTCCGTTCCGGGACCCCTCACCGTTTTTTGATCGCGGGACCGACCCCGATCGGCGGAGGTGCGAGACTAACGATGCGCCGGAACAGCGCGTCGTATCCGGCGCCCGCCTCCGCCCCGAACAGCGGATCGCTGTGTCCCATGAACGCGGCGTCGACCGCTTCCCAGTCTCCGGCAGTCAGATACTTCTCGGCGAGGGGAAGCAGCTCCTTTTCCTCGGCGCGCATGTGATCCCAGTGGAACGCCGCGTAGGCTTCGACCGCTGCTGCAAATCCCGCGAATTCGGCCTGTCCGCCCTGCTGGTAGCGCGCGAGCGCCTGCTCCAGAAACCGGATCTTCTCGGCGCCCGCACGATGCTCGGTCTCCAGTCGCTCGATCAGTTTGACGGCGGTCGGAGACCGCATGCGCAGCAGGCGGAAGAGATAGCGATCCTCCTTCGGGTGATGGAAGCGTTCGGGAAACGCGTCGATGTAGTAGACCATCGCGCCCAGCACCGCGAAGTCGGGCTTCGCGCCGTGCTCGCGGATCTCGCGCACGAGATAGAGCATCCCGTGCAGCACGGCGGCGAGCGACCGGTGCTCGTCGTTGATGATCCGTATCGACTGCATCGCGGCCTCTTCAGATGACGCGTGAATACCGCGCGCGCTCGCGCTGCTCGCGCAGGTACCGGTCGAAGACCATCGCCACGGTGCGAACGAGGAGACGCCCGCGCGCAGTGACGCGGATCGTTCCGGAAGCAAGCTCCACCAGCCCGTCGGCGGCGAGCAGATGCAAAGCCTCCATTTCGGAAGCGAAGTATTCGCCGAAGCGCACCTGATGCGCATCTTCGATCGCGGCACAATCGAGGACGAAATCGCACATCAACCGCTGGATGACATCCCGGCGCAGAAGATCGTCGGCATCGAGCGTTGTGCCGCGAAGTACGGGCAGCATATCTGCGTCGAGGCGCTCGTAGTACTCGTCGAGCGTTCTCACGTTCTGAGCGTAGCAACGGCCGATCTGGCCGATGGCCGAGACTCCGAATCCGATCAGATCGCAGCCGCCACGCGTAGAGTAGCCCTGGAAATTGCGGTGCAGCTTGCGCGCGCGCTGGGCGAGCGCAAGCTCGTCTTCCGGCTTCGCGAAGTGATCCATGCCGATATACACGTAGCCCGCTTGGGTCAGCTTATCTATCGCGAGCCCAAGGATCGAGAGCTTATCCTCCGCCTTCGGCAGCTCGGCCTCGGCAATGCGGCGTTGCGGCTTGAACAGATGCGGCACGTGCGCGTAGCTGTACAGCGCGACCCGATCCGGCGCGAGTGCGATCACCCGGTCGAGCGTTGCGCCGAACCCGGGCACGGACTGCCGCGGCAGTCCGTAAATCAGGTCGACGTTGATCGAGCCGAACGCGTTGGCGCGCGCGGCGTCGATGACTCGCTTCGTCTCGACTTCGCTCTGGATCCGGTTCACTGCCCGTTGCACGTCGGGATCGAAATCCTGGACGCCGATCGAGATGCGGTTGAAGCCCAAACAGGCCAGATGAGCGACCTTTTCCTCCTCGACCTTGCGCGGGTCGACTTCGATCGAGATCTCGGCATCCGGCGCGAAGGGAAACGCCTCGCGCAGCATCGCCATCAGCGCCGTCATCTCGGCGGGCGCGAGGAAGGTCGGCGTACCGCCGCCCCAGTGCACCTGCTCCACGGGTGCGGACCCGTCGCAGAGGCCGGCCACGATGCCGATCTCGCGTCCGAGGTAGCGCACATACCTGGCCGCTCGTTCATGGTCGCGCGTGACGACCTTGTTGCAGCCGCAGTAGTAGCAGATCGTGTCGCAGAACGGGAGGTGCACGTAGAGCGACAGCGGCCGCGCCGACATGCTGCCGGATGCCTGGCGGGCGAGCAGCGCATTGACCAGGTGCTCGGCAGTAAAAGCGTCTGTGAACCGATCCGCCGTGGGATACGAGGTGTAGCGGGGTCCTGACTGATCGTACTTGCGGATCAGCTCAGCGTCGAAAGACACGGCCGAGAGCGTTCCGGCCGCAACGGCAGGTGGCATGGCCTTGAGTCTGCCACCGCGACCGCCACGAGGGCTTTGAGCCAGATCAAGCCGGCGCCGCTAAGCGACCTAACGCGGCGGAATCTGGATCAGCTCCGCGAGCTGATCCTTGGTGAGCGGCGCCGAGGTGAACTTGAGCCCTACCGCATCCTGGACGATCGTATCGAGCCCGACGATCCGGTCAGGATCCACCGAAGCCTTGGGGAAGAAGCCGTCGCGAGTGCGTTTGGCAAGGGCCACCGGAACCCCGACGAAGTCTGCATAGGTTTTGAGCGCGGCCGGATCGTCCGAGTACAGCCAGTCGATCGTCTCGCGATACGCCTTCATGAAGCGGTCGATCGCGGGCTTGCGCGTTTGCAGCGTCTGCACGTTGGTGATGAGAAGGCGCACCGTCTGCCCCTTGAACACCGCGGCGTCGTTGCCGGTCGCAATGATGCGTATCTTGCCTTCGTCGAGCTGCTGCAGTCCGAACGGCGGGGCGGACCAGCCGACATCGATCTGGCCGGAAAGCACCTGGGTGAGCGTGGGCGTCGGACCGCCGGTCGCGGTCGGCTTGGCCTTCAGGTCGTACTGCTTCATGAACGCGGTCACTACACCGTGCGTCGAGGAGCCATTGGTCGAATAGGCGATGGTCTTGCCCTCGGTGTCCTTGAGCGACTTGATCGGCGAGTCGGCCAAGACATACCAATACAGGTCCGACGCGCCCGTGGTCTCGGCGCCGATGACGCGCACCGGCGCGCCCTTGGAGAATGCGGAGAGCACGCCCATGATCCCCGGCGCCACGCCGATGTCGACGCTCCCCGAGATCACTGCCTGCTGGGTCTCCCCGGCACCTTGCGTCCACAGGATCTCGAGGGTGAGTCCGTGTTTCTTGAAGATGCCTGCGCGCTGGCCGACCTCGGCGATGGTCGTGTCCCAGTTGCCGCGTTGTCCGGCGGCCAGCTTGAGCGTCTCCTGCGCGTGTACGGGCCAGGCGCTCACGAGCACGGCGCTCGCGATAACGACAAGGAAGAAACGGGTTCGAGTCATTCGATGCTCCGTGTCGGAGACGATCAGGCAGCGGGCGCGGCGTCGCGCGTTGCGTTCTCCGCCGCCGGAACGCCGAGGGTTGTCCACTTCGTCGTTTTGGGTACGATGCCCTCGAAGGAACGAAGTTTCACCTGTGCGACGCGTCCCGGCGCCGTACCGATCGCCGGACCGCCCGCGGCGACAGTGCGCGCCGCCTCTACCATGATGCGGCGAAACTGCACGATGGCCATGTCGCTCGCGCCGAGCCGCTCCCGCGAGCGGTCGGCGATCGGGCCCATCGTCTCCCACATCGCCAGGTCCTGATTCGGGATCCCCTCGATGCCGGTGTGGCTGCCGGCCTTCATCGCCGCTCGATCCTGCAGATAGTTGTTGGCGAACGTTCGGACGGGCCGGAAGTTCGCGTCCAGATCGACGCCGACGCGGGCACCGCAAAACTTGCGCCACGCTTCCTGCTCGATGCCTTCGCCGTTGCTCCACGCGATGAAGTAGAACATCGTGTTCGTGTCATCGATCGGCATGTTGAGGATCGACAGGTTGTAGCGATCGTTGGGCGGGATGAGCACTGTGAACGGCGCGACGAAAAGCGTGATCCGCAGATAATCGTGCGTGTCCGCGTCGCGGATCGGCTTGCGGATCGCGACGTAGCGGAACCCGAAGTCGGTGCGCTGCACCTCGAGCCGCGGCGCCTTGTCGGTCGACGGACGCAGCCATTCCTCCTCCGCGGCGCCGGCTCGGTCGACCTCGGCCGGCACCATGTCGGTCGAATGCAGGCTCGAGCTGTGCGCAGAATCGATCGCGCCCTCGAGCACCTGCGCCCAATTGCAGCGGACGTGCATCTTCACGATGCTCGTGCGAATGTCCGGCGACGGAGCCCAGGCGGGGGGCTCGAGTTCGCGCAGGCGAGCCGGCGGCCCCATCCATACCCAGACGAAGCCGCCTGCCTCGCCGCAGGGATAACTCTTGTGCGTGACCTTCTTCGCCAGCACGGCTTCGTGCGATTCCGACGGCCGGTCGACAACGTTGCCGTCGACGTCGACCTTCCAGCCGTGGTAGAGACAGCGCAGTCCGCATTCTTCGTTGCGCCCGAGCGCGAGCGAGGCGCGCCGGTGCGGACAGTGCTCGTCGAGCACGCCGAGCCGCCCTGCCGTGTCACGAAACGCCACCAGATCCTCGCCGAGAAGCCGCACGCGCACGGGCGCTCCGTCCGGCTCGGCCACTTCCTCGGACATGCACGCCGGCATCCAGTGCGCGCGCATGAGCCGCCCCATCGGCGCCTCGCCTTCTACGCGGCAGAGGAGTTCATTGTCTTCGCGGCTCAACATGGCGCCTCCGCCTGCCGGAGTGCGTGCGACGTTGCCGCACGCGCGACCTGGCCATAAACTTCGTGCCTCCTGAAAGATACCCGACCTCGATGACCGATGTCGAGATCCGCACTACACCGCATCCACGCTTGAAGCTCGGCGTGGCCGGGCTCGGCAAGGCCTTCACCGTGATGCTCCCCTCGCTCGCGGCCGACCCGCGGATCGAGCTGGTCGCCGCGGCCGACCCCCGTCCCGAGGCCACGCGGCGTTTCGCTTCGGACTTCGACGCGCGCGTGTACGCATCGGTCGGCGAGCTTTGCGCCGATTCGGGTGTGGAGGTCGTCTACCTCGCCACGCCGCATCAGCATCACGCCGAGCACATCGCCGTCGCGGCCGCGCATGGCAAGCACGTACTGGTCGAAAAGCCGATGGCGATCTCGCTGGCGGAGTGCGACCGCATCATCGACGCGGTCGAGCGCGCCGGCATCGTGCTCGTGGTCGGGCACAGCCATGGCTTCGACCGCCCGATCCAGCGCACGCGCGAGTTGATCGACGAAGGCACGGTCGGCGGGGCGCGCATGATCAATGCACTGTACTACACCGACTTCCTGTATCGCCCGCGTCGTCCCGAGGAATTGGTCACCGCCGAGGGGGGCGGTGTCGTCTTCAGTCAGGGCGCGCACCAGGTCGACATCGTGCGCCTGCTCGGCGGCGGGCGCGTCGCGCGCGTCCGAGCGCTCACCGGCGCATGGGACAGCGCTCGCCCGACCGAGGGCGCCTATGCGGCGCTCCTCACCTTCGTCGACGGCGCCTTCGCCTCGATTCTCTACAGCGGCTACGCGCACTTCGACGGCGACGAGCTCACCGCCGGCATCGGCGAGCTCGGTCGGGAAAAAGCCGCCGACTGGTACGGCAGCGCCCGGCGCAATCTCAAGCGCGCCACGAACGCCCTCGAGGAAGCGGCGCTCAAGCAGGCGCGCAATTACGGCGGCGTCGATTATCGCGAGCCCGGTGCACCGGGCGCGTCAGGCGCGTGGTACGAGCACTTCGGCTTCGTGCTCGTCTCGTGCGACCGCGCCGATCTGCGGCCGCTGCCCACGGGCGTAATGATCTACGGTGACGATGTCGCGCGGTTCGAGCCGCTCCCGCGACCGGAAGTGCCGCGCGCCGAGGTGTTCGACGAGCTCTACGGTGCGATCGTCCGGGGCCGGCCGCCGCTCCACGACGCCCGCTGGGCGAAGGCCACGCTCGAGGTTTGTCTGGCGATGCTCGACTCCGCGCGCGAAGGGCGCGAGATCGCGCTCGCGCATCAGGTCAGGATTAAGCGCTAGACCGCAAGGTGGACGCGCAGGGAGTCCTTGTCCATCGCCGCGCCCTCGCCCCGCGCGACGATCTCGCCGCGGGACAGCACGACGTAGTGGTCGGCAAGCGATCTCGCGAAATCGTAGTACTGCTCGACGAGCAGGATCGCCATCTCGCCGCCGGCCACGAGCCTGCGGATCGCGCGCTCGATGTCCTTGATGATCGACGGCTGGATTCCTTCGGTCGGCTCATCGAGCACCAGCAGGCGCGGCCGCATCGCCAGCGCTCGGCCGATCGCGAGCTGCTGCTGCTGCCCTCCGGACAAGTCGCCGCCACGGCGGTTCAGCATCTCCTTCAGAACCGGGAACATCTCGAAGACAAGCTCCGGGATGCGCGCGCTCCGCTTCTTCGTGGCCAGTCCCATCTGCAGGTTCTCGAGCACGGACAGCCGAGGAAAAATGTCGCGGCCCTGTGGCACGTAGCCGATGCCGAGCGCGGCGCGGGCGTAGGGTGGCAAGCTCGCGATCGACGCGCCGTCGAAGCGGATGTCGCCCGAGCGGATCGGGAGCAGACCCATCAGGCATTTGAGCAGCGTCGTCTTGCCCACGCCGTTGCGTCCGAGCAAGGCGGTGCAAGCGCCGGACGGCACGTCGAGAACCACGTCGCGCAGGATATGACTGCCGCCGTAGTACTGATTGAGCGCATTCACTGCAAGCATCGTCACCTTCCGAGAAACACCTCGATCACTTGCTCGTTCTCCTGGATCTCCTCCATCGACCCCTCGGCGAGCACGCTGCCCTCGTGCAGCACCGTTACTCGCTGCGCGATGCGTCCGACGAAATCCATGTCGTGCTCGACCACGATCAGCGTGTAGCGTCCAGCGAGCGAGACGAAAAGCTCGGCGCTGCGGCGCGTCTCCTCGTCAGTCATTCCGGCGACCGGCTCGTCAAGCAGCAGCACCTGGGGCTCCTGCATCAGGAGCATGCCGATCTCCAGCCATTGCTTCTGGCCGTGCGAGAGCATGCCCGCGGGACGCGCGGCTTCCGCTGCAAGCTTGATCGTGTCCAGCGTCGCGGCGATGCGGTCGCGTTCGGGTGCGCCGAGGCGGGAGAGCAGCGTCGGCAACACGCGCTTGTCGGCCTTGAGCGCCAGCTCGAGGTTCTCGTACACCGTATGCTGCTCGAACACCGTCGGCTTCTGAAACTTGCGCCCGATGCCCGCCCCCGCGATCTCCGGCTCGGTCAGGCGCGTCAGGTCGATGGTCTGGCCGAAGAAGGCGGTTCCGGCATCAGGCCGGGTCTTGCCGGTGATGACGTCCATCATCGTCGTCTTTCCGGCACCGTTCGGGCCGATGACGCAGCGGAGCTCGCCGGCATCGATGGTGAGCGAAAGATTGTTGAGCGCCTTGAAGCCGTCGAAGCTTACCGAGATGCCGTCGAGATACAGGATGCTACGATGGCTGGTGTCGACGCCCTCGACGAGCACGCGCGCTCCGCTGGCGACCGGATCGTCCCATTGCTCGCGGGTGGCGGAAGCGCTCATGTCCATTTTCGCCGCGCCGTCCAGAGCGCCGCCAGTCCGCGCGGCAGGAAGAGGGTGACCATGATGAACAGCAGCCCGAGCGCGAACAGCCAGTATTCCGGAAACGCTTTCGTGAGCCAGCTCTTGCCGAGATTGACGGCCGCGGCGCCCAGCACCGGGCCGATCAGAGTTCCGCGCCCGCCGACCGCGGTCCAGATCGCGATCTCAATCGAGTTCGCCGGCGACATCTCGCTCGGGTTGATGATCCCGACCTGCGGCACGTAGAGAGCCCCGGCGATGCCGCAGATCATTGCCGACACGGTCCAGATGAAGAGCTTGAAGTACACGGGGTTGTAGCCGGAGAACATCACGCGGGTTTCCGCGTCACGGATCGCGGTCAGCACGCGCCCCAGCTTGGAGGTCACTATCCAGCGCGCGAGGAGCAGGAAGCCGAGCAGCGCCGCGCCGGTGATCGCGAAGAGCGCCATGCGCGTCGTCGGTGCAGTGATCGGAAAACCCAATATGCGCTTGAAGTCGGTGAAGCCGTTGTTGCCGCCGAACCCAGTGTCGTTGCGGAAGAAGAGCAGCATCGCGGCGTAGGTGAGCGCCTGGGTGATGATCGAGAAGTAGACGCCCTTGATGCGCGAGCGGAAGGCGAAGAAGCCGAACGCCAGTGCCAGGAGCCCCGGCACGAGCACGACCAGCAGCGCCGCGTACCAGAAATGATCGGTGAGGCTCCAGTACCACGGATACTTCTTCCAGTCGAGGAACACCATGAAGTCCGGCAGATCGCTCTGGTACACCCCGTCGCGCCCGATCGAGCGCATCAGGTACATGCCCATCGCGTAGCCGCCGAGCGCGAAGAAGAGCCCGTGGCCCAGCGACAGGATGCCCGTGTAGCCCCAGATCAGATCCATCGCGAGGGCGACGATGGCGTAACACATGATCTTGCCGATCAGCGTCACCCAGTAGTCCGAGAGGTGCAGCGCGCTGTCCGACGGGACGGCGAGGTGCGACACCGGCAGGATGACGAAAAGCGTCACCGCGGCAATGGCGTAGAACGACCAGCCGCCCGCCGAGAGCAGCCGCAGCGATCGCGGTCCGCTCAGCGCGTCGACGGGGACGAATGCCGCACTCATCACGTTTCGGCCATCCGGCCCTTCAGGGCGAACAGGCCCTGCGGCCGCTTCTGGATGAAGAAAATGATGAACACCAGCACCGCGATCTTCGCGAGCACGGCGCCGGACCACGCCTCGAGGAACTTGTTGACGATGCCGAGACCGAGCGCGGCGTAAACCGTTCCCGCGAGCTGGCCCACGCCGCCAAGGACCACGACCATGAACGAGTCGACGATGTAGCTCTGACCGAGATCGGGCCCAACATTGCCGATCTGCGACAGCGCGCAGCCGGCCAGTCCCGCGATGCCCGAGCCGAGGCCGAAGGCGAGCGTGTCGACGCGTCGTGTCGGGACGCCGGTGCAGCTCGCCATTGCCCGATTCTGCGTCACGGCGCGCACGAAAAGTCCCAGCCGGGTACGGGAAAGCAGCAACCACATCAGGAGCAGCACCAGCGCGGCGAAGCCGATGATCACAATGCGGTTCCAGGGCAGGACAACGCCCGTCACCGCCGCGATGCCGCCGGACATCCACGACGGGTTCTCGACCTGCACGTTGGCTGCGCCGAAGATCGTGCGCACGCTCTGCATCAGGATGAGACTGATGCCCCAAGTCGCGAGCAAGGTCTCCAGCGGCCGGCCATACAGGAAGCGGATCACGCTGCGCTCCAGCGCCATGCCCACTCCACCCGCGGCCGCGAAGGCGACCGGCACGGCACACAAGAGATAGAGATCGAACGCGCCGGGCGCGTACTGCCGGAACAGGTTCTGCACGACGTAGGTCGCGTAGGCGCCGACCATGATCAGCTCGCCGTGCGCCATGTTGATGACGCCCATCAACCCGTAGGTGATGGCGAGCCCGAGGGCCGCGAGGAGCAGGATGCTGCCGAGGCTTACGCCGCTGAATACCCGGCCGATCAACTCGCCGGTGGCGAGCCTGCCTTCGACCGCGCGCAGCGATTTCTGCGCCTCCGCCCGCAATTCCGGATCGGGCTCCGCGAAGCTGTCTCCCTTGCGTTCGAGCACGCCGAGCAGCAGCGTCTTCGTCCTCGGGTTGCTGCTCTCGGCCAGCGCGCGGATCGCGGCAAGCCGGGTGGCCTTGTCCTTGCTCTCGAGCTGAATCGCCGCACGGGTTAGCGTAAGAAGATCCTTCACCTCCGGATCGCTCTCGTTGACGAGCGCGTTCGTAATCGCGGGCAGCGTGTCTTCGTCGGCACCGTTCTGGAGCTCCCTGGCTGCAGCGAGACGGACGGACTTGTCGGGCGTGGACAGCTTCAGCGCCGCGATGGCCGTGCCGAGCGTCTTGCGCACCCGGTTGTTGATGACGATGTCGTCACGGCTCTCCGGCAACTCGCGCAGGGCCTTGCCGGTGATGAGGTCGACGGCGGGCGCTTCCGCGCCGGCGCCGTTCACGCGCAGGACCTGGTCCGTGCCGAGCGTTTGCACTTCGCCGTCGAGGAGCGCCTGCAGCAGCGGCAGCGCGTCGGGGTCGCCGCTCGCCGCAAGCGCTCCGATCGCCTTGATCTTGTCGTCGCTCCCGCCGAAAGCGAGATCACGGACCGTCTGCGGATCGATGGCGGCGGTCGCAGAAGCGGCGAAGCAGGTGAGCGCCATGATCGCCAATGCGCGCGCCGACAACGCGAAGAAACTCATCGCTCTCGCGCCCCTCGGGAAAGAAAACCGGAAACACGACAGCGGCAGCGGCGAGTGATCACGGGCCGCCGCCACCGCTGCCTTTCGTGCAATGAAGTTCCGATTACCCCTTGTCCGGCTCGTCCTTCTTGCCCTTGTCCTCGGGAATGTACGGACTCCACGGCGTCGCCCTGATCGGGCCGGGAGTCTTCCATACCACGTTGAACTGTCCGTTCGCCTGCACCTCGCCGATGAATACCGGCTTCCACAAATGATGGTTCCTCTCGTCCATCTTGATGGTGAAACCGTCGGGCGCCTTGAACGTCTGCCCGGCCATCGCCACGATCACCTTGTCGACGTCGGTCGACTTCGCCTTCTCGACCGCCTGCTTCCACATGTTGATTCCAATGTAAGCCGCTTCCATCGGGTCGTTGGTGAGCGGCCTGTTTGCGTTGGGGAGCTTCTTCGCCTTGGCGTAGGCCGCCCACTTCTTCTTGAACTCGTCGTTAGCCGGGTTCTTGAGCGACATGAAGTAGTTCCACGCCGCGAGGTGGCCGACGAGCGGCTTGGTATCGACGCCGCGAAGCTCCTCTTCGCCTACCGAGAACGCGACGACGGGCACGTCGGTTGCCTTGAGCCCCGCGTTGCCGAGCTCCTTGTAAAACGGCACGTTGGAGTCGCCGTTGATGGTCGACACGACCGCGGTCTTGCCCCCGGCGGAGAATTTCTTGATGTCGGCGACGATCGTCTGGTAGTCACTGTGCCCGAACGGCGTGTACGTCTCCATGATGTCCTTCTCGTCCACACCCTTCGACTTCAGGAACGCGCGCAGGATCTTGTTCGTGGTGCGTGGATACACGTAGTCGGTGCCGAGCAGCACCCAGCGCTTGGCGCCGCCGCCTTCCTTGCTCATCAGATACTCGACTGCCGGAATCGCCTGCTGATTCGGCGCTGCGCCGGTGTAAAAGACGTTCTTCGACAGCTCCTCGCCTTCGTACTGCACCGGGTAGAAGAGCAAGCCGTTCAGCTCCTCGAAGACCGGAAGCACCGACTTGCGCGACACGCTCGTCCAGCAGCCGAACACCACCGCCACCTTGTCCTGCGTCAGGAGCTGTCTCGCCTTCTCTGCGAAGAGCGGCCAGTTCGACGCCGGATCGACCACCACCGCCTCGAGCTTCTTGCCGTTCACACCGCCCTTGGCATTGATCTCTTCGATCGCCATCAGCGTAACGTCCTTCAGTACCGTCTCGCTGATCGCCATCGTCCCCGACAACGAATGCAACACGCCGACCTTGATGGTATCGGCGGCGAACGCTCCGGGCGCCGCCCACAGCCCGGCGGCGGCCAGCGCGGTGAGCGCGAATCGCTTCAGAAAATTTCTTCGTTGCATGGATGGACTCCGTGTAGAGTGGTTAAGGACGCTTCCGTGAGCCGGGATCGAGATCCAACAGGGGCACGCGTGGCATTGGTGCACACGATCGCCCCGGTCTCTGTTGCATCGCACGATCCATGCCATGACGAGTTACAAGCTTCTAACGTACTGTTTCTGGATCGAGCATCTCGAATCCGCGAGCGCGTCGCCCGCTTAGCCCACGCCTCCGGGAACATCGCAGCGATCCATTGCGGTGCGCCTTTTCAGACATTGCACTGGTTTGGAGCCAGGGCACGGCGCCGATGTCGCGACGTCTATAATGAAGCCCGGATCAGACTTCCCGTCGCGAGGAGAGAACATGAGCGAAGAGGCGATGGGAAAAGGCATTCCCGAACTCCGCCCGCGCATCCGCATCTCGAACCACGGCCCTTACCTCGCCTCGGGCACGATCGCCCTGACGGTCCGTACGCCGAGGGCCGATGAGCACGGCGACGCCGTCGATTGGACGACCGGAGAGACGCGGCCGCAGCGCGCGACCTACGTGTTGTGCCGATGCGGCCACTCGGGCGACAAACCGTACTGCGACGGCACGCACAGGAAGATCGGTTTCGACGGAACCTGCGCCGCGGATCGCGCGCCGGGCGAGACGCGTCGCAAGGTCTACCGGGGCCACGGCATCACGATGACCGACGACGAGTCGCTGTGCGCCGGCTACGCCTTCTGCGATCCGCACGGAGGCGTCTGGCGCGAGATCTCCGAGAGCGCGGACCCGACGGTGAAGGCGCGCCTGCAGCGGCAGATCGCCCACTGTCCGTCGGGCCGTTTGCAATTTAGCCGTCAGGGATCTTCCGCGCCGGTCGAGGAACACCACGAGCCGACGATAGCTACGATTCCCGACGGTGCGTTGTGGGTGCTCGGCGGCGTGCCGGTCGAAGCGCCGGACGGGTTCACCTACGAAGTGCGCAACCGCCAGCTGCTGTGCCGTTGCGGCGCTTCAGGAAACAAGCCTTTCTGCGACGGCTCACACCGCCGGGTGAAGTTTCAGGCACCTTGACCGCATTTAGCGCGGGCTGCCGGAGGCCGGGCGATCAACGGCGGCGCCGAGCATCCCCCTCTCCTCGATGAAGCGCACCACGGCATCGACGCCGTCCGCGGTCTTGAGGTTGGTGAATACGAACGGGCGCTCGCCGCGCATTCTCTTCGCATCGCGCGCCATCACTTCGAGCGAGGCGCCGACCAGTGGCGCGAGATCGACCTTGTTGATGACGAGCAGGTCCGAGCGCGTGATACCTGGCCCTCCCTTTCGCGGAATCTTGTCGCCGGCAGCCACATCGATGACGTAGATTGTGAGGTCCGAAAGCTCGGGCGAGAAGGTGGCGGCGAGATTGTCACCGCCGCTCTCGACGAACACGACGTCCAGATTGCCAAATCGTCGCGCAAGCCGGTCGATGGCTTCGAGATTGATCGAGGCGTCCTCGCGGATCGCGGTGTGCGGGCAGCCGCCCGTCTCGACACCGATGATCCGCTCCGGCGGAAGCGCGTCGTTGCGCACGAGAAATCGCGCATCCTCCTCGGTGTAGATGTCGTTGGTCACGACCGCGAGCTGGTAGCGGTCGCGCAATGCCCGGCACAACGCGAGCGCAAGCGCCGTCTTACCGGAACCGACGGGGCCGCCGATGCCAACCCGCAGAGGTTGTGCAATGCTTTCGCTCATGGTTCAGGACCGAAAGAGTCGCGTGTATTGCGTCTCGTGCCGGCACGACGCGAGCGCGAGGCCGGGGGCGAAGGTATTCAGATCGTCGTCGGCGATGGTGCGCGCCCGCGCTGCAACCGCCGGAATGCGCGCGCCGAGCTCCGTGAGGAGGCGCTGTCCGGCGACCTGTCCAAGCGGTACGGTCTTGATCGCGGCGAGCACCTGGTTCTCCAGCCACGACCAGAGATACGCCGTGAGCGCGGCGGAGGCAGGCACCGCGAAACCGTCTGCAGTCAACGCAAACGCGGCCGGCAGGGTAATCGGCGCGAGCCGCGGCAACATCGCCCGCACGGACGCGTCGAGCAGTTCCAGCTCGAGGGCAAGCTTCGCGAGCGAGCTTCCCATCTGCTCGGTCTCGGCGCGAAGCTCGGAGGTCTCGCGCGAGGCGCGAAAGCGCGCGTTCCACGCTTCGCACGCGTTCCAGTCTGTGCGCTCGACGGTAGTGAGGAGCCGCCACAGGATCGCCGCCTCGCCTGCGGCGAGCAATCCATCGAGCAGCTCGCCGATCCAGCAGCCCGCGCTGCGTTCGTCGTGAACGAGCCCTTCGGCAACGACGGCTTCCAGCCCCTGCGAATAACTGTAGGCGCCGATCGGCAGCACGGGGCTCGCGAGCTGCAGCGTGCGCACCAGTACGAGGCTCGAGTCATGCATTCCCGATTCGCACATCACGATGTCCTTCCTCGCTGCGCGAAGTCGTGGATGATCCCGACGTGCCGCGCCTCACTCGAGTGATGATGGTGTCCCGCCGCGTAGGCCCCCGCCTCAGGCTCGAAGGGTGCGGACAGTGCGCTGACCGCGAGCCCCATCCCGGTCAGCATCTCGGAGAGCACGTGATCGGCGGCGAAGCGCAACCACCCTTCGCCCACCTCGACCGGCGCATGGCGATTGCCGAGGTGATACGCGGCGCGAGCGAGCGCACGCGCATCCTCGCTCACAACCTCCATCAGCGCTTCTGGCGCCGCGACCACGCGAACGACACGGCCGTCATTGCCTTCGAGGCAATCGCCGCCCCGTAGTACCGTGCCGCGCTCCAGGAACAGCCCGACTTCTTCGCCGCTTGCGAGCGCCGTGCGAAGGCGGCTCTTCTGGCGCAGCTCGAAAGGCAGAGGCAATTCCGCGTTCGCGTGCGCCTGGGGCGCGATCCGGCGCTGAAGAACGAGCATCGTCAGAACAGAAAGTAGCGCTGCGCCAGCGGCAGCTCGGTCGCCGGCTCGCAGGCGAGGAGCTCGCCGTCGGCGCGCACAATGTAGGTTTCGGGATCGACCTCGATCTTCGGCAGGGCGTCGTTGAGCTTCATGTCGCGCTTGCCGATGGCACGCGTGTTCTCGACTGCCACCAGAGGCTTGACGAGCCCGAGTCTCGCGAGCGCCGCGTTCTTAAGGGCTGCCTTGGAGACGAAGGTGACCGAGCTCCTCAGCGCTTTGCCGAAGGCACCGAACATCGGACGATAATGCACCGGCTGTGGGGTGGGAATCGACGCGTTCGGATCACCCATCGCAGCCGCAGCGATCACGCCGCCCTTGAGGATCAACGCCGGCTTGACGCCGAAGAAGGCGGGCTTCCACAGCACGAGATCGGCGAGCTTGCCCGCTTCGACCGAGCCGACGACGTGGCTCACCCCGTGCGCGATGGCGGGGTTGATGGTGTACTTCGCGATATAGCGCTTGACGCGGCCGTTGTCGTGCGCAGCCGGATCGCCGCGAAGCTTGCCGCGCTGCGTTTTCATCTTGTGCGCGGTCTGCCAGGTGCGGATGATCACTTCGCCCACCCTGCCCATCGCCTGCGAGTCCGAGGAGAGCATCGAGAAGGCGCCAAGGTCGTGCAGGATGTCCTCGGCCGCGATCGTCTCGCGGCGGATACGCGATTCGGCGAAGGCGATGTCTTCCGCGATCGCCGGGTCCAGGTGATGACACACCATCAGCATGTCCAGATGCTCGTCGATCGTGTTGACGGTGTAAGGGCGGGTCGGGTTCGTCGACGAGGGCAGCACGTTCGCTTCGCCGCACGCTTTGATGATGTCGGGCGCGTGTCCCCCGCCGGCGCCCTCGGTGTGATAGGTGTGGATCGTGCGCCCGCCGATTGCTGCGAGCGTCGCTTCGACGAAGCCGGACTCGTTAAGCGTATCGGTGTGAATCGCGACCTGCACGTCCAGCTTGTCGGCGACTTTGAGCGCGGCGTCGATCGCTGCTGGCGTCGTGCCCCAGTCTTCGTGGAGCTTCAGCCCCATCGCGCCGGCCTCGACCTGCTCGACGAGCGGTGCGGCGAGGCTCGCGTTGCCCTTGCCGAGGAAGCCCAGGTTCATCGGGAAGCCTTCCGCGGCTTCGAGCATGCGGTGAATGTGCCACGGGCCCGGCGTGCAGGTGGTCGCGAAGGTGCCGGTCGCTGGACCCGTGCCGCCGCCGATCATCGTCGTTACGCCGGACGCGAGCGCTTCGTCGATCTGCTGTGGGCAGATGAAGTGGATGTGCGAATCGATCCCGCCCGCAGTCACGATCATCCCTTCACCCGCGATGATCTCGGTCGCCGCACCGATCACGATGTCCACGCCCGGCTGGATGTCGGGGTTGCCGGCCTTGCCGAGCTTCGCGATCCTCCCGTCCTTGATCGCGATGTCGCACTTCACGATACCCGACCAGTCGATCACGAGCGCGTTGGTGATGACCGTGTCCGCGCTCTCCTTGGCCATGCGCTGGCTCTGGCCCATGCCGTCGCGGATCACCTTGCCGCCGCCGAACTTCACCTCTTCGCCGTAAACCGTGAAATCCTTTTCGACTTCGACGACGAGGTCGGTATCGGCGAGGCGCACCCGGTCCCCGATCGTGGGACCGAACATCTCCGCGTAGGCGGGGCGGCCGATCTTCATCGGCGACTCCGTTTGGCGGTGCGCCTTTTCGCGGACGAGAGTCTTTTCGCCGCCGGCGCCTTCGCCGCCTTTTCGAGCGGACCCATGACCGCGCCGGTGAAACCGTACACGACGCGCGCTCCGGAAAGCGAAACCAGCTCGATAGTTCGCTGCTGCCCCGGCTCGAAGCGTACCGCTGTCCCGGCCGCGATGTTGAGCCGGAAGCCGCGTGCCGCCGCGCGATCGAAGGCAAGCGCGGCATTGGTCTCGGCGAAGTGATAGTGCGAGCCGACCTGGATCGGCCGGTCGCCGGTGTTGGCGACCGAAAGCCTGATGGTCTTTCGACCGGCATTGAGCGTGATCTCCCCGGCGCGCGCGAGGATTTCGCCCGGGATCATGGTATCGGCTGATGCACGGTCACGAGCTTGGTGCCGTCGGGAAACGTCGCTTCGACCTGGATCTCGGGAATCATCTCCGGTACGCCCTCCATCACCTGGTCGCGGGTGAGAAGCGTGGTCCCGTGGCTCATCAACTCGGCGACCGAGCGGCCGTCGCGCGCGCCCTCGACGATCGCTGCGCTGAGATAAGCCACGGTTTCCGGATAGTTGAGCCTAAGCCCGCGCGCGAGGCGGCGTTCGGCGACCAACGCGGCCGTGAACAACAGCAGCTTGTCGCGCTCGCGCGGCGTCAGTTCCATCGTCCGGCCTCTCCGCGCATCACGTGCTCCAGATCCGCGGCACGACCGCCGCCCGACCGAGCAGGGCGGGCCGCGCCAAGGCCCAGATGGCGGCGAAATAGTCTCGCGCCGCTGCGCCCGAGTCGCCGAGATAGCGCGCCACGAGCAATCCCGGGAGGCGAGTCACTCCAATCTCTCCGCCGCGTGCGTGAAGTGCGCGGCACGCCGTAAGCAGTTCATCGGAAACGCTTTCCGCGGCTGCAACGAGCGTGCCAAATACGGATTGTCCGCTCATGCCGGACGCGGCAGTGAGCCGGGGCGAGTCGGCTTCGAGAACGGCACGCTCGACCCACTGCGGCACGCCGCAGCGCAGGATCTCGACGCGCTGTCGCAGGTGACCGCGCGCGAAGCGTTCTCCTGCCGCGCGCCGTCCGAGACAGAAGATGTCCCATCCCAGCCACGCCGCGCCCCGGCACAACTCGATGCGCGTGTCGCAGTCGGCAATGGCGCCATCATAGACGATCGTTTCCTGCGGCAGCCACTCGCCCGCACCGCCCTCGCCCACGCTTATGGAAATGCGCTGTCGCGCTGGTGCACCCGCGGACCGATACCAGCGAGCCGCGCCGGGTGTCGTAAGCTGAACTTTCGCCTCCGCTCCGATCTGCACGGACAGGTTAAGCTCATCGCCGCCGACGATGCCTCCCGGAGGATGCACGATCGCGGTCTGGCACACGGTGTCGCCCTCGGGATAGAGCGTTTTTTGTGCGACGAGCGGTCCCTGATGCCGTCGCCGCGATAGCACCGTGCGATCGCCGCGGCGCTCATAGGAGAGCTCGAGCGACGCGGACCAGCCGACGGCTTGTTCCGCGACGTCCTTCACGAGCGTTACCGCTTCGTTCATCGATGCAGTGTATCGCACGGCCGGATCCGGCAACGCTTCGCACCGGATCGGGTCACGCTGCGCGAACACGGTGCGTTCCGGCGGACCCGCTTCACTCACGACCCGAACGCAGCGCAAGCGCGCGCCGGTAGAGAACGTTTCTCGGCGCGCCGGTCACGGCCACGGCGACACGCACGGCCTTGGCGAGCGGCAGCTCGGCAAGAAGCGCCTCGAGCACGGCATCGTTCGCGTTGTCCTCGCTCGACTGCGTAGCCGAGGCTGGAGGCGCGTCCACGATCAGGACGAACTCGCCACGCAAGCGATCCGGATCAGCGGCGAGCCAGGCCGCGGCCTCATCCAGTCGGCAACGGTGGATCGATTCGAAGCGCTTGGTCAACTCGCGTGCGATCACGAGCGTCCGGTTCGGCCCTAGCGTTTCGGCGAGCGCCGCGACGGCTGCGGCGATGCGATGCGGCGCTTCATAGAAGACGAGCGCAAACGGGTAGGCGGAAAGGCGCGTCAGCACGCGCCGGCGCGCGGCAGCCTTCGCTGGGAGAAACCCGCAGAAAAGCCACTCCGGCGCAGTCACCCCCGAGACGGACAGCGCAGCCGCGACCGCGCTCGGACCCGGCACCGGTACGACGCGATGTCCTGCCGCCAGCACGGCATCGACCAGCAGAGCCCCTGGATCGCTCAGCGCCGGTGTGCCGGCATCCGTCACGAGCGCAACGCTCCCGCCCGCAGCGAGAAGATCGATGATTCTGCCGACGCGGGCGCGCTCGTTGTGTTCGTGCAATGACAAGGTTCGCGTGGTAATGCGATGGTGAGCGAGCAGAACGTGGGTGACGCGCGTGTCTTCGGCTGCGATCAGGTCGACCCCTGCGAGCACGTCGAGCGCGCGCAGCGTGAGGTCGCGCAGATTCCCGAGAGGCGTGGCGACGACATATAATGCAGACTCGATCGCCGGCAAAGCTTCGCCTGCCGCCACCGCGACGTCTCCCTCTTGAAGGTCTTATTCCCCTGCATGCGCGCCGCGAGAGTCTCGCTCCTCGCGGCGACTCTGGCGCTCGTCGCATGCGCGGGCCCAGCCCCATTGTCCCGTTCGCGCCCTGTCGCCGCAACCGCGACGGCGCCTCCTGCCGCTGCGCCGGCAGCGCGCGCACCGGAGACGGCTCCGGCGGTCATCGCGGCTGCGCCCGAGCCGGTCGCACCGCAAGCGACGGCGATTCCGGCGTCGCCGATCCCGGTCGCTCCCGCGTATCAGCCCAGGAGCGACCGCATCGCCATCGTGTTGCCGCTGCAATCTTCCCTTTACGGTCGCGCCGCGGAAGCGGTGCGCGCGGGCTTCCTGGCGGCCGCGACCACCGCGGGGAGCGCCGCTCGCGTCCAGGTCATCGGTCACGCCGACGACGGCGTGCTGCCGGCCGTGGCCGCAGCGACCGAGGCCGGCGTAGCGCTCATCGTCGGTCCGCTCACCCGCGACGATCTCAAGACCGTGCTGGCGATGGCGCCGCTCAGGCCGCGGATGCTCGCGTTGAATCAACCCGAGGACGGCACGCCCTTGCCCGCCGACACCTATGCCGTGGCGCTTACGATCGAGAGCGACGCGGCTCTGCTGGCACGGCGCGCCTATGACGAGGGCGCCCGCTCGCTCGCCACCGTGACGAGCGACGCCCCGTTGCAGCAGCGTTTTTCGAACGCCTTCACCGCCGAGTGGGAGCGCTCCGGCGGCAGAGCGCTCAAGCAATACCGTTTCGACGCGAATCCCGAAGTGCTCGCCTTGCTCCGGCGCGAGCTCGCCGTCCGGACGCCGGACGCGGTGCTCCTCGCGCTCGCCGGAGAGGATGCGGCACTCGTCAAGCCGTACCTGCCGCAGAAACCGGTTTATGCGAGCAGCCAGATCGCCGATGGGCTGCAGCCGTCGATGCTGCGCGACCTCGAAGGCGTCCGCTACGTCGAGATACCGTGGCTCGCCGACCCGTCCGCAGCCGCCTTCGCACGCTTGCCGCGCCCCGACTCGAGCGATCCCGTCCTGGAGCGGCTGTATGCGCTGGGTCTCGACGCTTTCGCGCTCGGCGACCTTCTTGCCAATGCGGTGCCGCCACAGCGCGTCGAGTTCGAAGGCGCCACCGGTCACCTGTCGCTCACCCTGTCGCGCAATTTCGCACGCGAAGGACGTCTGATGATCATTCACGACGGCCAGAGCGTGGCCTACACGTCGCCGCAATGAACCGCGGTGCCGCTGCCGAAGCGCTGGCTGCGCGCTTTCTGCAGGCGCAAGGGTTGAGGATCATCGAGCGCAATTACCGCTGCCGCGGCGGCGAAATCGACCTGATCGCCCGCGACGGGCCGAGCCTCGTGTTCGTCGAGGTGCGGCTCCGGCGCGGCAATGCGTTCGGCGGCGCGGCTGCGAGCATCACCGCCAGCAAGCGCCGGCGGCTCGGTTTTGCTGCGAAGCATTACCTCGGCCGGCTCGGGCGTGAGCCCCCCTGCCGATTCGATGCGATTCTGCTCGACGCCCTGGCGCCCGAGCGCATCGAATGGCTCCGCGACGTTCTAAGCGGGTGAGCGCGAACGGCGGGAACGCGAAAATTGCTACAATGCGCGCGCCCCCGATGGATACGACGCATCGCATCCGCGCGCATTTCAACGCCAGCGCGCAACTCAAGCTCGCCGCCGTCGATACGCTGGCGCCGCAGATCGCCCGCGCCGCCGCGCTCATGACTTCGGCTCTGCTGGCGGATGGCAAGATCCTGGCCTGCGGCAACGGAGGATCGGCTTCCGACGCTCAGCATTTCGCCGCCGAGATGGTGGGACGCTTCGAGCGCGAGCGTCCCGAGCTGCCCGCCATCTCGCTCGCGACCGACACTTCGATTCTGACCGCGATCGCCAACGATTACGATTACGCGCAGGTGTTCTCGAAGCAGGTGCGCGCGCTCGGCGGTGCCGGCGATGTGCTGCTCGCGATCTCCACCTCGGGCAACTCGGCGAACGTCGTGTCCGCAGTCGACGCGGCTCATGAGCGGGGCATGCGCGTCGTTGCGCTGACCGGCAAGGGCGGCGGGCGGGTCGGCGAACTCCTGACCGCCGAGGATGTCCACGTCTGCGTGCCGCACGCGGTGACCGCCCGGATCCAGGAGCTGCACCTACTGTCGATCCACTGCATGTGCGATGCGATCGACGCGAGCCTTCTCGGCGACGAGGAATGAGATGAAAGCGCAGATGATTCGGATCGGCTTGGCGGGCGCCGCGCTTGCCGCGTCGATCGCTATGCTCTCCGGCTGCGTCCCGCTCGTGGTCGGTGCCGGCGTCGCGGCCGGCGCTGCAGTGGCTACCGATCGTCGCACGACGGGCACTCAGCTCGACGACGAGGTCATCGAAGACCGAGCCGTGCTCGAGATCCACGAGCGGTTCAAGGGTGATTTTCACGTCAACGTCACGAGCTACAACGGCATCGTGCTCCTGACCGGCGAAGTGCCGGCCGAGTCGGCAAAAGCCGACGTCGAAAACCTCGTACGCTCCAACCCGAAGGTCCGCGCGGTGCAGGACGAACTCGCCGTCGGCCCGGTGACCGACCTCGGCTCGCGCAGCAACGACACGCTCATCACCTCGAAGGTCAAGGCGCGCTTCGTCGAGGCGAACAAGTTCCAGATCAACCACGTCAAGGTGGTCACCGAGCGCGGCGTGGTCTATGTAATAGGCATCGTGACGCGCGACGAGGGGACCGCGGCCGGCGAGCTCGCCAGCACGACGAGCGGCGTGCAGCGCGTGGTGAAGGTCTTCGAGTACATCAGCGGATGAGTCCGGGCGGCACGTCGCCCGTGCCGAGCTTCGCCGCGAAGATCGCCACGCGCGCGACACTGGCCGAGCGCGTTGCCGCGCTGCCGCGCCCGCGCGTGTTCACCAACGGCGTCTTCGATCTCCTGCACCGCGGACACGTGAGCTATCTCGACCGCGCGCGCAGCCTTGGCGCATCGCTCATCGTCGGAGTGAATACCGACGCGTCGGTGCGCCACCTCGGCAAGGGCGACGATCGCCCGGTTAACGCGCTCGAGGACCGGCTCGCGGTGCTGGCTGCGCTCGAGTCGGTAAGCCTGGTGGTTCCATTCGATGAGGATACTCCGATCGCGCTGGTGCTCGCCTGCCGCCCGGACGTCATCGTCAAGGGAGGCGATTACACCGCCGAGACCACGGTGGGCGCGGCTGAGGTCATCGCCTGGGGCGGACGCTTCGAGGCGATCCCGCTCGTCCCCGGACGTTCGACCACGAAGCTGCTGGCGCGGCTGCGTCGCTAGCGATTCGCGCATCATCGGCGGGACACGCGGGCTCGAGATGCAGGCTGATATACTTGAATCGACTGCGCACGTTGCCATGTATCAGTCACTGGATCCTGCCGCCCTGCAGGGGCTGCTCGCAAGCGATGAGCGGCCGCGCTTGATCGACGTTCGCGGCGCTGCCGAGGTCGCGCGCGGAATGCTTGCAGGCGCGCAACACATCGAGCTTGCCGCTCTCGCAGCGCGCGCGGGCGAATTCGACCCTGACGCACCGCTCGTGCTTTATTGCCTGTCGGGCGCGCGCTCGGCGCAGGGCTGCGCGTTGCTGGCGCAGCGGGGGTTTCAGCGCCTCTACCATCTTCAGGGCGGGATCGCCGCGTGGATCAAGGCCGGTCTGCAGGTCAGTATGAATTAGATGAACTAGGACGCGGAATGGACCAGGCGCTTCAGGTGCACCGGGAGGTGGATGCGCGGGGGCTCAACTGTCCGCTGCCGGTCTTGCGTACCAAGAAGGCGCTCAATGACATGACGAGCGGTCAGGTGCTGCGCATTCTCGCAACCGACCCGGGGTCGGTGCGTGACTTCGAGGCGTTCTGCAGGCAAACGGGCAACGTCCTCGTGCAGCACACCGAGGAACAGGGCGTATTCGTGTTCGTGCTCAAACGAAAATAGGCAGGGATCGATGACCGCCGAAACTCAAGCTGTAGCGGAGCTCACCAGGGAGGGCTTTGCCTCCTCGATCGACGGTCATCCGTTCGCGGTCATCGATTTCTGGGCGCCGTGGTGCGGGCCATGTCGCGTCTTCGCGCCGGTGTTCGCCGCCGCGGCGACGCGCCACCCCGACGTTCTCTTCGCCAAGGTGAACACCGAGGATGAAAGGGATCTTGCCGCGCAATTTGGCATCCGCTCGATTCCGACGCTGATGATCTTTCGCGACAACATCATCGTCTTCGCGCAAGCGGGCGCGCTCTCCGCGAGCGCGCTCGACCAGGTGCTGGCAGCGGCGAAGGATCTCGACATGGACGCGGTGCGGCGCGAGGTGGCGGCGCAGGACGCCGCCGCGAAGGTAAGCGGCTCGTGATGCCGCGTTGACCGGCGCCTTAGCGCCGTCTCTCAGTGTCCAATGAGGCGGCCAGTTGGTGCGGTACGTCCTTAGTGACGCACTAACGCCGGTATCGATTCAGGAAGTCGAGCACGATTCCCTTCTGGCTCTTGTCGATCGCGGCGTCGAGGCTGCGGTCGCTCGGATCGAACTGAGCGGCCTTGCGGAAGGCGTTGATCGCGTCCTGATGGTAGCCCTGCGCCTGCAGCGCATAGCCGAGGCAGCGCCACGGCTCGGGGTTCCAGAACTCGAGATCCGACCAGGCCTGGCACAGCTCCGCGGCTCGGCGCCAATTGCCCGCGCGCAACATGCGTGGCCCCTCGCCGCGCAACAGCGCAAGGCGCGCCTGCCGCTCCGCGAAGATCGCCGCCGTGTCGACATCGTTGACGGGTGGCGCCTTGACCGTAGGCGCATCCGGTGCCGGGGCCGCCACGCTGCGGTCGATGGAGCCGATCTTGCCGACATCACCCTGCAAGCCGTACGAGAGCAAGGACGGCGGCGAGGGTGCCCACGTGGCCACCGCGGCGCGAGCCATCGAAACCGATTCTGCCATCGGCTCGTGCCAGGCCACGCCGTAGAGCCAGAGCATCGCCGCGAGACCGACGACACCAGTGACGATGTTGAGCGCCCCAGGCGGGCTGTGGGTCACGAGGCAGTCCTCGGCAAAATCCCAGTCGGTCTCGCCGTTCTGCGCGACCTTCTCATACGCGACCGCGATGAGGACTGGCGCGAACAGCGGGAAGCCGCAGGCGAGGCCTTCCCACCACACGCGAAAGCCCCGTCGCAGCGCGCGCTGCAACTGCGTGCGCACATCTCGTCGCGCGTACGCGTCGCTGATGGAGAACTGCAGGTATACGCCGAAGAGCCATTTGCCCGGTGTCTGCTGCAGCGAGGCGATGAGCAGCGCCTCGACCGGCACCCAGCTCGCCGTGATGAGCATCGGCGCGAACAGCGGGTGTCCGACCCAGAAGGCAGCCTCGTCTCCGATGAGCCCCGCGCCGTGCAACTCGGAGAGCAGCAGCGCGAGCACGAGACCCCAGATAGCGTAATCGAAGAGGCGTGCCGCGAGCCGGTTCCACGGCCGCGGCTCGCTCGTCCGGCCCGCCTTCGCGCGTTCGAGCTCCGCCATCCTGAGCTGGAAGATCCAGCTCGCGTCCTCTTGTGGAGCGTTGGTGCCGAGGAACACGCTTTTCTCGCGGCGCCAGTTGAGGATCGCGAGATCGGTCTGCGGCAGCAGTCCAGGCGCCGTGGTAACGCGTCGGCGCCGCATGAACGCGATCCCGTGAACGACGCCGTAGACGAACGTCAGCACCAACAGCGTCAGCGTGAGCCACACCAGGACCTGCTTCGCGACCAGGACCGTATCGGCCGGAGTCACGAAGACGATCGCGCCGACGATGAATGCGCCGAAGAGCACGCACAGCGCGACGCGTCCCGGCAACGAGCGCCCGAACGATGCGACGACGCGCTCGGTGAGGCCGGGGTGATGCGGCGTTTTCTCCGGCGCCACTGGCGAGGTGAGCAGCTGCTCATCGGCGACGTCGATGGCATCGATGGCTTCGTCGCCGGCCTGGGTTGCGGTGGCGGCCGCATTGGCGTCGATGGCGACGCTGGTAACGAAGTGGGCGATTCTTTCCTCGGGATCGGTCTCCGCGGTAGCGACCAGCTCCTGATCGTAGCGCTGACGCTGTTCCGAGTCGCTCAATATGCGACTGGCATGATTGATGAAGCGCAAGGCCTCTTCGACGTTACCCTGGCCGTCGCGCGTCTTCGCGTAGTACTTGCGTATCAGGCGGCGCAGCGCGGCGCGCACCTCTTCGTCCGAGGCCGTAGGCGCGATTCCGAGAGCTTCGTACAGCGTCGCTTTCATGAACCCTGCGCAGGCGAAAAAAGAGGAATTTTGACGTTGGGATATTCGGTGAAATGGCCCCGCATTGCAAGCCGAGGCGCTCGCGCAGGCCGCAACATCGATTTTTGCCGGCGCTGCGCGGCAAACGCTGCCGCTGTGCGTCAGTATTTGAGGGCGTCCCGCGGGCAAACGGCCTCAGAAAAAAGAGCGGCCCCGAGGCCGCTCTCTTCATTCGTCCCGCGAACGCTATTCGGGCTGCTTTTCCTCGCGCTGCGAGAGCTTTTCGCGGATCCGCGCGGATTTTCCGGACCGTCCGCGCAG